>JAKEIB010000134.1 GCA_022614705.1 Planctomycetota bacterium | reverse complement strand
TAGCCCTCTTTGGCGAAGCGCACCGCGGCAGCGCGGCCGATACCGGTGGCGCTGCCGGTGACCAGAGCAACCTTGCGAGCATTCGTCATGGTAGTTTCTCCTTGTGATCAAACTTCACACGGCGCCGAGCCCCGGACCGGTCAACGCTTCGGTCGCCATCGTGCCATCGCTGATGCGAAATATGCCTGGAAAACGCTTGGCCCACCGCACATTCGCGGCGGGACAGTATTGGCGGGCGTTCGACTCAATGGCGGCCACGCCGGGCACATGGGCCGCAAGACCGGCGGAGTGGATAAGCGAAGCCCCCGGACAAGTTAGATCCTGCACGCATAAGAACATGCCGAACTCTTGCGCAGCGGCTGCCAGCAAAAGCGATTGCGTTTGGCCCTTGCACGCCTTGAGGGCCGCGCCCGTATAGCCCATTTCACGAGCGAGCTGGATGCTCTCCAGGTCGATCAGCGATTCGTCGATCACTACCGGACGGATTCTCGAGGCTTCATGCATGACGTTGTGCCGGTTCGCTTTGAGATCGCGCGCCGTCGGCTGTTCGATGTACTGAATGCGTTCGAAGCCTGCGGGCGTTTGTTCCTTCACTTTCTTTAGGAACTCGAGCAGGTAACCGACGTTGGGACATTTCTCGTTGAAGTCCAAGGAGTAGTACCAGCGCGTGACCTTGCGCTCTTCTTGTGTCTTCCCGGTCACTCGGTCCACGCCGACGACACGTTGCACGTCCCAATCGAGGTTGTCGCCGTTGAGCTTGATTTTGAGGTGCGTCAAGCCATCCTGGCGAATCCACTCGCCGAGCGTCTCCGGCAAGCCGTCGCCGAGGCGCTTGGCAATGTCCTTTTCCTCCAGTGGATCAAGAGCGCCCACCAGGTGATAGAGGGGCAAGCGCGGCTGCGGTTGCTTGTGGACATACCGGTCCAGCGTTTCGCCTTGAAACTCGGCCCCCAGGTAGTGCCCCAGGTCGTGGCTTGTGAAGTACGGTCCATACGTGTGGTAACAGTTCAGTCCGTGCACTTTGCCGAAGGCGTCGTGCAGGGCGGCGTCGAAGGGGCTGGCGGCGACCATCGTGCACAGCACTGGAATCTTTTCCGAAAGCTGCAATGCCGCTTCCACCGCCGTCGATTCCTGCTCATATTGCGGCTCCAGCGCCCAGGTGATGTCGATGGGATGGCCGAATTCCTTGTAGCTACGCGCGATCGACGCGATGCGCTCGACCATCGCTTTCATCGCCGCCAAAGTCTGTTCATAGCTCAGTTTTTTGGAAGGAAAGGCCCAGACGTTGCCTAGCGGCATGGAGCCGAAACCCTTGGCCCTTTTGCCGGCGCGCGTGGACACGGCGCAGTCGACGTTGAGCAGCGTGCAGCGGTCGAGGGCAACGCCGCCAAACTTGATGGGCGTGCGATAACGGAAATCCTCGTAGGAAAACGCAATCTCTTCGATGCGGATATCGGTTGGCTTCATGGTGGCAATTCTCTCGCCAGGAGTGACGACACGATACGCAAATCGCCGCACGGCGCCGATTTGCGTGTCCCTGCAAGTCGCATCACGGCAATGAGTTGTGCATTGCCGCGCTTGGCTTGCCTTTTGCTTAGGCGGACTGCGTCGTCTTATTGGAACATATTCATGGTTCGCAGCCAAACGGGAAATGCCATGCACCAGCGCCGGACCGCCTTCACCCTCATTGAACTCCTTGTGGTCATCGCCATCATCGCGATTCTCATCGGCCTGTTGCTGCCGGCAGTGCAAAAAGTTCGGGCGGCGGCGGCGCGTGTGCAATGCCAGAACAACTTGAAACAGATCGGATTGGCCGTTCATCATTTCGAGAGCACGATCCAACGTTATCCGCCCAGCATGTTCGCTCCGATCGGCTCGACGTTCGGCACCAACAACGGCTCCTGGGGAGTGCACGGGCGAATTTTGCCGTACGTCGAACAAGGCAACGCTTACGTCCTCATCAATCTGGAAGTGGCTTGGGACGCGCAGGGCAACACGGGTGTGCCGCAAACGCGCATCCCCATTTACGTCTGTCCCAGCGAAGTCAACGACACCGTGCGCACCAACGGCGGCAAACCGTTCGTGTACCCGCACACGTACGGTTTCAACTTCGGCACCTGGGCGGTCTGGAATCCGACCAACGGCGCGGGCGGCGACGGCATGTTTTTCCCCAATGCTCGTTTGCGGCCCACGGCGGTGATCGATGGATTGAGCAACTCCTTGTGCGCCAGTGAGGTCAAGGCGTTCACGCCCTACGTTCGCAATACGGCCGATCCGGGCCCGACGCCGCCCAGTACGCCGGCGCAAATCGCGGCATTTGCCATCGGCGGGCAAATGAAGCTCGGACCGAACCGCAACGACAACACCGGCCACACCGAATGGCCGGACGGCCGCGTCCACCACAGCGGCTTCACGACCATCTTCACGCCCAATACGGTGGTGCCCTTCACGTCTAGCGGCATAACCTACGACATCGACTACAACTCGCGCCAGGAAGGCAACAGCGCCACGCTGCCGACGTACGCCGCGATTACTTCGCGCAGCTATCACGATGGCATCGTCAACACGCTGATGATGGACGGCGCTGTGCGCTCCGTCAACCAAAACATCAGCATTGGCACGTGGCGAGCTCTCGGCACGCGGGCCGGCGGGGAAGTGGTCGGCGACTTTTAAGAAATCCAAAATCCCAATATCGAAATCCGAAACAAATCCAAATCGAACAAAGAATACTCAAACTCTCGGGTTTGGTGATTTCTTCTTCTGATTTTGCATTTGTTTCGGATTTCAGACTTAGATTTTGGGATTTACGATTTGCCCCCGCACGCCGCCAAGGTATGATGGCGGTGACTAGGGGGCGTCATGAATCCGCGTCATCCGGTCTTTACTCGACGCGACATGCTGCAAGCCGGCGCGCTCGGTCTGATGGGTTTATCCCTGGCCGACGTGCCGACGGCTCAGGCCGACGCCACGGCGTCCGCCAAGTCCGTCATCTACATTTTCCTCTCCGGCGGCCTTGCGCAGCACGATAGCTTCGATCCCAAGCCGGACGCGCCGGACATCATCCGCGGCGAATTTGGCCCGATCCGGACGCGCACGCCCGGCGTCCTTGTGTGTGAGCATTTGCCGCGCCTGGCTTCCTGCAGCAACCAATGGTCGCTGGTCCGTTCGCTGACACATCCCAGCAACAATCATTCGCTCGGCCATCACATCATGCTGACCGGCCGCAGCCAGGCGCCGATTGGTTTCAACCCGAACCGGCCCATGCCCAGCGATTATCCGTCGTTGACGTCCATGGCAGGGAACCTCGTGCCGCGTCGCGGTCAGCTTCCCTCCGCGGCGGTGGTCCCTTTCCATTACATACATCATTCGGGCCGGGTCATCCCCGGCCAATTCGCGGGAGAAATGGGGCCGCGCCACGATCCCTGGGTGATCGCCGCCTCGCAAAACTGTCCCGGCTACGGCGCTTGCCCCCACTGCATCGACCATGAGCGCCGGCCGCACCAGCACACGCTGTCTCCCGTGTTCCAGCCGCCGAATCTGTCCTTGCCGGAGGGCATCGATCCGCGCCGGCTGACCTCGCGGCGCGGCTTGCTGGAAATGGTCGAGCACCAGCAAAAGCGCCTCGATCAGCAGCTTGCGCGGCAAGCGCTCGACGATCAACGCGCTGGGGCCTGGTCGCTCTTGACGTCCAGCCGCGTGCGCAGTGCCTTCGACCTCTCCAGTGAAAGCCCGCAGGTGCAAGACGCCTATGGCCGAAACCTCTTCGGCTGGTCCTGCCTCTTGGCGCGCCGATTGGTGGAAGTCGGCGTCCGCATGGTGCAAGTGAACCTGGGCCGCAACGAAACCTGGGACACGCACGGCAACGCCTTTCCGCACTTGAAGGACAACTTGTTGCCGCCGATGGACCGGTGCGTGTCGGCCCTGATCGACGACCTGGACGCGCGCGGCCTTTTGGAATCGACGCTGATCGTCATGGCCGGCGAGTTTGGCCGCACGCCGCGCATCAGTCTGTTGCCGCAGCATTATGCTTTGCCGGGCCGCGATCACTGGGGCAGTGTGCAGACGGTGTTTTTCGCGGGCGGCGGCGTGCGCGGCGGCACCGTTGTCGGCTCCTCCGACCGCCAGGGCGGCTATCCCGTCACCAGTCCGCAAACCCCGGAAAACATGGCGGCCACGATCTACGACACGCTCGGCTTGACAAGAACCGCCGCCTGGCGCGACGCCAACCAGCGGCCGCATTTCATATACCACGCGGAGCCGATAGCGGGACTGATGGTGTAGCGGCAATGAAGTGGGGATTCTGGCTTTTCGTAGTAGGCATCGCAATCGCTTCACTTACGGAAGGAATGCACCGATGGAGTGATTGGGATGCCCCTTCTCCAGGCCTGAAATTGGCAACATGGGGCATGATACTGGCTGGACTTTTTCTTTTTCTTCTGGGTTTATTTCAAGGGCCCATTCGACGCCGCTGACATGTTCATACCCCCGCCACCTGCCGCACAGCAATGAGATGACTCTCTGGCGTCGTATTCGCGAAAAAACGTCGCGTGTCATCCCGAGCCGCCAGCCCCGCCGCCGCCGCCGCCATCGCAGCCCCCGCCGTCGCTGCCTCCACAGTCTGGGCCGCCGTCGCCTCCGCCATAATAGCCGCCGCCGATTCCGGTACCGTCCGTGCCGCTTTCGCCATAGCCCCGCCCGCCGCTGTGCGCGCTGCCAATCGACCGGGCAATAAGCAAAAACACGCCGACGATTGCGCCGACTCCGACGATTCCGCCCAGGATCTCCATGTTTCACCTCGGTTGCCGGTATTTGGTGGTTAGATTATAGCACTTCGCGACATTCTCCGTCCTGTAACGACATGGCGTTATCTTTGCTAGCAACTCCGTCGTATTTGGCGTCGCCAGGAGAATCCCATGCGCTTGCTTACCTTCATCGCGGCAACGCTTTTGGCATGCGCCGCGACGGCATCCGTGTGCGCCGCCGATCTAGCCGAGATCGACCGCACCATCGCCAAAGAGCCGGCTTACACATCGAAGCCCAAGTACTGCCTCCTGGTCTTCGGTCCCCAAGCCAAGGGCCGCGTCTGGCTCGTACAGGACGGCGACGTGCTGTACGTGGACGGCAATGGCAACGGCGACCTCACGGAATTGGACGAACGGACCAAGGGACATCGGCCCGACGAGAAGACGACCGCGTTCGGCGTCGCCGAGCTTTCCCTGCCGGACGATAAAAGTCAATACAAGCACTTTCGGTTGCAGATGTATCGCTACGTGGCCGAGGGCCGCGTCATAAGTTCCATCGATATGACGATCACCATCGATGGGAAAGGCTGGTCCGCGCGGTGCCAAGCGTTTGCCGACCGGCCCAAAGACGCGCCCATTATTCACTTCAACGGTCCGCTCACTTACCTCTCTCCGCATCCGCGGACTTTCGTGCCCGGCAAAGCGGCTTACCTCACGATCTATACCGGCACGGCGGGGCTCGGAGTGAATACGTATGCGTGGCGCAGTGCCAACCAGATCGTTTTCGGAGCGGACGGCCCTCTCTTAGCCAAGATTGTGTATCCCAACAAGAATCCCGATGGAGAGCCGCTTCGCGCCACGGTCACGCTGTCATTCGATGATTGCTGCGGCGGCGGCACGATTACAGGGCAGGTGCCCGTTCCGGACGATGTGGGACCAGGCCAGGCGCGAGTCACCATACTCACCCAACGTCCGGTGCCGAACCTGCGTCCGACAACCTTCTTGATCCCGGTAGTGAGTAACGGTGAAAGGTAGGACGCGGACGCCTACTTGCCCTGGTTCCAATAAATCCGCACATTCTTCGTCTGCCGGCCCACCGCGATGATGTCGATGCGCCCGTCGCCGTCCAGGTCGCCGGCGCACAGATCTTCGACAGCCACGCCGCCCTTGTCGATGATGCTGCGGGCCCATTTCGTGCCCCGCTCGTCGAGCGCTTTGTAGATGCGCACGCCGCGGCGGTCGGTCACCTTGTCGCCTTTGCCCGGATCGTCGCGCACGCCGATGATGAGTTCGTCGCCGCCGTCGCCGTCCAGGTCCGCGGTCCAAACGCCGTGCCCCCAGCGCAGTTGGTCGTCGACGACGTAGCGATCCCAGAGCGCCCCCTCACCCCCAACCCCTCTCCCCCCGGGGGCGAGGGGAGGAGTGTAAACCACTACGAGATCGCCATGCCATGGCTCGATAGTGGCGATGTATTTCTTGCCGATTTTGAGCGTGCCTTGCTTTACTTCACTGGCGCCGCGATTGCTTTTTGGGTTTTCCTGAATGCCAATGCCAAGGTGCGTGCGCGACCATTTGCCGTCTTGCAACGACAAAAGGCTCACACCTTCATAGCTGGCGGTCAGAATGTCTTTGCCCTTGCCTCGGCCCGCGACGGGCCAAAGGTTGTGAATGACGTGCAGACTCTCGTCAAGGATTTCGGGGGCCCAGCGGTCTTTCGTTGGATCTTTGGGAATGCGATAGGCAGTGACTCGGACAGGCGAGCCGTCCATCCAGTTGGCTCCTTTGGTGGCGCCGCGGCCCATGAGCGGGGCGGAGACCAGCTCGGGCTTGCCGTCGCCGTCGATGTCGGCGAAGCGGATGCGGTGCACGGTCGGCTCGGTGTCGATCGGGTAAACGGTCCAAGACTCGTCGAGCGACTGGCCGCGCTTAAGCCATTGCAGCGTGCCGCCGGACTTGGTGTTGAACGGTTTCCATTCAGCGCCGAGCGCGAAGTCGATGAGGCCGTCGCCGTCGATGTCGTGGGCGTCGATGCAGACGTTGTCGGGCTTGGTCACGCCTTTCAAGATAAGCCGCGGCTTCCAAAATGGGTTCTCGTACCAGAGCACGCGGTTGGTATCGACGACGACGATGTCCTTCTTGCCGTCGTTATTGACGTCCGCGAGAGTGACGGCGTAGCCGACGCCGAGGTCGGTGGCGATTTCCTGCATGCGGAACTTGGGGAAGGCAGCTTCCTTGTCGCCGCCCGCCCTGAGCGACGATTCCGATATCAATAGTGCCGCGACCAAAACCAGTGTCCTCTGCATCGTGACTCTCCTTGCAAGCCAGTCCCATCTTGGCCAATTGCTGGCGCGTAAGCAACGGAATACAGGGATGTATTCCCGTTTCCGCCCAAGCCCTCACACCCAACCACTCTCCCTCAGGGCGAGGGGAGGCAGGTGACCGGTTCGCACGGATGTTTTTACCCCTTCGGCCCTTCGGGGTAGGATTTGTTCGGGTGCCTCCGCAACCCAGGGTGCGCTGCGCGACCTTGGGCTTTGAGATTCAACTCCTTCGGGGTGAAAACACAACAGACCCACTGCTGTGCCTTCCGCCATCGAAGGGTAGCCGTTGTTTAAGGGCGAATCCATCCGGAATTGCACCGGCGATCCATCGAAGGACACGTTGGTCAAGGGGGTGGCCATGCGACGGACTCCATGCGCATGCGGGCCGGGTCAGCTTGCATGTTCAATCCACCTCAGAAACGAATGGTTCGGCCTCTTGCTAAGCCCGACCCTCACGCCGGCTGCCGATTACAGCGGACAGGTCCACACTACGGTTTTTCCCTCTTGAATTCCCAGTAAACCACCGGATCGTTTTTACGCTCGCCAGCAGGGAATTCGGTATAAGCCGCTTGGTATCGCTCGTTGTGAAACAGAGCCTTAGGATGCCAAAGTTACTTTCCCTTTGAACTTGCGCGTGACCGCGACCCAGACGCCTTCGACTTCACGGACCCCGTCTCTGCCGACCCCTTCTTGAGCCAAGATGAATCCCAGGGCAAGGACACTTACCAATGTGGTGGACGCGATTCTATGCATCTTTGCCCCTTCATCTTGTGGCCCGCCCCTCATCCACGGTAGCGGAAGCATCCGTCCCTTGACGGCGCGGGCCAGATATGGGTTAAGCCTCGACGATATCGGCCCGGGTGCTCTCGACAAAGTCAAGCACTTCCTCCGTCTCGGCGACGGGAACCTCGAACTTCTTGAGCGTCTGTCGCAGATGGCTGATAAACACGGCCCAGTCGGGGCCGGAAATCCGCATCCCTTCATGCACTGTTTTCATGTTGCGACCGGTGTAGTAGAGCGGGCCTCCCGCGCTGCTGCAGAGGAAATCGATCAGCAACTGCTTCTCACGCCGCAGCCCGTCCGTGCCGCGGTGCTGCCAGAACCGCCCCAGCTGAGGATCGTCCATGAGGCGGGCGATCAGATCGCCCGACACGGCAGCGATGGCGTCGTAGCCTCCGAGTCGTTCATAAAGTGATTTCATGTTCTACTCCCAGATTAGGAATGCGTTCACTTGAGGAGTTCATCGAGGAACTTCGCCACCTCCTTCGGCTTTTTCAGGTTCCAGTCGCCATTGGAGAAAGCGGTTCCTTGGGACCAGTTCCACCACTGCCGGTTGCTGCTGATCTTTGGCATTGCAACATCGTCGCGCGAAGGCGGCGAGTTATCGCCCGAGCGAGTAACGCATCCCACGAGTCCCGCGAAAAGAACCAGAAGGCAGACGCGGGCGGCTCTCATCGATGCGTCCTATCGCTAACTTGTGATTGTGCTGACTCGTCCTGTCTCATGAATTTGGGAAGCCAGTCCGAGCCAATTGTGAAGACTTTTCATGCCAGAGCATAATTGCTGACACATCATGAAACATGATGTGTCAGCAATTTAAGTTTAAGCAAACACTAGACTTACATCAAAAAGACGGTCGAAAAATTGCTGACACATCACTCATTTTGGGCTTCGTGTCATCAATCTCTGTTTCTCCTTTGATCGCAAGCAGTTATGAAAAACAAATTGATGACACATTGATGACACGTGGCTGTCATGAATCCGTTTTGACTTCATTCCAGGATGCCGCGGACCACGTGCGCTTCCTCTACTCCCGTCAGCCGCACGTCCAGTCCCTGATGCCGGATGCTGAATCGGCTATGGTCGATGCCGAGCTGGTGCAGAATGGTCGCGTGCAGGTCGCGGACGTGGACGCCGTCCGTTACGGCGTTGTAGCCCAGCTCATCCGTGGCCCCATAGGTGATCCCGCTTTTCACGCCGCCGCCGGCCAGCCACATCGAGAAGCCGCGCATGTGGTGGTCGCGGCCGGGCAGGCCGCCGCCTTTGTACTGCACCATCGGCGTGCGGCCGAACTCGCCGCCCCAGATGACGAGCGTGTCGTCGAGCAGGCCGCGTTCTTTGAGGTCTTGCACCAGAGCGGCGCTCGGTTTGTCGCACAATCGGCAGCACGTCTGCATGTAGGGGAGCAGGTTGTCGTGATGGTCCCAGCCGCGGTGATAAAGCTGGATGAAACGCACGCCGCGCTCGGCCAGTCGGCGAGCGAGCAGGCAATTGTAGGCGAACGAGCCGTCCGCGCCTTCGACGCCGTAGAGTTGCTTCACGTGCCGCGGCTCGCTCGAGACGTCCATCAATTCCGGCACGCTCATCTGCATTTCGAACGCCATTTCGTATTGTGCGATGCGGGTGGCGATTTCCGGATCGGGGTCTGCTTGCTGTCGAAGCTGATTGAGCTGGGCGACGGCGTCAATCACCGACCTCTGCTGCTCGCGGTGCACGCCCGCGGGGTTCGGCAAGTAATAGACCGCGTCGCCGGTGGAGTTGAACTGAATGCCTTGAAACCGGCTCGGCAACGAGCCAGCGCCCCATTGCCGTGCGGCCAGCGGCTGCGGATTGCGGCCGCCGAAGCTCGTCAGGACGATGAAGCCGGGCAGGTTGTCGCACTCGCTGCCGAGACCGTAGAGCACCCAGGCGCCGAGGCTGGGCCGGCCCGGAATCGCCGTGCCGGTATTCATGACCATGTGCGCCGGATCGTGGTTGATCTGGTCCGTGTGCAGCGAGCGAATTATGCAGATGTCGTCGGCGATACGAGCGATGTTCGGCAAAAAGTCGGAGATTTCCTGCCCCGATCGGCCATAGCGGCGAAAGGCGATCTGCGGCCCCATGATGCGCAGCTCCTGATCTTGAAGCTGCGCGATCGGCTGGCCGCGCGTGAACGATTCAGGCATCGGCTGGCGGTTGAGGCGCGCCAAGACCGGCTTGTAATCAAACGTTTCCAGATGCGAGGGCCCGCCGGACATGTAGAGAAAGATCACGCGCTTGATGCGCGGCGTGAAGTGCGGCAAACCAGGCACATTCGATTGTGCCTCGCGCGCGAAAAGCGACCACAGCGCCGCCGCGCCCACACCGAGCGAGGCGCGGCCCAGAAAGGTCCGACGCGTGAGCCGTCGTTGGATTTCTTGCAC
>JAKEIB010000133.1 GCA_022614705.1 Planctomycetota bacterium | reverse complement strand
TATTTGCGAACCACTTGCTATCAGCCAGGTACGGATATCAATCGGATCACTCCCAGGATCACCGCGACCAAGACCGTGATGATCAGTAGAAGCCTGAGGCTGAATTGCTGCTGGGGGATTGAATCGGGATCATATTGCAAATTTGATACGAGCTGACCGATTCGGCGCGACCCGAAGATTAGAAGTAAGCTGGACGCCGTGTAGACTATCGCTGAAACGGCAGCACTTGCCAACTGGTTCCCCCAACCAGTCGACAGACCTTCAATCGCCAGCTTCCCCGAGAAATCTACGCCTAGAACGAGCAAATAGACACCCAGCACGAAACACGCCGTGTGATAGATGTCTCCCGGACCGACGTGAATCTGCGGCTCTGATTCCTGGACATCGGATGGATAGAATCGAGCGGAAATGTTGGGCGCCCAGCGAATCAGCGCAATTCCTAGTGCAGACTGAACGACGGCGTACGCGCCCGTTGATACAAGATAATTTAATCCGACGCCGCCTGTCGCACCGCCGTCGGCTACGTACCATGACGCCATAAAAGTTACGGTAGAGATCGTGCTGGCAAGAAGCCACAGCCCCAGAATCCGCAGTGCCACTTCCAACAAAAGTCTTGCGGACATAAACTTCTCCACAACTACATCGGAAGCGAATGCGATCCGGCCCTTGGTAACGGCTTAGCCATTGCTACCTGCGAACAACCTCACACGGCTTGGCAAGCTCGATCAGGTCGTCGATATCGCATAGCTGGAGTAGGCCAAAGCAGAACAGCTCGGGATATGCGTCGACGGACCAGTTGTTCTCGACGATCTCGCGGAGGCTGCCGAGCGAGCCGTGCAGCACGAGTTGTTGCGGCCGTTCCTCCTCGGCGCAGGCCGCCGTGGCGACGAGCGCCGCGAGCGTGATCCGCGGTCCGACGGCGACAAGCCGATTGACTGGTTCGCCGAACTGCGTCGCGGCCCAATGCGTGACCGCCTGAAGCTGGTCGGCCTGTACTCCCAGCGGCCGTGCGCCGACTGAGGACACCAAAAGCAAAGATAGGTAGCCACGCCCCTCGAACTTCGATTCGCCCAGGTAGAACGGATCGACGGCGAGCACGCGGTGTTCTTCGGACAGCAGGCTCTCGATTTGGTCGACGGCGGCACTCCTGCCGTCATCGGCCGCGACGCACGACGTGCCTTTTGGAGTGCCGCGACACAGTTCCACGACGGGAACCGTCCAGTCATCGCCCAGCGTGATGCGCCAATATTTCGCCTTCGTATCGCCCGCAGTCAGCTCGCCGACCATCTCGGCGGTCGGCTGGTAGCTCGCGAGCCGCGCGATGTCGCGCACGCTTTCTGCCGTTGGCTTGAGGGGTGCGCCTTGCGGTTGTGCATGCGACCCGTTGCTGACCTTGTGGGAGGGCAGGTCGGCCATTTGCGCGAGCGCCAATTTATGGAAATCAAGATTGCCGTCCCGCAGCGGCACGTTCAGTTCCTCGGCCGTTTTTACTTCGTTCTGCGACTCGATTTCCTTCGCCTCAAACGACGTATCGCCGGCGTAAAAGTGATCGCCGAGCATCTTATAGAACGCCTCGCGATTCTCGCGCTCGAAGTTGTGGGTACCCGGATCTTCGTTGACGTGCGAGCGCAGTCGCGTCCCGGCGCCGGCCAACTCAAAGATCGGCTTCGACGCGTCCAGCAACGGCGGCAGCGCATGGGCCGCGGCAAAGCAGCATTCATCCTTGGCGTTGTAGGTCAGCAGCGTCGGACGCGGCGCCCGTAGCGCGGTAAGGTGCGTGTAGTCCGCGAGCATCGCCAGATCGATTGGCGTTTGCTCCGAATCGCCCAGGTTGGAGAGAAACTCGATCCGCGTCTTGAAGCTCGAATATCCGGCCACCGGGTTGGCTAGAGTCACGCGGCGATCGAGCGAGCTGAGAAGAATCGTCTGCCAGCCGCCGCCGGAAAGCCCGGCCATCGCCACGCGATCGACATCGGCATGCGGATGATCGACGAGGATGTCGAGCCCCCGCTCCATCGCGAGGTAGAAAACCGCCAGCCCGCTCGTGCCGCACAGGTCGAGCTGATTCATGCGGTTGTGTGAGAAACCCTCGCCACTGAGTTGCCCCATGTTAAGCCATTCCAAGTTCAACGCCAACATGCCGCGCTTGGCCAGGTTGATGCAACGGATTTGCTTGTAGGGCAGGGCTTTGCCCTGACTGTCGTGACCGTTCACGTTGAGCACGACCGGCACGCGACCCTCGATTTTTTCCGGCTCATAAAGCAAGGCGGGAATCCACAGGCCTGGGAGCGCCTCGTAACGCAGCTTCTTGATGTGGTACCCTGGCCCGCCGGGGATCGTCTCCAGCCACTCGATGCGGCGCGACGCATCGCGCCACGCGGAGGGGACGCCGCGGAATACGACCTCGTCGAGCACGCTTCGCCGAATCCGCTCGGCTTCGCTTTGCCAGGCGCTCCACGAGACGTCGCGCGGCATGGCGGCAATGCGACGGTCGCAAAACTTCCGCATCTCGCACAGCGATTGCTCTTCGGCGAGCACAGGGTGCGCGAGCAACGTCACCAAATCGCTGGACGGTAGTGTGGAGTCTTCCGCCAGGACGCACGTCAGACGAGCGGTGGATAACAGCAGCAGACCGCCCACGAACCATCGAGGTTGCACCAATATACGCATCGCTTACTCCTGCCAGGTATAATCCGGTCAATATTGAGGGTTGCGCGGCAAATGAGCCGTTGCTGGGAAGGCACGGAGCGGGGAGCACGGAGAAAGAATTCTGACTCCATGCTCCGTGCCCCATGCTCCCTGCCATCACCTACCAAGCTTTTTATCCGCGGAGGACTTAATAGTCCGACAGCGTCGATTGGATAGCCGACGTTTCGGATGTCGATTGAGCCTGGAATTGCGCCGGTCGCAAAAGCCCCATTCTAATCGGCAGCCCGCCGCCCATGTCCAGCGCGCCGTGGTTTTTTTGCCACCATGAGCGACACGTCGCGGCCTCGCTCCCGCGGATTTGTCACATCCTGCGGAAACATGCGCGCGGCGGACCGCGAAAAAGCTGTGGCAGGTCGGCTGCTGCGCCCAGTATCATGTAGCTCATGTCCGAGGTGACGCGACTACTTCAGGCCATCGGCCAGGGCGATCCGCACGCCACCGCCGAGCTCCTGCCGCTCGTGTACGACGAGTTGCGCAAACTGGCGGCTCAAAAACTGGCCCAAGAAAAGCCCGGCCAGACCTTGCAGCCGACCGCCCTAGTTCATGAGGCCTATCTCCGGCTGGTGGACGTGGAAAAGGTCCAGCACTGGGACTCCCGCGGCCACTTCTTCGCCGCCGCTGCCGAGGCGATGCGGCGAATTCTTGTCGACGGCGCGCGCCGAAAACAAGCCCGCAAGCATGGCGGCGGCTGGGTTCGCCATCTCGCTCCCTCCGACGAGCTCCCTCTCGCGAGCCAGCAAGATCCATTGGAAATCCTCGCTATTCACGAGGCCTTGGACCGGCTCGCCGCCAAGTCGCCCCGCACCGCTGAATTGGTCAAGCTGCGCTATTTTCTCGGCTGCACCCTTGCCGAGTCCGCCACAATTCTCGGCATTGCCCCGGCCACCGCCGAAGAGGAATGGACCTATGCCCGCGCCTGGCTGAGGCGCGAATGGCTCCGTTATGAAAAAAACCCTTAGCCGAGCCAAAAAAGTCACCGGGGGTTTGCCCGCCGTTCTCGCATTGTCCTGATGGAGACGCAACCATGACCGGTGAACAAGCTCTCTCCGATCGCGAAATCTTTCAGCGCGCGGTCGCGCTCCCTCCGCACGAGCGCAGCGCCTATCTCGACCAGGCCTGCGGCCACAACGCCGAGCTTCGCCAGGAGGTCGAGTCCCTCCTCCAGGCGCACGACACCGCCAATAGCTTCATGGACCACCCCGCCGCTGTCCGAAATCCCCCTCCCCGCAACACCGGGGAGGGGTTCCTCGCGGCCACGGCCATTCATGAACCGCCGATCGACGAAGGCCCCGGCACCGTCATCGGGCCCTACAAGCTACTGCAGCAGATCGGCGAAGGTGGCATGGGCGTGGTGTTCATGGCCGAGCAGACGGAGCCAATCCAGCGGACCGTCGCCTTGAAAATCATCAAGCCCGGCATGGACACGCGGCAAGTCATCGCCCGCTTTGAAGCCGAGCGCCAAGCCCTGGCGATGATGGACCATCCGAACATTGCCCGCGTGCTCGACGCCGGCACCACAGGGGAAGGTGTCAGGGATCAGGTGTCAGGTGTCAGTGAAGCGAAGGCTGCCTTGACCCCGACACCTGACACCCGACACCCGACACCTTCTTCCGGCCGCCCCTACTTCGTCATGGACCTGGTGAAAGGCATCCCCATCACCGACTACTGCGACCAGCAACACCTCTCGATCCGCCAGCGCTTAGAGCTGATGACCCAAGTCTGCCACGCCGTCCAGCACGCTCACCAAAAAGGCATCATCCACCGCGACCTGAAACCCTCGAATGTGCTCGTGGCCGAATACGATGGAAAACCCGTCCCCAAAATCATCGACTTCGGCGTGGCCAAGGCCACCGCCCAAAGGCTCACCGAACGCACGATGTTCACCCAGTACGGCCAGATCGTCGGCACATTCGAATACATGAGCCCCGAGCAGGCCCGCTTCAATCAGCTCGACGTCGACACCCGCAGCGACATCTACTCGCTGGGCGTACTACTTTATGAGCTCTTGAC
>JAKEIB010000013.1 GCA_022614705.1 Planctomycetota bacterium | reverse complement strand
GTTTGCCTGATTCTGCATCGTGTCATTCCGAGGTCCGCCGAGGAATCCAGCCAGACCCCTCGGCGGACCTCGGGGTGACAGAAGCAAACTGTACCACTACCTCCTTTTCAGAATTCTTGCCGGCCGCCCGCGACTGGAGGATAATACGGAATTACGGGCGTAAGCTTGGATTCTCGTCCCATGCTCGACCATGTGCTCGTCTATGTGAACGGTCGGCGTCAAGAAGTGCGTGGCGAGGACGCCTTTCTGTCGCTGTCCGACTTTCTGCGCCGCACGCAAGGACTCGTTGGCACGAAAATCGTCTGCAGCGAAGGCGATTGCGGCGCGTGCACCGTGCTGATCGGCCGCCCAGCCGCCGACGGGCGTCGACTGGTTTATCTCCCGGTCGATTCGTGCATTCAATTCATGTTTCAGCTCGACAGCACGCACGTCGTGACCGTCGAAGGGCTTGGCGGCGAGGCGTCGCCCAGCGCGGTGCAAGAAGCGATGATCGAGTGCCACGGGTCGCAGTGCGGCTTTTGCACGCCCGGATTCGTGGTCATGATGACGGGTCTATTAGAAGAGCGCGACGAGCTCGATGAAACGAGCATGCGCTGCGGACTCACCGGCAATCTGTGCCGTTGCACGGGCTACACGCCGATCCTCGACGCGGGCTCGAAGGTCGATGTTGAGAAGCACGAGCGGATGGCCAAAAAGTATCCGGCCGACGCGATGATTTCCGAGTTCGGTCGGCGGCGACGCAAGCCGATCGAGCTGCGGGCGGACGGGGGCACGCACGTGGACGAGTCTCTCCGAGACTCGAAATTCGCGTCTCGGAGAGACGCGGCCACGTGGCGGCTGCACGTCTGCGCGGCGCCGGCCGATTTGGAGGGCGCGCTGGCGTTTTTGGCGGAGCATCCGCATGCCACGATTGTCGCCGGGGCGACGGACGTGGGCGTGCGAATCAATAAATCGCTGACGGTGCCCGCGACGATCTTGGATTTGAATCGCGTTGCCGAGCTGGATAGCGTGGCGGTCGAGGATGGCGAGCTGGTGCTCGGCTCGCGGGCCAGTTGGACGGCGCTGGAGCAGGTATGCGAAGCGCGGGTGCCGGAGTTTCACAAGATCATTCAGGTGTTTGGCGCGCCGCAGACTCGGCACGTGGGCACGATCGGCGGGAATATTGCGAATGCGTCACCGATCGCCGATTCGCTGCCGTTTTTGTACGTGATGGACGCCGTGCTGGAGCTGCGCAGCGCGGGCGGCAGCCGCGAGGTGAACATTAACGACTTCTACAAAGGTTATAAAAAGCTCGACATGAGGCCGGGCGAGCTGATTGCGCGCGTGCGCGTTCCGCTGCCGGCCGACAACGACCTATTGAAGCTATACAAAGTATCGCGACGGTTTGACCTCGATATCGCCAGCTTCACGGCGGCGATCCGAATGCGGCTTGACGGCGAAACGATCGCCGAGGCGGCGATCGCGTTCGGTGCAGTGGGGCCGACGGTGATTCGCGCGCGAAAGACAGAGGAGTTCCTCCGCGGCCGAACACTGGATGAGGAAACGATGCAATTGGCCGGCGAAGTGGCCATTGCCGAAATCACGCCGATCAGCGACGTCCGCGGCGCGGCCGATTACCGATATCAATTAGCGAGAAATATCCTATTGAAATTCTATTACGAAACGCAAAACTTTGCGGTGCCTGTGTAAACCTGAGCTATCCGAACTCCGTACCCTCTGTTTCCTCCTGTTCATAAAAAGATTGAACAGGAGGAAACAGAGGGAACAGAGAACGATTTATTGTTGAGTACGTCGAAGTGTTGCGATGGCGAGTCTTGGAAAACCCGTGCCGCACGATTCGGCGCTTGGCCATGTGACGGGGCAAGCACCGTATATCGATGATCTGCGCCCGCTGGCCGGCGAGCTGCACGTGGGATTCGTCGGCAGCCCGGTGGCGGCGGGCCAGTTGCTGAGCGTCGATGCGAGCGCGGCCTTGTTGTTGCCGGGAGTGGTCGGCTGTTTCACGGTGGCCGATGTGCCGGGACACAATAAATTTGGCATAGTCGCGGCGGACGAGCCGTTTCTGGCCGACGGCGAAGTTCTGTATCTGGGCCAGCCGGTGGCCGCGGTCGCGGCGGAGATGCCGGGCGCGTTGGCTGCCGCGCGAAAGGCCGTGAAAGTGGAGTGCCGTGCGGCCGAGCCGCTGTTGGATTTGGCCGAGTCGATTCGACGACAGAAGTTCTTGGGGCCGCGGCGGCGGATCGCGCGCGGCGACGTTGACGCGAATTTGGCAGCCGCGCCACATCGACTTCACGGCGAGTTCACGAGCGGCGGGCAAGAGCAGTTTTATCTCGAGTCGCAGGCGGCCATCGCATACCCCGGCGAGCAGGGGCAGATGATCGTCCACTCGTCGACACAGAACCCGACGGAGATTCAAGCGGTCGTCGCCGAGATGTTGGGCGTCGGCCAGCATGAGGTCGTGTGCATTTGCAAGCGGATGGGCGGGGCGTTCGGCGGCAAGGAATCGCAGGCGGCGATTCCCGCGATGTTGGCCGCGCTGGTGGCGCACAAAACGGGCCGGCCGGCCCGCGTCATTTACAACAAGGATGACGACATGCGCGTGACCGGCAAGCGGCACGCGTATCGCAGCGAGTGGGACGTCGGCTTCGATGACGATGGCCGCATCCAGGCGCTGCGCGTGGCCTTCTACTCAAACGGCGGGTGCTCGACCGATCTCTCGCTGGCCGTGATGGAGCGATCGCTGCTGCACGCCGACAACTGCTACTTCCTGCCGCACGTGGAGCTAACCGGCCAGGTGTGCTTCACAAATCTGCCGTCGAACACGGCGTTTCGCGGCTTCGGCGGCCCGCAGGCGATGGTGGTCATCGAGAACATTCTGGAATCGATCGCCGAGCAGCTTGGCATCGACGCCTTCGACGTGCGGCTGCGGAATCTGTACGGCGTCGGCGAGCGCAATGTGACGCCCTACGGTCAGACGTTTGACCGCAATCACCTGCCGGAGATTTACGCGACGCTGGCGGCGAAGTCGCAGTATCGCAAGCGGCGGGACGAAGTGGTCCGGTTCAATGAGACGTCGCGGTTACAGATTCGCGGGCTGGCGATGACCGGCGTGAAATTCGGCATCTCGTTCACGACGAGTTTTTTGAACCAGGGCAACGCGATGGTAAATCTGTACACGGATGGCACGGTGCAGGTTTCCACAGGCGCCACTGAGATGGGTCAGGGCGTGAACGTGAAGATTCGGCAGCTCGTGGCGGATGAGTTTGGAGTGGAAGTCGGTCGCGTCGTCTTGATGCCGACGAGCACGGAGAAGAGCAACAACACGTCGCCGACGGCCGCTTCGGCGAGCACCGATCTCAACGGCGCGGCGGCCGTGCGGGCGTGCAAGACGATCAAGCGGCGATTGCGTCGGTTCGCGGCAGGCCAGCTGAGCGATGCGAAGATCGGGCTCGGGCCGTCGGCCTTGCACGTACAGTTTCGCGACGGCCACGTGTTCGACAGCCGTCGACCGGAAACGCGGATTTCGTTTGGTCAGCTTTGCGCCGAGGCGCGGCGCGATCGACTTGATTTGGGCGCCCGCGGTTTCTACGCGACGCCCGGCGTCGATTTCAATCGCGAAACGGGTCGGGGTACGCCGTTCTTTTATTACACGCAAGGCGCGGCGGTTGCCGAGGTGCTGATCGACCGATTTACCGGCGAGCTGCGCGTGCCGCGAGTTGATTTGCTCATCGACATCGGCCGCTCGATCAACCCGGGCGTCGACCGCGGCCAGGTGGTCGGCGGGTTCATTCAGGGCATGGGTTGGGTGACGGCAGAGGCGCTCGTGTACGATTCGCGCGGCGACCTGTTGTCCCACTCGCCGACGACGTACAAAATCCCGGTCATCACCGACGTGCCGGACGTGTTCAACGTGGCCACGTTCGACAACAAGGACAACGTGCGCAACGTGTATCGAAGCAAAGCGGTTGGCGAGCCGCCGCTGATGCTGGCGATTGCCATTTGGGCGGCCGTGAAGAACGCGCTGTCGTATGCGGCGCGGGGTGCGACGACCGATTTGCAGTTGCCGGCGACGGGTGAGGAGATTCTGCGGTGTTTGACGCAGTTAGCCGTCAGCCATCAGCCGTCAGCCATTAGTGTTCTTTCTGAGGCTGATAACTGACGGCTTTCTAACCATGCCCACGCCGCACGGATTTGTTGAACGCCTAGCCGAGTTGTCGCAGAGCGGCGTGCCGTTTGTATGCGTGACGATGGTGCAGGCGGTGGGTAGCACCCCGCAGGACGCTGGCAGCAAGATGCTGGTCACGGCCGAGGGACTGGTGACCGGCACCGTCGGCGGCGGGCGGGTGGAGCATAAGGCCATTCAGCACGCACAGGCGATGCTTGCCCTGCCGACAGCCGCGACCCGGTACCCGGAAAAAACGGATGCCGGGTGCCCGCGACAGCCGATAGCCCAACTCCTCGAATGGAATCTCAAGCGCGACGTCGGCATGACGTGCGGCGGCAGCGTGAAGCTGTTCTTCGAGACGTATAACCACAGCGAATGGCGGATTGTTGTTTTCGGCGCGGGGCACGTGGCGAGTGCGGTGGTGGAATGCCTCGGGCCGCTCGATTGCCACGTCATGTGCATCGACCCGCGACCCGAATGGCTCGATCGCATTCCCGCGCGCCCGCGGCTGAGAAAACTCCACGCCGATGAGCCAAGCAAACTGGTGTCCGAGCTGCCGAATGATGCATTCGTCGTCTGCATGACGATGGGTCACGCAACCGATCGGCCGATCCTAGCGGAGATATTTCGACAGGGCCGCACATTTCCGTTTCTTGGCGTCATCGGAAGCAAAGCAAAGCGAGCGGTGCTCATCAAGGAGCTAACGGCGGCCGGCATCGCGCCGGAGGCGGCCGAACAGTTCTGCTGCCCGATTGGACTGGAACTGGGGACGAATCAGCCAGGGGAAATTGCGATCAGCGTGGTAGCGCAGCTGATTCAGGAGCGCGACCGGTGGCGTTCCACCAGTGCGGCCATTGACCAAACCTGCCAAAGTTGATGCGCCTGGCTTCTCGCTACCGGAGCAACAGACTACAATGAGCGCATGAGCACACGGGAGCTTATCGAACGCGAGCTGGATGTCTTGTCCGAGCCGTTACAGCGCGAAGTTTATGACTTCGTTCGATTTCTAAAGGCGCGAGCAAACGGAGAGGTATTCAACGGTCTTCTGGCAAGCGAGTCTGTGCTGGAACGCGATTGGAATACGCCAGAAGAGGATGCGGCGTGGCAAAACCTGTAGCAGGCGACGTAGTAGTTCTGCCATTTCCGCAGACCAACTTGCAAGCAGGTAAGCGTCGCCCCGCGCTGGTTGTCGCGGATTTAGCCGGCGACGACTTGATCCTTTGCCAAATCACCAGCCAAGCACACCGCGATGCGTATTCAATTGAATTGACCAAGGACGACTTCCAGACTGGGCAGCTATCCATTCTCAGTTACATCCGGCCAAACCGCTTGTTCACCGTGGAGCATTCGGTGATTGCCTACGTCGCCGCGCGAGTGAAAAGCTCGAAGCTCGACGACACGTTGGCGAAACTTCGCCAAATGTTTTCATAATGCTCCGTTGGGAAGCTGCTTGCGCAACTCACGCGATTGTCGGCACCTCGAACGGCTTGCGATATTTGCGGCGTAGGAAGTGGTTAGCTTGGTCGGAATCGGCGCCGGTAAATTGTTCGGTCGTCGGGTCGAATTCCAGGATCGGGCTGAGGGTGAGGCCGTTTGGGACTTTCACCGCGTTTTCAGCCAGGTGCTGTTCGATTCGGTTGATCACTTCGCTCCAGGCCTTAGGCGGTTGGCCGGTCGTGGTTGCCGTGTCGTGAGCGTAGGGCTGGCCGATGCGGATGGCGATGTCGGCCAGGTTGCACCAAGCGGTGGATTGGTGGCCGATTTCGACTTCGGCGTTGAGCTTCGTGCGATCGTGCGCGTACACGGCATCCACGAAATTGCGGGCGTGTCCCGCGCCAGCATCGCCGCGGAAGTGGTGGATCAGTTTGCCGTTTTTGTCGAAGGCCGCGCCGCCACCGCGGCCGCCTTCGTAGTAGCCGCCTTCACAGTGAATCACGTAGCCGGTGCCGACGCCGTCGATTTTTAGACCTTTCTCTTTCGACTTGTCGGGCAAGTTGCTGAGGGCGAATAGCACGGGGATGTCGCCCGTTTTGTAGTAAGCGAAGCCGACGTTGGGCGTTTCGCCGGCGTCATCCCAGGCTACGCGTCCGCCGCCGGCGGCGACGCGTGTGGGGAATGGAACTCGATCGCGGAGCGCGACGTTGAGCGCATCGTCCAGCACGTGGACGCCCCAGTTGCCCATTTCGCCGTTGCCCGTGTTCCAGTCCCAGTGCCAATCGTAGTGCAATTTGTCGCGATAAATGGGCTTGTCGAGCGCCGGGCCGAGCCAGAGATTGTAATCGATTGACTTGGGCGGCTTGAGCGGCTTCGAGCGCCTGCCGATTGGCTCGCGAGCGCCGAGCCGGCAGACTTGCACGTAGCGAATCGGGTCGAGCGCCTGGTCATCGTGAAGAAACTTCTTGAGCTTCGCTTGCGGCGGATCGGAGCGCTGCTGCGTGCCGATCTGCACGACGCGATCGTGCTTACGGGCCGCGCGAACGACCTGCTGACCTTCCCAATGATTGTGCGCGAGGGGCTTTTCGACGTACACGTCTTTGCCAGCCTGGCAGGCCCAGATCGCGGCCAGCGCGTGCCAGTGGTTGCAGGTGGCGATGGCGACGGCGTCGACGTTTGGATCATCGAGCAGTTTGCGCAGGTCGGCGCTTTTTGCCGCGCCGTCGTGTTTGGCCGCTGTTTCATTGAGCCGCTGAACGTCGGGATCGCAGAGCGCGGCGATTCGCACGTCGTCGAGCGCGGCGAATTGCTTGAGCAACTCGTTGCCGCGCCCGCCGCAGCCGATGAAGCCCATGTTGAGCCGTTCGTTGACGTTCGTTGCATGAACGCGCGTAGCCCCCAGGGCGACGCCCACGGCGGCCGATTGTTGCAAGAATGTTCGACGATGAATGCGTGTCATGGTAAGGTCACCAGTAATAGGAATTTGCAAGGGGTATGCCGTTCAACGTGGTGCTTGCTACTGGAAGCGTGGAGGGCGTATTCACTAAGTTAGCCGGCCGCTTCCAGGACGAGCACCCAATCATCCTCCGCGGCGACCGCCGCGGGCCGACGTGCGACCCAACGAGCTTCGTCGTCCGGAACGACGGACCCCAGGTCGGCGGTCCTGCCGTTCGTTGGATCGAATATATAGGCGCCGTACGACGCACTTGATTCAAGGCGCAGAACCCGCACGCCCTGCCCTTGCGGAACGTAAATGATACGTACTTTTTCGGAAATGCCCGTGGCGAACGGACCGTAGCCAGGCTGCGAATCGTCTTTCAAATACTCCGCCCATTCGGGGTGCGGCTGGAACTCGTGCCACGCGTACTTCTCAAAGAGTTTTTTGCCGAGCACAACCTGGCCTGAGCCGGGCAGGTTCATCGCTTCGTCCCACGGTATTTTTCCGTAGCCAACGCCGTCGGGCGGGTGATGCGGCGATGGGCCGTGGGGTTTCTCGCGGCGGTTGCACTGCCAAATGCCGTTGGCACCGTAGGTGTGTCCGGCCGCGCCGTTGGTCGTGCAGAGCCAGAACATCTGGCGGGTCCACTTGGTGGGCAGGCCGTCGCTCAGCATTTCGTAGGCGGCCTCGCCGTTGATCACCGGCATGCGCGGCGAATCGGCGTAGGATTCCTGCACGGTGCGAACGGTGACATCGACGCCTTCGCGGCCGGCGTGCGGCGTTTGCAGCAGATCGAAGTCGAGCAGTGCTGGGTCATCCGTCGCATGGCGGGCCGACAACCGGCCAATACCGGTGGGATGAATCGTGAGCGGCCGGTGGAACGGGTCGGTCTCGCGGATGTAGCGCATGACCTTGGTCCATTCTTTGACTTGTTCGCGATCGTCGTACGGAAACTCCTTGGCCAAGTACCACGGCAAATTGGCCTCGCCTGCCGCGCACCAAACAACTGGCAGCGCGCCATAGCGAGCAATGAGATAACGCCAGTGTCGATTGGCCTTCTCCACGCCCATCCACGGCAGGAAGTAGCCCCATGCACCGACGATGCACGGTGTGAAGCCTTGATCGACGAGGTAGAACAGGCGCTCGTCGGCCGCGTCGAAATACTCGGGACGGATGCGGGCGTACTCCGCCTCCCAGGGGAAGCCGGCTTCGTTGGCGCCGCGCGGGTCGAATGGGTGCATGTCTGGATACAATCCGGCAACGATCTGGATGACGTTGAAGCCTTTCTGCTTGCGGTCGGCGGCGAGCGTTTTTACTTCGTCGGGCCAGTGGAGCCGGTGACACAGACCCATCCACCACGTGTCGCCAAGCCAGAAGAAAGGTTTGCCGTCGATGTGCTCGAGATATCGTTTGTTGTCGGCGACGCGCAGCGGACCGTGCTTATAGAGTGGGTTGTCGCCCGTGTACGGTTTGACTTCGACTTTACCGGCCACGTGGTGCAAGCCAGCGTCGTCCGGTTTTGAGCATTCGGTTTGAAAGCGGTGCGTTCCAACTTCCGGCGATGCGTAGCGCACTTTCCAGACGTTGCCGCCGGCCCAAAACGCCGGCACGAGCAATTGCTGGCCGTTCGGCATGGTGAATAACACATCGAGATTCACACTGTTGAATGGGTCGTCGTGCGCGCCGCTTGCGGTGAAGCTGATCTCGGCCATGACGTTGGCTTCAGTTCTGGAAACCAGTTCGACACCACACGCCGAATGGCGCGACTCAATCAGTACGAGCGTCGCGATGAGCAGAATTAGCCGACGACGTTTATTCATCACGTGTTTCACCTTTACATGCGCGCGATTCATGGTTGGTTCTAGCATGTGTCATCGGTTCGGCGCCGGCAGCAGATCGATGCCGGAGTGGTCGTCGCGGACGCGGAGACGGATCGAGCGGATGGCGTTATTGCGCGCATCCGCCGTGCCGTGGCCGCCGGTGGCGATGTATGCGATGAACAGCGAGCCGTCCGGCAGCACCATCGCTTTACCGTAGCCGTAGGCGTTATCCACGAGGAAGCCGTGGTCGGCCGCGGGAGCGATCCAAGTTTGGCCGCCATCGCTGCTGAAGATGACGCGGAGCCCACCGTGTCCCGGCGAGTACGAGCCGTGCAGACAGACCAGCGTGCCGTCGCGCAGCATCTGTAGGCTCGGAGCAAACATTCTCATGCCGAACGTTTGCGGCGCGGTCCAAGTGCGGCCGCGATCGTTGGACCAACTGATGTCGCCTTCGGGACGGGCCATCATCACGAGTCGGCCGTCGGGCAACTCGGCCACGGTCACCTTGTGCAAGTCGTGCTCCGCTTGAATGGTCGACAGCAGTTCCCAGTTTTGGCCGCCGTCAGTCGAACGAAAGAAACCGGCCACGTCGGGCGGGCCGCTTTTGGCCCGGCCGTTGATGGCGACCAGCACCGAGCCGTCGTTCAGTCGCACGAGCGGGCCGTCGGTCTCGTCGTAGTGAAATGGTGTTTCGAGTCGCCGCGGCTCTTGTTCCCAAGTTCGGCCGCCGTCGAACGAGCGAGTGAAGAACACGCGCGCGGCCGGCTCGTTGTCCAGGTTGCCGTCCTTCGGCTCGCCGCTGTACGTGAAGAAGCAACCCAGGATCGTGCCGTCGTCGAGCTCCAGAAAAGCGGGATGCCGGTCGTCGGCGGGCGTGTCGATGAGCGTTTCCGGCTTGCTCCAGGTTTTGCCTTGGTCGGTGGAGCGAGTGATCATCGCGCGGCCGCCGGTGGGAGCAACGACGTCGGTCGGCATACCCATGGCGCGATATTCGGCCAGCGTCTTGGGCGAATAGTTGAGCGGCGTGGGAGCGGACGCATGCCAGTAGCCGGCGTTGAAACCGACGAGCCAGTCGCCGTTTTTCAGTCGAATGGGCGACTCCCAACCGACGAAGCCGGCGTAGCCCGGAAACGGATCGGGCTGATTGACGCCGGGACCGACGATGATTCCACGGCAGGCGTCGGGAGGCGTTCGCGACTCGCCATTTTCGACGATTTTTACGCGCGGCGCCGACGCGGATTCGGCGGCCGGCGCGGCTTTCGCTTCGATCTTCGTCCGCGGCGTTTGCAACGCGAACAGCTCAAGCGCGATCGGCGTTGACGGAGCCTCTTCGGCGCATGTCGCGAATTGGTCGAACTGCGCGGAACCAGCGGTCACGAGAAGCAAACAGGCGGCGCGGCAGATTGAGTTGATGCGCCTGAAAGACATTGCCCGTTCACCTCGATGCGGCGACGCTCCAAACACGATCGGTTTCGCCGACGATCGGCGGCTGGTCCCGATTGTACCAAACGTAGCGGTCGCGATGATTATTCACGCGTCGGAGCGGTCGCTGAACTGTTCTTAAATACGCGTAATGCGGCGCTTAACGAGAATTCGGGTCGTTCCGTCTGTTCCTTCCGTAGCGGTTGACACGCGTGTCGGGAAGCCGCGTAGGGATAAGAACGTGAGTATCGGTTAATCCACGTTCCCCTACGGGCCGAGAAGTCATTTAGACGGATCCGCGGGGCCGCTTTGGCCAGCGTACGTTGACCGTCTGCCCCGCCCCCATCGCGTGTCCCCCCCATGCGCAGTGAGTCTGTAACTCTGCGGGCCTGGCTCGGCGTTTCGCTGTGTCTGGCCCTTGTTTCGAGCCCGCGGCTCGCCGCCGCGGAGCCTGATGGGTCAATTTATACGGCGAGCGATTCGAGCCTCCTGATGGCCCGCCGCCAGGTCGACGACGGTCATTTAAGGGAGTCCGGCTATCCCGACGAGTCCCGCCCCGAGGAGAGCGTTACGTGTTGCCCGATCCCATCGGGCCGGCTTTGCCCATGCTCTTATTTTTGGGCCGAGGGTTTGATTCTCGGTCGCGATAATCAGTCCGACGGCCAGCCTTTGGTTTTGGACTTGAACACGAACGAAGTGCTGTTTTCCACCGGGGACCTCGATTTCGATTGGGCCGGTGGGTTGCGTCTCGGCTACGGAACGCGCATCTGCAACTGCTGGGCGATTGAGTTCGGCTATCTGGGCGTGTTCGACAACTCGGCTTCGGCCGGCGTGGAACTGGAAGACAGCCTGATGCTGCCCGGCGATTTAGGTTTGCAGGTGAACAACTTTTTTGGCGCGGACGAGGTCGATCTCCAATACGAATCCGACCTGCACAGTTTCGAGGCCAACCTCGTTCGCTGCTGTTGTTGCTGCGATTGCGCGGGCCACTGCCGTTCGATCGAATGGTTGGCAGGCTTTCGCTATCTGAACTTCGACGAAGACTTCAGCATCTCGGCATTCGATTCCGCGGAAGGCACGACGGAGTATGCGGTCGAAACGGATAATCACTTGTACGGTGCGCAGGTTGGTTCTCGGTATCGACGGTGCCGCGGCGCATGGAGTTGGGAGGCAACCGGCAAGGCGGGCATTTACGGGAACGACATGGAGCAGTCGCAGGATCCGATCATCGACTTTCCCGCGTTCGTGTTCCGTCCCGGCCGCGAGAGTGACGACACCGACGTGGCATTTGTCGGCGACTTGAACTTTACGGCCGTCTACCAGTTGACCGACATCTGGGGCCTGCGCATGGGCTATAACCTGATCTGGATCGAAGGCGTCGCCCTGGCAGCCGATCAGCTGGATTTCACCAACACGCCGGATAGCGGCACCGAGCTAGAAGACGGCGGCGGCGTATTCCTGCACGGCGTCAATGTCGGCGCGGAAGCGCGTTGGTAACGCATGGCCATGCGGTTCCCTGCACGGCCGTCTTAGAACGTGTTTTGAAATTCGGGTGCCACTGGCCTTGCCAGTGTTTCTAGCGGCCCGCCGCGGGCGGGTAAACGGTGGCCGCCGCTGAACCCTGCTGACTGCTACGCTCGCGGCGCGCCGCGTTGGTTACACCATTTGGAGAATTGCTGTGGTGCTCGTTACTTCTTCTTTTTCTTTTTCTTGGACTTCTTGCTGCTAGACGAATCTTCGCCTAGCTCCGAGAACACATGGTCTGCGGCGACCGAGTTGTGCTGCAGGTCGGGGTCGACGTTCGTCAGGCTGGCGATGTTCCACGGTCCGACGAAACCGTTGAGCGCCCCGAGGAAGGCGCCATTCGTGTCGAAGCAGCGGATTTGGTTGCTCTTCCCGTTGGTGCCCTGGACTGCCGCGATGATGTCGGCAATTCCATCGCCGTCGTTGTCGAAGGCAGTGGCGTGGACGGGGGCGTTCTTCGTCGACGTGTCGGCGAACGTAGTGAAGGACGCCAACAGCGTATCGACGAGGTCGCTGGTCAGGCCGCTCCAGATTTCCACAGCGGAGCCGCCCTGATTGCCGGACGCCACGATGAAATCGGGGATCAAGTCCGCGTCGACTCGCGCGGCGCTCAACGTGATACCGCCCTGGAACGAGTCGCTGAAGGGCAGAATCGTGTCGACCACCGTCGGTGCGCCAGTCACATCGTACACGAAGATCGTGGACCGCATGCCCGGGCCGTTGCCGACGACGATTTCGCCCTTTCCGTCCGGCGTGTTGGCGTCGACCGTCGCACCGTTGAGGAACTCGCCCACGTCGGCCACAATCACGTCCGCGCCACCCAGGAACGAGCTGGAGAAGACGAAGAACTGCAGATCTGGGGTATCTGCGATCGGGTCGAGCAGCGGCTGCATGCTGTCGAAGTTGTTGTAGAAGACGCGAACTTCGGTGCGACCGTGCGACGGCGTGGTGACGATGTCGTTCTTGCCGTCGCCGTTGACGTCGCCGACCGCAACTTCAACGCCGCCCTGGAACGAGTTGCCGTAGGGTTGCGTGCGGAACTGCGTCAGCTCGACACCGGTCTGCGTGAACACGCGCACTTCCCCGACGCGGCCTTGCCCGGGGGCGGTAATGATCTCGTCGATGCCGTCGCCGTCCATGTCGCCGGTGGCGATCCGCACGCCGCCACGGAAATTGGCCTCGTAGGCGAAGAACTGCGAAACGATCGCGCCGCTATCTTTGTCAACGAGCTTGACAATGGGAACGCTCTTCTTTCCTTTGTCCGGGCCGATGATAATGATCTTGCGTTGCTTGTTGCCGAAGTCGTTGTTCGCGTCCTCCTGGCCGGAGGTGAGCACGATGTCCCAGTCGCCGTCGCCCGGGATGTCCGGGTAGGTTTGGATCCAGCCCGCCTGCAGCACTTCGCTGACGGTGTACGTGCCCGGCTTGACGCTGAACGAGTAGTTGCCGTCCGCGTCGGTCACGGTGGACAGGTTCACGGCGTTGCCCAT
>JAKEIB010000132.1 GCA_022614705.1 Planctomycetota bacterium | reverse complement strand
CACGCATTGTCGAACGCAACTTGTTGAAATCCTAAGAGTTAACCAAAGTCACTCCGGCGTTAGCCGGACAGTAGTGTGGCAGCATATGAAATTCGTTGGTGTCCACTCCCCGAACAGCACGAAATCGTCCGCCGCGTCGACGCCCTCTTCAAACTCGCCGAGGCGATCGAGCGGCGCACTGCGGCGGCCGCCGCGCGGGCCGACCGGCTCACGCAGGCCATCCTGCAAAAAGCCTTTCGAGGCCAACTGGTCCCCACCGAGGCCGAGCTCGCCCGCCGCGAACACCGCGACTACGAACCCGCCTCCGCCCTCCTCGAACGCATCCAGTCCGACGCTCTCAGCAACGGCAACGCAACAAAAGCCCGGAAGCGAAAGAAACGTGGTGGCCAAAACTGAATATGGCATTCCGTACACTATTCTGCTAAACTGGGGAAAAATCCGTCAGCTCTCAGCTTTCAGTCGGCATGCGGCGGTTTGTTCTTTGGCAATTCGAAAGTAGGCGTAAGTTGTTGGTCGTTCGTCGTGAGTGGCTACACCGGCTGTCGCCTCTGGCTAACAGCCAACAGCTAAAAGCTAACAGCTCGCGCGTAAATTCCCCGAGTTATGCGCGCTCGCGATGCTTGGCGACGCTTGTTTTATCGGGGCGTTTGTCGCGCGGCACGTGCGAAATGGTCGAATTTTGCACGACCGATGTGGGACCCCCGCGCGGCGCGCAATTTTCAAACGCTGGCCGCGAACGGAGTTACATCGAGTGGCCGCAAAACGCCTCCTGCAAAATGTCACGAACCCCGATGTTTACGCACTATTGCGCGAGCCCCGCAAAAACGGCGAGCGAGATGGTTCGACTTCCCAATCCGGCCAAGGTGATTCGACCGCATGTCGATTGCCACCGGAGTCTCCCGGTTGTGCGCGGGTCGCCATTCGGCTGGCTTCGACAATCTCTGACCCCGAGCCTGTCGAGGGGAGCTCCCGGCCGAGTCCCGACCCCGCACCATGCGTCGCTCCGTTCCCTCCGTTGCCTCCTGTTCAAATCCCTTCCTGGCCGCTGAACCGACTATTGGCTACGATAAACGGTTCGAGCGCTTCCCCGGAGGGTAAGCGAATTGGCCAGCGGCCACACTGGAAATGTGGTGCCCCGCAAGGGGTTGTGGGTTCGAGTCCCATGCCCTCCGCCTTAGGTTTTGCCGTCGTCGCAAGTAGTTGTTACTAAACTACTTGCGGTGACGCATTTGATTGACACAGTCGACGTATTCAGTCCGCCAATTTCGTGTTGACGTTCATCGGCCAACGGTCCCCGCCGCTTCGCCCTGCTTGAGACTCACCCACCAGAGCAGACATCTCGCTGGAAAACCTAACTTTCGTGGAGTTTACCCACTATCGCACTCCCACGTCAGGACACGCGTCTATTTCTTCGCACGTACGTAAATCGGGTTTGTGAGGATCCAGGGGCGATCTTCGCCGGCCAGGTTCAGCCAGACCTCGACGCGGTAGACGCCCGGCTTGTCGACCGGGAAGTCGAGCGCCGGGCCGCTCTGATCGAGAATCACCTCGCCGTCGCGGACGAGCTTGAAGCGGCCCTCGAGCGGCGCTTCGGCCCGCAGGTGCAAACCTTCAGCGAAGGACACTTCACTGCCGACCGGCCAGTTGTCGGCGCCCCGGTCGGCCCGATAGACGAAGCCTGTCGGATCGGCGATCCAATCGAACGCTACATAGGCCCGGCCGCTGCCGAGCGCCTGCCACACCTGGGCCTCGTTGACTTCCGTGAGCAGCAGGTGGGTGCTCACGTGGCGGAAGCTGCGGACGTAGGGATCGAGATCGAGTTCGAAGATCAGGTCGCCGGGCTTCCTGCCGGCGGTGAGCAGCTTGATGGGCGCGAACTTCTCGGGGGCGAGCCTGGCGATCTGAGCGCCCAGGGCGTCTTCGACCAGCACCGCGCCGTTGTCGACAATCTTTACGCGGTAGGCCTGATTATGATGCGCGTCGTTGGCCGCGACGCCCGTGTGCCGCCCCTGCTGGCACAATTGGTCGTAGCGCTTGAGATAATCGGCCGGATAGTCCAACAGCGCGCCGAACACCTCTTGCGGGTATTGCTTCACGGCGCCGACCAGGCTGAACATTGTCAGCGGCGAGCGGAGCGCGGCGAGGAAGCGGGTTTCTTCCTTGAAGTCGGCATGGGTGTTGTAGATCTCGGCACCGGTGATGTTGGCGATTTCCCAGTCCATCCGCTCTTCCAGATGGCTCAGAAAGATCAGGCCCCCGGTCGATCGCACCAGGTCGGAGAAGGCCTGGGGCGTGTCGGTCTTCTGATCCTGGATACTCTGTCGCGGATAGGCCAGAAAACCTTCGGTCTCGGCGCCGGGAATGAGCAGCACGCCCTGTTTGAAGCCGCGGTGGCCATCAAGGAAATAGTTGTAGTCGTTGGACGGGTGTTCGCTGAACATGATCGCACGGACGCCGGCCTCTTTGGCCGCCGCGACGATCTCCTCGATCGTGCCACGGCTATCGTGCGAAAACGCAGAGTGCACGTGCAACAGGGAGCGCACATCGTCGTAGCCGCTGGAGAGGCCTACCTCGCGGCGCTGCGACTTAAGGGCCTCGATCGTCTCGCGCACGGCCTGCAATTTTTCGGGGCGAATGCGCTCCATCGTATCGGCATCGGCGGTTGAGACACCTCCGATCCAAGCCAACAGAGCCACGATCCACAACAACGCACGCATGGCGAAACTCCGAGAACGGTTTGAGGCGAGAAAGGACCGATGGAGGATTCAGCAACTCGATCGCGCGGCGGGCGAATTTGCCGGGCGAAACCGTGCGTTCCCATCGTAACATGCAGCGCCGTCCTCCAGGTAGCGCGGGGAGGGGGCGAATTGTTACAATCATGGCGAATGTGAATCTGGATTGGCTTCAGGCTCGGTTCCTATGGGAATCGTCGGATGAAACGACCGTTAGAGACACGTTCGATTGTCGCCGCGATCTTATTGAGTCCTACGCAGATAATGAACCTGTTGGGTGATAGCAAGGAGCCACCCAGAGGGTACCCGGCAGGGAGCGTGGAGTCGGAATTCTTGCTCCATGCTCCTAGCTCCGTGCTCCATGCTTTTCCCGGAATGGCTCATTGGCTGCGCAGAGATCAATAATAGACGTTCATCAACACTGGAGCAGGTTTTCAACAGCCGGCCAACCTGATAACGCCGGAAATTCCGAGTCTTTGGGAAAAGGGCGAGAAATGTCCGCCGCAGCGTAGGCTGGCTTCAGGACGATGCTCCCGGCCCCCGGTGCCGGAGACCCCTGCAGCCCGCGGTTTGCGTTTCCAAATACAACGCTAATCGGCGGCGTGCGATAGAATATCAATTTCCTGAAAGAGAATTTTGCCTTTGTTGAATGACCGGAATTGAGGAATTCGTCACAATAGTAATAAGTAGTCTCCTCGCGATTCGGGATTGCGCAGCACGTCACTTCACAGTTCAGGTGGAGATTTCGATGGCCGCGAGACTGCGATCTCGCGAAATCAGCCCTGGCGATTCCACTGGAACGGCGAGTCAAGAAAGTCGGCCTATCCAAAGGAGAATCCGTTCTGTGTCTAAGAAAAAACAGGCATTCACTCTGGTCGAGCTGCTGGTCGTGATTGCGATCATCGGCATTCTGGTGGCGCTATTGTTGCCGGCGATTCAGGCCGCGCGGGAAGCTGCCCGCCGCAGCAGTTGCCAGAGCAATATGCACAACGTGGCGCTGGCGCTGCTGAACTATCATGATGCCAATGGCGCCTTTCCGCAGGGCTTTGAACATGCCTGTACCACTAGTAATGATTCCGCGAGTCCCGACTGCAATGGTGAAGGAGTGGCCGCTTGGGGATGGGCCGCCTATGCATTGCCGTACATCGAAGAGACCGGCTTGTTCGACAAGGCCCGCGTTGGTGAGCGCCCGCCTCTCCCGAGATTTACGAGCCTGCAATCAGTCTTGAACAACAATGATCCCGGAGTTACGCAAGCCCTTCAGTCCCCCGTTCCTGTCTTTCGGTGCCCGACCGATGTTGGTGGATTGCTCGTCGCGGAGACCGACGTGTTTTTGGATGGGTATGCACTGAACGGGATTGCCACCGTTCGCTCCAACTACGGTGGCGTGTTCGGCAATGGTCGGCTTGCGCTCACGAACAGGTTGCGCACACAAGTGGGGCCAACAGCCGGGAATGGGCCTTGCCCAGGTATAAAATCCAGTGGGGATGGCATCTTCTATCGGACCAGCGACGTCGCGATGCGGCACATCACCGACGGTGCATCAAAAACATTGATGGTTGGCGAGCGGGCGACGCAGCTCCGGACATTAGGTGATCCCACTGTCCCGCTCTGGGAACACGCCGACTTCCCCGGAGGCTTCAACCTCTTCGGCGTGAACAGCAATAACATGGGCTACAGCACGTTTCGCGGAGCACAACACGTATTGGGATATGCGGGCACCATGCAAGTTGACAGCGGTGTGGCCTGTCAGCATAGTGCGGCACGCTTGGCTTTGCTGAATGATACATACGACCGTGTTTCATCAAGACATGGCTTCAACAGCAACCATCCTGGCGGAGCGCATTTCGCGTTGGCGGATGGTTCGGTCCGCTTCGTCTCCGAGAACATTGACACGATTACTTATGGCCGGTTAGCAAGCCGAGCCGATGGCGAAGTCCTGCCCGAGGCGTTTTAGGTCCGAGAAGGCAGTGGTTTTCACGGTTGTTCCTTTCGGCGCTCGATAACATATCATGCGGACTCATCCTTGGACGGCACAGATCGCAGTTTCGCAACGAGTTGCCCAGCGAGTAGCCACATCGCTGCTGCTCGCTTGCACGGCCTTGTCGATGATCGGTTGCGGTTCGAGTGGGCCTGAACTAGGAACTGTCTCGGGCATCGTGACGCTCGATGGCAAGCCTTTGCAGGGCGCAACCGTTCAGTTTACTCCCGGCCTCGGGCGCGTATCGCGCGGCCGAACGAGGGCCGATGGCACGTACGAACTAAGGTACGTCGGCAACGAAAAGGGAGCCCTCCTCGGCGAACACAAGGTGATGATCACTTCGAGGTGGGAGGAAGAAGATCCGGTCACGGGCCGGTTCACTGAACACCCGGAACGGCTCCCGCCAAAATACCACGTCAAATCCGACCTCAAGCAAACGGTCGAGGCCGGACACAACAAGTTCGATTTCGCGACAACGTCGAAGTAGCCATCCGAAACAGGGGACTGGCTCCCGGATCAAGGAGATAGCGTGTCACGCTGCCACTAGATGCAGGGTGCCTGTCCCCTTTTTCGGTAGTGGGCCAGTTTAGTGTAGTCATCTCGCTCCGCGAGATGAATTTCCGCTCGCGGAGCGAGCGGACTACACTTTTTTCGGGCAAACTGGCCCACTACCCCTTTTTCGGATGGCTTCTAACACAAGGAATTAACCGCCAAGAACGCCAAGGAAAGCAGGGGGATTGTTTGCCTTCTCGGGCGAAGTGCTGGAACTGGGTCCTTTTGTCATCCCGCTACTGGCCGACATCTTGGCGTCCTTGGCAGTTCCGCTTGTGAGAACGTAGATTGCGAACTGGTACGGCCGGTCAATCAAAACCTGACAATAATTTTAACGATTCTGAATGACAGGTTTGCGCACAGCAATCACACTATGAATAGTAGGTCACTAAAACTGTGGACCAGTGCGGCTTTTCTTTCCGCCCAAGGAAACTGTGGTGGCAATCGGTAGGTTGTGGTTGGAGCGAACGATTACGGGCCTCTCGTCGAGTCCAATGGTTCGCGACCCAGCCGCAGATTCCTGCACAGTCAAGTAGGTGACGGGGCTTTATCGATAGTACGAGTGGATCCTAACTGGGAGGGACTAATGAAGTACTTACGACTCGTTGTTCGACATCTTGATGCTGGGTCTTTGGCGGCTGTTGCCGCATTGGCCCTACTGGTGGCGCCCGCATCAGCGGCGCTGATTCGCAATTTTAATTCTGGGATACCGGCGGGCGACAGCCTGGTCGGTGGAGCGGTCCTGAGTGCAACTGGGTCGCCGGGCAGTCCGTCAAAGCAACTGAATAACACGGCCTCCCCAGGCTTTGGTAATCTCGCCCCCAATTATGATGGACACTACTTGATCAACAACGCAAACTTGATCGGCGGATTGGGCACGTCGTCCCTGGGCAGTTTCACGATCAAGTACGCGTACAAGAATGACAACCCAAACAGCAATGCCGGCGACAGCCGTCGTCAACTAAGGATGTTCAATACAACCACAGCCGCAACGGTCATTGACATTGGGCAATCCGCCGGTCGTCAGGGCGTCACAATAAATGGTGTTTCCTTTGGGACCCCTGCATTTAATCCTTCATCTCGGCTCATGGATGGTGATCCGCTAACGATGGTCAATGCTCCGCCGGCTACGAGTGGCACGGGGACTTTTAACGGCGCCAATGCAACCGAATGGGTGTTCTTTGCCATGACCTACGAGGCCGTTTCACCGACTTTGGCAAGGGTGACGGAATACGGTATGCCCGAGAGCCAAGTGAGCTTCGGCTTGCGGCAATTTCACGTTAATACCCTGACCGTGGCCAACTCGTCCATCCCTTTGACGGACTTGGCACTTCAGTTGGCTAACGGAACATTTTCGCCGACCACGAATCGACCTTCCGATGCGTCGTTCGATGCGTTTGGATTTTTTCCCAGCGCATTGACTTTTGCAGACATGGAGACGATGGCGAAGATGGCTTTAGTTGAAATTCCTGAGCCGTCGAGCATGCTCATGACCCTCCTTGGCGTTGTTGGCTTGCTCGGTGCAGCACGGAGGCGACAGGAAGGCTGAACGGAAGGGAAACCTGATCGTCGGTAGATACAAGGCTCGCCCCGGTGGGCAGGCGGGGCGGGCCTATGTTTGGAGTCGGGGCGTCTGACATCAACAACGGCCGAGAATTGACGTTCGCAGCAAGTAATGTTTGGGGCGCTGAAGAGACCTAACAAGATCTAAGAGCTTCGATGAACCGCCGAGAACGCCATGTTCGCCGAATTGACGACCAGTAGCAGGATGATCAAAGAACCGATCTGTGGCACTTCGCCCTAGAAAGCAAATAACTCTAACATTCCTTGGCGATCTTTGCGTCCTGGGCGGTTCCTGTTGTTAGACATTCTAAGTATCGGAGAGAAAGGAAGTATTCGTGTTGAGACAGAAAACTATCGTGGCGGGCGGTTTCGCTCTTATGGGGGCTTTACTCGTGGTGCTTGCGCCGCGGGAGCAGGCCCTCGCCGAATTGGTCCTCCGTTTGGATGCCATGGACGCAAGTAGCGTCACGCTTTCCACGGACATGACCGACGGCATGTATACCATCGGTGGAGTTGATTTCACAGATCCCCGGCCAACCGGCCTTAAGTTCGTCGAGGCGTGGGACCAAGCGTATGGAGCTACATCCAACCCGGCCTTTCATCCGGGTTTCCTACCCATGCCAAATGCCGACGGCCTGTTCCGCCCGACCTATGATCCGAACGGCCTGGGCACGGGCCTGCCGAGCGTTAATTTCGATTTCGTCCCGGGTGACTTTGTGATTGGCCAGGGGCAGCGTCTGTATGCTGCATTGGACGACTTGGTCTACAGCGACAACTATTCGGTCTTTTTCGTCGCCAACCACTTTGGAGGGTCAGCTACTCAGTACGCATTTGGCCAAGATCTGGATTTTCGCATGGCGGGGTGGAATGCTAACACAACCTCCGCGGGCCGCTGGCGAGCGGGCATTCGAGGAACCGGAAGTGCAGCAGTCACAGCCAATTCTCCGGGCACGGTCACTGGGGCGGCAATCCGTTCCTTTATTGGTGATACAACGAATGTGATCTTCGATACGGTCGTTAGCGCGGGTGGAGTGAACACGTTAACTTCGGCAACTACCGTTCCTGCTGCTGGCAGAAACACGCTCCTCCTATCCGGCGGTGAGGTCAGCATCGGCGATCGGGGCGGCAAGATCGTAGGCCCCTCAGCGCCTTTTAATGGGGAAATCAGCGAGATCGCGATTTTCAACACCAAGTTGACTGTTCCGCAGCGGGATGCGATCAACGCTTTCTTGGCAAATAAATGGTTGGGCGGTCCAGCTCCGACAGCCGGGGAAATCGCCACGGCGACAACTCTGTTGCAGCAGGCCCCGCCCACGGTGGGTGCCCCACAACTGGTCCGCTATGAGTTTTGGCAGGAGGGCGGAACCGGCGATCCGGTCCCCGATCTTCTCATTCCAGAAGTCGTGGCCAGCGGCATCACCGCCTCGAACTTCGGGACCCAATCTGGGGCCGTTGTGGATCCCGGCACGATGTTGCCGCTCGGCATTTCGAATAGCGCCTTCGGCATTGCCGCCAGGTCGATGTTTCTCGAGTCGTCGACGGGCGCAGCCCTCTGGCACGCGCCGACGACGGAGCAGTCGCCATCCACTGCCGGCGCGAACTATCTGACGTTTACCGTGACGCCCGATGCCGGTAAGCAAATCGATCCGTCCGAGTTCGCCTTCGCCTTCTCACGCGGAGAGGATGCTAATCCTGGCGCTGATATCCAGAACGCGGTGGACAGCTATGGCGTCTGGGTGGGTGCCCCTGGTGGTCCCTTTACGAAAGTGGGGGGGCAGGAGGGCATCGAAGGTCCGCTGGGCGCCACCGCGATCCCCGATGTCTTTTACGACACGTTTAAAGTCGACTTGTCGTCGGTGGCTAACTTCACGGCAGCGACCGAGGTTCGTCTCTACTTCTGGCACGACGGGCCGCGGGCTCTTCCCGGCGATTACAACCAGAACGAAAGAGTCGATACCGCAGATTACGTTGTCTGGCGGAAAGCCGGACCCACCGACATCCTTCCGAATGACCCCACGCCGGGCGTCGTGGACGCGTCGGATTACGATTTTTGGAAAGCCAATTATGGAACTGAGTTGTTCCTAGGTCTCGATGCGCGCATCGACAACGTGCGACTGCGCGGAAACGTCCTGGACGCCGGAAGTGGCAGCGGATCGGCCGGCGTGCCCGAGCCAGCCTCGATCACTTCTCTGCTGCTGCTTGGCGGAGTGCTGACGCTGAGCCGATGCGGTCGAACAAAGCGGAGTGGCGCGCCATTCTAAATCAACCGGCGTCAAAATTTCGTAGTGGCACAGTTTGCGGGAAAAGTGTAGTCCTCTCGCTCCGCGAGCGGAACTTCGTCTCGCGGAGCGAGACGACTACACTGTACCACTGGCCCAAATGTCGTCAGCCCATTCCGTGAGAATGTGCCGCGCTAATCCGGGAACTGACTGACGACGATTCGGCAGGCGTTCACGGGTGGCGGGACATTAGCGAACGGAACTGGGATGAAGTCGATCCTTCCAATGGCATCGCTCGGAGCCCTCCGCTGGCTGGCCACGATCGTGGTCGCCGTGGCGGTGGTTCTGACGACGGGCGAATGCGTCACGGCTGCCGTGCTCGCCGACTATCAATTCTATACGATAGTTCCAACCAGTACGAACCCCTACCAAGAATTAGATCAATCGTCGGCCGACCTCGATCCGAATACGACGGCTACCGACGTCGCCGGCGTGATTCAATGGACAGACTCGGCAAATGGAAATCCTCCCCAGTCCATCTTTATGGGGGGAAAGTTCGTCGCTGAGGGCGAGATCGGTCCGACCATTTCGACCAAGGATTTCCTGGTGTTCAACGTGGCGCCGAACGCGGGGCAGCAAATGAGTTTGCAGTCTCTACGGTTCGAT
>JAKEIB010000131.1 GCA_022614705.1 Planctomycetota bacterium | reverse complement strand
GAGCCGCGAAACGAATCGAGCTTCACGAACGCCTGCACAAAGGCGTCCTGAACGATATCGCCGGCATCCTCGGCCGATCCCACCACCCGAACGAGCGAGTTATAAAGCCGGTCTTGATACAATCCCACCAATCGGCCGAAGGCCGCCGAGTCGCCGGCAAGCGTGGCCGCAATGAGTGGGGCGTCGTCGCTCAAGGCGCGTGCTCGCTAGATTGGACGCGGGGACGGGGGCGAAAGTTCCAGGCCCGCAGAGGCCGGAAATTACCGTGCTAAACTCATTGTTCCGGCCACGAAGGCGGTTGTCAAACGAGGGGAAGTTCGTGTCATCCTGAGCGGAGCGAAGGATCTTGCGAGCTGACAGACTGGATTCTTCGCTTCGCTCTGAATGACAGTACTTGCAGTTTTGTTCGCATGAAAACTTCTACGCACGACCCGCTGGCATGGATCGACAGCGCGCTGGCCGAGCTTGAGCGCGACGGATTGCGGCGACAACTTGCCGTGCGCAGCGGACCGCAGACGTCGCGCGTGATCCTCGACGGCCGCGAGCTGATCAACTTCGGATCGAACGATTATCTGGGCCTCGCCGCCGACCAGCGCGTGACTGCCGCGGCCCGCGCAGCGAGCGAGCGGGAAGGGTGGGGAAGCGGGGCGAGTCCGCTCGTCAGCGGCCGCGGCGAGGCGCACGCTGAGCTAGAGCGCCGTCTCGCCGAATTTGAGGGGACCGAAGCGGCGCTCGTGTTCCCGTCGGGCTTCGCGGCGAATGCCGGCGTGATTCCGGCGCTCGTGGACGAGCCGGATGCGATCTTCGGCGATGCCAAGAACCACGCGAGTCTGATCGATGGCTGCCGGCTAGCGAAAGCGGCGCGGTTTGTTTATCCGCACGGGGATTGCGATGCGCTGGAGATGTTGCTTCGCAAGAGCGCTGGCTATCGCCGCCGACTGATCGTGACGGATACCGTGTTCAGCATGGACGGGGATATCGCGCCGCTTGCGCAACTCGCGGAACTGGCCGAACAGTATAGCGCGATGCTGATGGTCGACGAAGCGCACGCGACGGGCGTGTTCGGCGAACGCGGTTGTGGCATTGTTGAGCACGCTGGCTTACACGATCGCGTACACATCCGAGTCGGTACGCTCAGCAAAGCGCTGGGTAGCGGCGGCGGGTTTGCTTGCGGGCGGCAGTCGCTCATCGATTGGCTGGCGAATCGAGCGCGGACTTACGTGTTTTCGACTGCCCAACCGGCCGCGACGAGCGCGGCTGCGCTTGCGGCGTTGGATATCGTGCGTGAGGAGTCGCATCGCCGCGTGCAATTGTTGGAACGAAGCGCCGACTTCCGTCGACGCTTGCGCGCCGATGGATGGAATGTTGCCGGCTCCGAGAGTCAAATCATCCCGATTGTGATTGGCGACACGACGCGCACAATGCGGCTCGCCGCTCAGCTTCGCGAGGCCGGCTTCTTCGTGCCCGGCATTCGGCCACCGTCGGTGCCCGACGGCGAATCGCTGCTGCGGATCAGCTTTTGCTATCACCACACGCCGGAAATAGTCGATGCCCTGGTGAAACAGCTGGCGGCGATGCGTTAATTTTCGAGCGCTGCTGTAAGTTCTTTCTCGCAGCAGTCACTAATTAGGCAGCAGTGGGAGATTCTCGTTGAGCCGGACCGATTACGAATCGCAATTTCGCCAGTGGCTCGACGAGCACACCGGGCTGCTCGTCAAAGTGGTACGGTCGTTCGCCGCGAGTGCGTCGGATTTCGACGACTTGCTGCAGGAAGTCCTGCTGCAAGTCTGGATGTCGATTCCGAGCTTTCGCGCCGAATCGAAGGCAACCACGTGGCTGTATCGAGTGGCCCTTAACACGGCGCTGGCATGGAAGCGACGCGAAACGAAGCACCGCGACGGGCGGCGTGCGTTGGCTGTCGCGTCCGCCGTGACCGATGATTGCGGCACGCCGAGCGATTTGCACGCCAAGCGTGAAGCGGTCGATCGGCTGTATGAAGTCGTGCGGGCGCTCGCGCCGGCTGATCGAGCGCTCGTGTTGCTGTACCTCGATGGACTCAGTTACAGCGATATGGCCGAGGTGATTGGCATTTCAGAGTCGAACGTCGGCGTACGCTTGAATCGCGTGAAGAAGTCGCTGGCCGCGCAACTGAAAGAAACCGACGATGTCGCTTGACGATCTGCAACAAACCTGGCAATCGCAACCAAGCTCTCGGCTACGCATCGAGCCGGAACTGTTGTTGCGGGAGCTGCGACATAACCAGCGAAGCTTCAAGCGGACGATATTCTGGCGCGACTTTCGCGAAGTGTTCGTGGCGGCGGCCGTGGCGGTGCTTTTCATTTGGGATGGACTTAGCGGCCATGGCTGGCCCTGGGTGCTGCTCGGTGGAACTTGCATATGGGTTGGCGGTTTCATTTTGGTCGATCGGTTTCGACGGCGTGGCCGGTCCGCGAGGTTCGGCGATTCGCTGCTCGGATGTGTCGAGGCGTCGCTGGAAGACGTGGAGCATCAGATTTGGTTGTTGAAGAATGTATTGTGGTGGTACATCTTGCCGCCAGCGGTCGGGATGCTGATTGTATTCGTTCATTCGACCATGAACATGGAGGAAGCGTCGTCGTTACGCTGGGCCGTATTTGCAGCGACGGTGACGTTCTGCGGGTTAGTATGTGCCGGAGTTTACTGGGTCAATCAATACGCGGTGCGGGCGTCGCTCGAGCCGCGGCGGCAAGAATTGCTGGCAGTTCGCGAAAGCCTCATGAAGGGTGACGAGTGATTTGGCGGATCATTGTTTGGTTGGCAATAGACAAATTGGATTGAAGCCCGGTCGCCGCGGCGACCGGGCTCCGACCAATAAACTCAACGAATTATGGACGACATTCCAGGAGTTAAACCAATGCGATTCTGGTTGACATGCGTTTTGTGGACATTTGTGTTGGCGACTTTCTTGAGCCTGGCGTCGAACTCGTATGGTCTCGATCTGCATTCGGAGATCGATCCGCTGGTGCAGCCGTTGATCGACGAGGGCGAGCTGGTTGGCTGCGTCGTGGGGATTGTGAAGGACGGTGAAACGCAGGTTTTTGGTTACGGCGAAACGAAGAAGGGCGACGGCAAACGCCCGGACGGTGAAACGGTGTACGAGATCGGTTCAGCCAGCAAAGCATTCACCGGCGTGCTGCTCGCGGACCTGGTGAACGCGGGCGAGGTGAAGCTGGACGACCTGGTGCAGAAGTACTTGCCCGAGTCGGTGAAGATTGTTGTGCATGAGAAACCGATCACGCTCGAGCGCCTGGCGACGCATACGTCCGGGCTGCCGCGGCTGCCGAATAACCTGTTTCCGAAGGATGCCAGCAATCCGTACGCGGTTTACACGGTGAAGCAGCTCTATGAGTACTTGAAGGGATACAAGCTGGCGAAATCGCCCGGCGAATATGAGTATTCGAATCTTGGTATGGGAACATTGGGGCATGTGCTGGCGAAGCAGCAGCGGATGAGCTACGAGCGGCTCGTTGGCGAGCGAATCGCAAAGCCGCTCAAGATGAAGGACACGCGCATCAAGCTCACAGCCAATCAGCGCAGGCGGTTGGCGCCGCCGTATGACGACGACCTGGAAGCGAGCGCGAATTGGGATGTGCCGACGCTGGCCGGAGCGGGCGCGATTCGCTCGACGTGTGCGGACATGGTGAAGTTCGTGGCGGCCGGGTTGGCGAAGGATGATCGGCCGATCACGAAAGCGATGCAGACGGCGTTCGAGAGGCGACACACGATGAAAGACGGCATGGGGATCGGTCTGGGCTGGCACATCGCGCGGGACGGTGTTACGCGGTGGCACAACGGCAGAACGGGCGGGTACTCGTCGTGGGTGTCGGTCGTGCCGAGCATGAACGCCGGCGTCGTGGTGCTGAGCAATACGTCGACGGACAAGGTGGATCCATTGGGCGAGCAGCTGACGCGCGTGGCGTGTGGCGTCAACGTGGAAGCGCCGAAGAAGCGGACCGAAATGAAGGTCGATCCGAAAGTGCTGGAGGCGTATGCGGGCGTGTTCGCGATTACGCCGCAGTTCGCTCTCACGGTTACCGTGGAAGACGGCAAGCTGATGGTGCAGGCCACGGGGCAATCGAAGCTTGCCTTGTTTCCAGAATCCAAGACGAAGTTCTTTCTTCGCGCCGTGGATGCTCAAATTACGTTCGTGCCGGATAAGAACGGCAAAGTGAACGAGCTGATCCTGCACCAGAACGGGATCGACCAGACGGCTAAAAGGACGGATTGATTGCCATGATCCGAGGCCACGCGGCTGCACTTTAGAGGAGCCGTAGTAATGAGTTTTCCCGCACATACCGGTCGACGTACTGCTTGTAAGCCTGCGCCACGCGTCGCGTCACGGGGCCGCCGCCGGGCGGGAGCTCGCGCCACGCACCGTTTTCTAATCGCAGGCTTGCTACTGGCATGGCTTCGCGCGTCGCACTGGTCACAAAGCATTCGGTGGCGCGCTCGAGGTGGCTGGCGGGGATCGATGTTTCGTGAACGGAGAAACCGGCCTCCGCGCTGAGACGCTGAATGGCCGCCTTGGTGATGCCGCGCAGCACGCCTGACTTCGCGCTGGGCGTCACGAGGCGATCGTCGATCACAAAGAACACGTTGCTATTCGACGCTTCGGTCACGATACCGGACGGGTTCAGCATGAGACAGTCGTCGGCGCCCAGCTCGATCGCCTCGGCCACGCCCAGGATGTTGTTGAGGTAGTTGCCGCTTTTGATGTCCGGGCTGAGCGCTTCGACCGGGTTGCGCCGCACGCGCGTCACAGCCAGCCGCATGCCGCGCGAGTAGAACTCTGGATTCCAGCTGGGCACTTCTTTCAGAATGATGACAAAGCTGGAGCGCAGGTCGCGGGCCGGCACGAGATCGAGCGCACCTGTGCCGCGGGTGACATGCCAACGAACGTAAATATCCTGACTCGCCGGCACCTCGGCCGCCCGCGCCGTGCGACGCATCTGGTCGAGCATCTCTTCGCGCGATTGCGAGATCGTCATGTGGATCAGCCGGGCCGAGTTGTCCATCCGATCGAAATGCTCGTGGCAGAACATCGGCACGCCGGAGTAGGTGCGAAACACCTCGTACACCGAATCGCCGTAGAGAAAGCCGCGGTCGAGGACCGATATCCGCGCATCCTCCAGCGGTGTGATCTCGCCATTGACGTTCGCCATTCTTCTGAATGGTCCGACGTGCATCGCCTTCCTCATCGAGTGCCGGTCGATTGAATGGGCGGACGAGCTGGAATTCCCTGCAGCATTCCCCGGGCGCTGATGTCTTCGTCGATATCGGGCCAGTGGACTCCTTCACCACTTCCGATAATCTCAAAATTCTTGCGTTGTTCGGCAGTCGCGTCGGAGAGTCGCCACGACCAGGCCAGCGGCACACTCACCGTTCGACCATCGGATAATTCGGCTGTTATGTTGTCCGCAGTCACATTGAGCGACACGATCATCGGGTCATTGATTGCCGCAGTGTTCATCCCATGCCTCCAAAATGTGATGCAAGTGATCCGTGATAGTCCGGCGGATGCGATTCAAATCCTTGGCTGAGTAACCGTTATTATAGGCCAAGGCCACCGGCTCAAGCCAGAATTTACAAACCTTCCGCTCACGGCGCACGTGGACGTGCTTGGGCTCGTTGCAATCGAAGCTGTAGAAGAAAAACCGGTGCGGTCCCGGAATACCGGAAATGGTCGGCATTGTGATGCGCTACTGCAAATGATGTTGTGGAACCGTTGGCTCGTCGGGGCGCTAAGGCCGGTCAGTCGGCTTTGAATATTCTACAGGCATGTGAGACTTGGCCATATCGGGCGGCACGAGTTTCGCCCATTCGGCCAGCGGCAAGATTTCCGTCTCGATTCCGACGACGATCGATTATACTCGACTAGCATCGAACGCCTTCTCACAGTGTGGGAGTAACGAACATGTCACAACTCGCGCGATTCATCTGGCGGATGGTTGGGCGTCAAGTCGTTATCGTGTCGGCTGCATTGGCCTGGTCAGCGTTGTTCAGCGCCACGACGCTGTTTGCCGACGTGGAAGTCACGCTCAAATCGGGCACGAGCCTGGTCGGCACGGTCAAGATCGACGGCAACGACGCCATCGTGAAGATCGGCGATTCGGAGCTGCGCGTGCCGCTTACCGAAGTCGACACCATCGCGGCCGTCGACGCGGGGCCCGATCGGCAGGCGCATCGGCTGTTGACGTCCGCGCTCGAAGCGCGGCTGACGAACGATTCCGGCCGAGAAGTCATCGGTCTGCTGGCCGAGGCGGCGCGGCTCGCGCCGGATGATCCTCACATTGCCTATTGGTACGCCAGCAGCCTCTCCGACGCCGGCTACGGCCAGGCCGCCAACGACGTGCTCGAAAAGCAGCGCGAGGCCATTGCGAAAGCCTACCCGGGCATGACCGATCAGCTTGTGGAACGCATCAAGCGGCGCGTCGAAATGGAAAAGATGCCGCCCGCGCTCGTGGAGCGGCTCGATAAGCTGAACGCCGACTTGGGCAAACAGGCTTCCAGTGCAGACATGCGGCATATCGCCGCGCTGTTCCGGCTCGTCGATCACGAGAAGCAGCCCATTGAGCGCTCCGCCTTCCAAATCCAATGCAACAACGGCCAGGATGAAAACCTCGAATCGTTCGACGACGGTTATTTCGTGTACACGTTCAACCGGCATCGGAACAACGATGAGCAGCCGTGTAATCTCGATGTCACACGGCCCGGTTTGGAATCCAAGTCGTTCGAACTCAATGGCTCGTCGAACCGCGTGAAGGATGCCGGAGAACTAGTGGTGCGCCGATACGACGAGGCGGCCAAGAAGCCGTTTCGGATTCATTTGGTCGGCACGGATGGAAAGCCTGTCGTCGGCGCGCGGGTTTCATTCCAGGGAATGTCGCCGCGCGGGAATACCACGAGCCACACGCTCACGGCCGAGTCCGATGCCGAAGGCAGCGCCGAGATACTGGCCTTCCCCATGAAGTACACGTATCACGTGCAGGCCGGTGGTTTTAATCACGGCAGCGGGAACGTCGAATTGAAAGCCGACGCGGCCGAAACCAAGCCGATCGAGCTGAAACTCGACCGGGCGATTCAAGCGACCATTCGCGTCGCCTGGGAGGCTACGGCGATGCAGGGCGGCGGCAAGACGACCGGCGAGGCCACGCTGCAAGTCGACGGCGGGCCGCCCCGGCCGTATCAATACGGGCAGGACAATACTTCCTGGCTCCGACCGGCCCAACAGAAGGACCGGCTCACGCTGCAGTTCGTCGACAGCCCGTTCGGATACGGAGGTCCGTTCGGCCAGGCCGACGCTTGGGTGCGCGTGGTCGAGTCCGACGGCAACGCGAATGAGGGTGAAAGGAACGAAGGCGAAGCAAGCGCCGGCGAACCAAAGCCACTCGATTTGGACGCTTTCAATGAGCTTGAGCTCAGCAAAATCGACGAGTTGAAGAGCAAGCTAAAGCAGCCGCGCACGATCGGCGGCGGACAAGTCACGGGACCGCGACCGCCGATGGTGCTGGCCGCCGAACTGGGAAAGATCTACGTCGGCCGCGTGCAACATCGCGACATGCGCACTGGCCAGCCGATTCAGCTGGCGTTCAAAGTGTTCGTCGAAGAGATGGCGACCGATGACGGGGCGGCTGAGTGACACTGAGAATGCCCGAAATCGATGCTTCGCACATGATTCGATTACGTTTCCTTGCCAATCGCTCCCTAACTCACTGCCCAAGGGAGGCGCACCATGTTCGGACTTGGTGTAATAGAAGTGCTTGTTCTAATTGTTGTTCTCTTCCTGGTAGCGGCCGTCATTGCGAGTCTAGGCGGCAAACGTAAATAACCGCGTGTCAATCAATTCTGCTCTTCTTCCGAATTGAGACACTACCCAGTTCCAGGTTTTTTGTCCAGCGATGTAATGGCTCTACGGATGCCGCGATACAGTCGTGCGGCTTGTTCGGCGGACCGGATGTCGCGCCACCACTCGAATGCCGATCGCAAGTCATGCTCGGCAGAGAATGCAAGCTATGTTCATTCCGAGTGCTCCGCGTCCTCAGCGCCTCTGCGAGATTTTAGTTGGTTCGGTCGTAAAATACGGGAGCCCGAATTTGAAATAAGTTCCAATGTAGTCCGCCGAGGGCAAGGACGGAAATTCATTCGCCACCAGAGCGACCATCGAACGGCTCGGGGAGAAACGAAAAAAGCCACCGCGTCTTGCGATGGCTTCCGCTTCGTGTCATTCGCCGCATATCGATCAACTGCTTTAGTTCAGCAGGTTGGCAATTTTCTTGAGCTTGGGCGACGATTGGTTGCCGTTCGTCGGGCCAATCGTCGACTTCTGCGTCATCGGGCCGCTCGGCAGGCCGATGTGCTGGCTGTCGCCGTGGACGTTGTAGTGATGCGTGACGGGACCGACACCGCCGCCGACGAACATCTGCCGCGTAGCCACGAAGCCGGTTCGCACGTCGCGAATTCGCAGCCGCACCCAGCCACCGTCATTGACCATCGCGTTATAAAGCGCGTCGTTCCACGAACCTTGGTAGGTGAGCGGGAAGCCGTTCATGCTGAGGATCACGTCGCCTGGTTCCAAACCAAACCGCGAAGCCAGGCCACCCCAGCGGACATACGTCACACGCTCGCCAACGCCGCCGATGTTGAAGCTGGAAAACCCGAACCTCGGCAGGTAGGGCTCCGGAAAAAATCCGGGGTCAGTGTCCGGCGATACAAGCAACAGCTTCGTGTCGGCAGCGGCCGGCGACGCGGCAAAGGTCACCGCGGCCAGGCAGGCCAAAAGGGTCAGAGCAAACTTGTGCATCATCGTGTTCATGACTGTTCTCCTAAAAACGGATGTAGTTGTTCGCCGGTCGAGGTTGGCCGGATTTGTATTGGCTTAAATGCACGCGCCGTGCCAGTGACGCACGGACGCGAGACGCCAACGCGCGACGGCTGGAAAACAAGCCACTTTACGTTCGCGGCAACGCGGAGAAGGTGGGGGGCGCGAAACGGCCACGGGCAGATGTCGTCAACCCGACATCAGCGGTTTTAGAATGAGAAAATTGGCTCGACCTCGCATAAAGCCGCGACCCGTGGTCGCGGAATGTGCGTCAGCCCGCAAAAAGTGGCCGCCATTTCACCGACGCCGCGCCCGCGACCAGCGGTCGCGGCTTTATGAATTGATCGTATCGATCAACTGGCGAAGGCGGCCGAGGCTGCGGCGGTTGAAATGGAAGATGAGCCGCGTGAGGCCGGCCAAATCTGGCCGCGGCGTCTCGCCAATAATCGCGGCCTCCTGGCGGAACTGGCCGTCCGTCAGGATGTCGGCGAAAACCCGCCCAACCGCCGCCAGGCGTTTCTCGTCGAGCGCGTGTTGCAGCCGCAGCACGAGCCGCCCATGCACGTACTCCATGCTGTGAAACACGCGGTAGAACCGCAGAATCTCGGCGACCGTTTCGTCCAGGCTGTCTGTCACTTTGAACAGCGACAGGTCCTCCGGCGCGATCATGTTCTCAGCCAGCAGATGCGTGCGCACGAACGCCAGCCAATCCTGCCAATAGGAACCGCCCGGCGAGTCGAGAAACACCAGCGGCATCAGCTCGCGCTTGCCGGTTTGCAACAGCGTGAGTACTTCAAAAGCTTCGTCGAGCGTCCCATATCCGCCCGGCAGACAAACGACGGCGTCGCACTCTTTCACGAACATCAGCTTGCGCGTGAAGAAGTATTTCATCGTGACGAGCTTGCCGTCGCCGCGGATGATTTCGTTGGCCTGTTGCTCGAAGGGCAGCATGATGTTGATGCCCATCGAGCGATTTCGGCCGGCGCCGCGATGCCCGGCTTCCATGATCCCGGTCGCCGCACCGGTGACGACGAACCAGCCTTTTTCGGCCATGATTTGGCCAAGCCGCAACGCCTGTTGATAGGACGGCGCGCCCGGCGGCGTGCGGGCCGAGCCGAATACCGTCACCTTGCGTTGCGAACGATATGGCGCAAAAACGGAGAACGCGCGGCGCAGCTCGCGCAGAGTTTGGCTGAGGATTTTCAGGTCCTCGTGTGCGGTGCGATCGATGGGCAGCCGATCGGCCGCGTGCCGCAGCCGGCGGACCAGGTCGGCAATCAGCGGACGATGATCCGAATCATTCCCATCGGCATTCGAGAGCGGGCCGCGTCCGTTTGCATCCACGAAGCGCCTCGCGCGGCGTAAGTAGAATATGGGTCGGGTGCCACTGCTAACTTGTTAGCAGTGTTTTGGCGCGAACAGCTTGCACGCTGTCCCAAATAATGGCCGCAAGCTGTAGGCGTCGGAACACTGCTGGACGAGCCAGCAGTGGCACCCATTGAAGGCATATCACTTGATAAACGGCCTTAGGCCGCCGGGTGCCGGTAGTATTGGTAGGCCAGCAGTACTTCGTACAAGTCGGCCGAGATCGTCATCTCGTCGTCCTCGAAATCGCTCAGCCAGGTGCGCCGGCTGGCTACGGCATCGGCCAAAAGCGGCAGCACTTCGCCGACGTTCACGGTAACGGTAGGATTGCCGACCTTGCTAGCGGTGCGAACGGGGGCCGACTTTTCCGACGGACCGCGGTAAATCCGCAAATTCGAGCGGGCCATGGATGCTTCCTTACATACCAGGGGGAACAGATCATTTATTGCGCAGCATCTTGCCGCCGGTCCAGTACGCCGCCGTGCCGGACTACATCCACATACATCGGCCATAACACCCGTGAGGGTTTGAACTAATTTCCGGACCGTGCCATATTTCTCTGCTGCGACCGATTGCACGATGGCAGGGAAGTGGCCGAAACTGTCGCAAAATGTCAAAATAGGACGATTGCCGTCTTGATGCTTGATGCTGGATACTGGATGCTCGATGCCAGCTAGTTAGCATCGGGCAACTGGAATTTCGCATCCCTCGGCTTGTTTCATGGCTGCTGCGCTTCCGATCGACTTTGGCCGCCTGACGCGTGAGCTTGGCATCCCGCACGACGCGATCGCGCGTACCGTCGCGCTCTTGGACGAAGGCAACACCGTGCCGTTCATCACGCGCTATCGGCGCGACGCCACGGGCGGCCTCGACGAGCAGCAAATCGGCGCCGTCCGCGATAGCATCTCCAAGCTCCGCCAATTGGAGGAGCGCAAGGAAACCATTCTGAGGTCGATCGAGTCGCAGCACGCGCTCTCCGACGAATTGCGCCAACAAATTGAACGGGCCGACAGCGTCAAACGGCTCGAGGACTTGTACCTGCCATTCCGGCCGAAGAAGCAGACGCTTTCCACCAAGGCGCGCGAACAGGGTCTTGGTCCGCTGGCCGAAGAAATTCTCGCGCAGGACAAAGCGTGCGCCGATCTCGACGCGCGAGCCGCCGATTTCGTCAGCACCGATAAGAGTGTTCCGGACGGCGCCACGGCGCTGTTGGGCGCGGGCCACATTCTGGCCGAGCAGTTCAGTGAGAACGCCGACCTGCGGCAGAAGGTCCGCAAGCTGTATCGCAAGACGGGCAAGCTGGCCAGCACGAAAGTCGAAGACAGCGCCAAAAAGAATCAGCAGTTTCACGACTATCTCGATTTTCGCGAGCCGCTCGGCCGCATTCCGCCGCACCGCGTGTTGGCCATCAATCGCGGCGAGCGGGCCAAGGTGCTGCGCGTGCGCGTGGAATCGGACGAGACTGCGGTCGAGCAGGTCGCCATCGAAGCGATCGTGCCACCGGATCACGCCCACAAGGAATTCCTGATGGGCTGCGTGCGCGATGCGCTGTCGCGGCTGCTGCTTCCCAGCCTGGAGCGCGAGGCGCGTCGCGAATTGACCGAGAAGGCGGAAACTCACGCCGTCGAAGTGTTTGCCCGCAATCTGCGAAACCTGCTCCTGCAGCCGCCATTGCCGAACCGGCGCGTGCTGGCGATTGATCCGGGTTACAAAAACGGCTGCAAGCTGGCCGTGCTCGACGAGTTCGGTGCCCTCCTGAGCCACGACGTGATTTACGTCGTGGGGAGCGATGAGCAAAAGGCCGAAGCACGAACCAAGTTGGCCGAGTTGCTGAAACAAAACAGCGTCAGCGTCGTGGCCATCGGCAACGGTACGGCCTGCCGGCAGACCGAGCAATTGATCGCCGAGATCATCGGCAATGAGCTGCATGAAGCCGACGTGCATTACGTCGTCGTCAACGAGGCCGGCGCGAGCGTGTATTCGACGAGCGAAATTGGCCGCGAGGAATTTCCGCAGTGCGACGCGATCCAGCGCAGCGCGATCTCGATCGGCCGCCGGCTGCAGGATCCGCTCAGCGAGTTGGTAAAGATCGACCCGGCCAGCATCGGCGTCGGGCTTTATCAGCACGACGCGCGGGCCAAGCACCTGCGCGATACGCTCGACGACGTCGTGCAATCGTGCGTGAGTTTTGTGGGCGTCGAGCTGAATAGCGCGAGCACGCCGCTACTGCGGTACGTTTCCGGCATGAACCAGCTCACCGCGCGGCGCGTGTACGAGCATCGTCAGCAGCATGGGCCGTTCAAGAATCGCAAACAGCTGTTGGAAGTCAGCGGGCTGGGCGACGCGACGTTCGTGCAGTCGGCCGGTTTCTTGAAAATCATCGGCGGCGATGATCCGCTCGATGCGACCTGGATTCACCCCGAAAACTACGAGGCCGCGAAAAAGCTCTTGGAGAAACTCGGTATCGATCCGGCCACCGTTTCTGGCGGCGCGAGCGCGGCCCGCATCCGCGAGCTTGTGGCCCCGCTCGACCGCCAGGCGCTGGCCGCCGAGCTGGGCATTGGCCAGCTAGCGCTCAACGACATGATCGAGGCCCTCTGCAAGCCGGGCCGCGACCCGCGCGAAGATCTGCCGCCGCCGATTTTCCGCAAGGACGTGGTGAAGTTCGAGGATCTGCAGCAAGGAATGGAACTCCGCGGCACGGTTCTCAACGTCGTCGACTTCGGCGCGTTTGTGGACGTCGGCCTGTCGGACAGCGGGCTGGTGCACATTAGCCAGCTTAGCGCGGGTTACGTTCGTGATCCGCATGCCGTGGTGGCGGTGGGCGACCAGGTGCGCGTGTGGGTGTCGATGATCGATAAGGATCGGCGCCGCGTGGCGCTGACGATGATCGCGCCCGGCACGGAACGGCCGCGGCCCGAGAAGTCGCGCGGCCCGCGCCGCCGCGCAGCGCCGCAACAGAAAGTCGCACCGCCGTCGGCAGATGGAGCACCGGCCGCTGCCGAACGAAAATCGTTGCCGCCGCGCAGGGCCGCCAAGCCGCGCCGCGACCGCCGCGACCGCCGCGACGCACCCCGACCGCAACGCAGCGGGGCCTACGAAAAGCGAGCCGCCAAAACGCGCGTGCCGATCACCAAGGCCATGGAAGAGGGCAAGGAGTTCATGCGCTCCTTCGGCGACTTGCTGCAGTTCCATCAGAAGAAGAAGGAGCAAGGCAAGCCGGAGGGCGAGGCGGAGGCGTCGGGTGGCGAGAACGGCGCGACGAATTGAACGATGAGGGGGAGACAGGGGAGAGTGGGAGAGGGGGAGACTCAGCTAACACTTTTGCCATCGATTCTCCCCCTCTCCCCCCATCTCCCACTCTCCCCCTCTTTGTTAACACAAGTAAACGAGCGGCAATTGAACAACGATGAGCTTCCGAGAGCGACTACAGAGAGCATCCGAACGAGGCAAGCAAGCGCGGGCGGCGCAGCTGAACGAAGCGGCAGCCAAGGCGCTCAGTGAGGAGGAATGTCGCCGGTTGCATTCGCAATATCGGCTGTCGCTCACCGAATATGTCGAGAACTGCCTGCGCGAGTTGGCCGATAATTTCCCCGGCTTCCGGCTGGAAACGATCGTCGACGAATCTGGTTGGGGCGCCGCCGTGAATCGCGATGATGTATCGCTCGGCGCCGGCCGGCGCGGCAATCTTTTCAGCCGATTGCAGCTTGTCGTCAGTCCCTACAGCAAATATCACGTCCTCGAACTGGCGGCCAAAGGCACCGTTCGCAACAAGGAAGTGCTGAGCCGCAATCACTACCAGCGGCTGGCCGACGTCGATTTAGAGAGCTTCCGCGAATTAGTCGAGTTGTGGGTGCTAGATTACGCGGAGCTGTATTCGGCGGCCGTCTAATCGCGGGCGGCCATCTGCAATCGTCGACCCGGTATTCGCCGCTCGGCCCGCGCTTGGATTTGCGTATCGTTCTTCCAGAAGGTGGCCGCGCGCAGCCACACCGGCAGCACGGCATCCGCCGGAACCGAAAGTATTACCGATAAACGATCATCGCCGGCCGCGCGGAATACGCCGCGGAGCGGAGCGTCGTTTTGCAGCATTGTGATTTGCACACTGCCCGTCGGAATCGAAACATCCGCCAGCCGACGTTCGATCGTTTCCGCGACGCTTTGCTGCGTGGCGCGGGGCAACGTCGCTTCCAACACGCCGGCCCGCGCAGCCCGAGCTAACGCCTGTTCCGCAGCCACGCAATAACTAAATTGAATCAGCACGCAACTGGCAACGAACAGCACGGCGCACGCGGCCGCCCACGTCAAAACCCATTGCACGCCGCGCGTCGAGGGGCGAGGAAGACAATGTTCGTCCGCAGCAGGCGGATCGAAGTGCGCGAGCAAGTCGTAAGAAACCCGGCCGGAGCCCATATATTCCAGGCTAATTGCCGCCCGGGAGGGTACAAGTTTCGGGCGAACCAGAATGTAGTAGGAACATTCCGTGTGCCGTAACCGTCGAGTCCTGCGCTCGATCCTCCGTCGGCTGGGGCACGCCGACCCGCCGCGACGAGCGCCCGGTGCCTGCTACAATCGTTATTGATCGTACGCCACAACCAGCTCTGGAATCGCCTCTTTCAATTTGTTCACGCCATCTTCGGTGACTTGCGTCAATCGCAGATCAAGCTTTTTCAACGTGCGGCACGACGCCAAGTGCGCAAGGCCGTCGTCCGTGACGGATGTTTCGTTCAACATGAGCGACTGAAGGCTCGGCATCTTGGCGATTTCTTTGAGCCCGTCATCGTCAACGCCCGTATTGTCGAGATTCAGATAAACGAGCTTCGGCAGGTTGACGAGTTGTTTCACGCCTTCGTTGCCGACGCTCGTGTTCCACAGGTTGAGCCACACCAGCTCGGTCATCCCCGTGAGGCTGGCCATGCCATCGTCGCTGGCGCCCGTTTCGCTCAAGTCCAGCTTGCGCATTTGCTTCATGTTGCGAAGGTTCGCGAGGCCGTCGCCGCTGATGTAGGTGGCGCGGAGAAACAGAATTCGAAGCTTGGTCAGCTTGGCCAGGTGCTTGAGACCGTCGTCGCTAATCGGCACGCGCATAAGATCGAGGTCATCGAGCTCGGTGAGGCCGGCGATATGTTTGAGGCTGTTGTCGGTGATCTTCGCGTCCTGGAGCGCCAGGCCGCGCAAGCGCTTCATTCCTTCCAAATAGATCATGCCGTCGTCGGTGATTCCACTGGAACGCAGCTTCAGCGCAACGAGGCCGGTGAGCGGCGCGAGGTTCTCCAACCCTTTGTCGGAAATCTTGCAGCCGCGCAAGTCGAGCAGGCGGAGTTTCTTGGTTGGCTGCAGGTGCACTAGGCCCGCGTCGCCGATGCGCGTGTAAAGCAGTGTCAAGTAAGAAAGGTCGGGCAGCTTGCCGATCGTCGCCAGCCCGTCGTCACTGATCGCGGTGGCTCGCTGCAGGTTGAGCGACTTAAGCTTCGTGAGCGGAGCAAGTTTCGCCAGTCCGGCGTCGGTGACGAGCGTGTTTTGCACTTGCAGCTCAACGAGATTTTTGAGCGGCGCAATGTAGTCCACGCCGGCATCGGTGATGCCCGCGCCCCAGACGAACAGCTTTTGGATATTTGGCCAGGCATCGAGAAGCTCTAAGTCAGCATCGGTGGCCGGCCGATTGAGCAGGTCAACGACAATGATTTCGCCTGTTGGCGAAAGTTCGACGCGGCCTGAAAGTTCTTCGACGCGGTTGCGGAGCGCGGCGCGGTCGTCGGCCATCGCCGGCTCGATCGCCACGGTTGCCAGGAGAATGAAACTGCTCCAACGGAGAACGAAACTCAAGCGTGACTCTGGCAGCATGGAACGAACCCTCGCCGACAGGCGTAAGGACGATGCGGGTAATCGTGTTCCGATAGCCTAATTTCGGCGGCTCGCCTTGGCAAATCGGTCGCCTTTCGCCCAGAGTTATAGGGTGACACGCCCTCCAGTCCGCGATGGGCGTGGTTCGCGGAAAAGTCGTCGAAAAACCACGCCCTGCGCGGACTGGAGGGCGTGCCACCCCCTCGCCTGACGTGGCTGGGCCGTTTGCTCCAAACCATCGGCGTCGGTATGCTGTTAGCGTAGGTCGGGCGGCTTCGCTTGACTGAATTTCGCGTTTTCGTGGAGTCAGGCTAGAAAGCCTAACGTACTTGTCCTGCCGGGAGAATCAGCGATGTCACTCATAACGAATCGTCGTACGTTCCTTCAAACATCGGCGGCCGCGGGCGTCGGCTTTTGGGTGACCGGCGCGCTTGCCGCGGCGGAGAGCAAGTCACCCAACGAAAAGATTCAGCTTGGTTGCATTGGCGTCGGCGGCAAGGGCGAGAGCGACGTCAAGAACGTGTCTGAATTCGGAAGTATCTACGCGTTGTGCGACGTGGACTCCGTGAAGCTCGACGGCATGTCGAAGCGATACAAGACGGAGCACAACTTCGCTGACTTCCGCGAGATGCTCGACAAGATGGGCGACCGCATCGACGCGGTGACGGTCAGCACGCCCGATCATAATCACGCCGTCGCCGCCGCCAAGGCGATGAAGATGGGCAAGCACGTGTATTGCCAGAAGCCGCTGACGCACACGATTTGGGAAGCCCGCCGGCTCGGCGAGATTGCCCGCGAGAAGGGCGTCGCCACGCAGATGGGCAATCAATGGACAGCCTATAATCCGATGCGCAAAGCCGCGCATCAGATTCGCGCCGGCCAACTCGGCACGGTGAAGGAAGTGCACATCTGGACCGATCGCCCGATCTGGCCGCAGGGCGGGCCGCGCCCGGCTGGTCAGCCAGTGCCGTCCACGCTCGATTGGGAACTGTGGGTTGGGCCGGCGCCATTTCGGCCTTATGGCGGCGCCGATGTTTACCATCCGTTCGGCTGGCGCGGCTGGTGGGATTTTGGCACAGGCGCGCTAGGCGACATGGCCTGTCACACGTGCAATTTGCCGTTTATGGCGCTCAACATGCGCGACCCGATCGCGGTGGAAGCCGAGTGCCCCGAGCACAACCGCGACAGCTACCCGCCGCGCTCCAAGATCAAGTTCGAGTTTCCGGAACTGAATGGCCGCTCCGCGTTCACGATGTACTGGTACGACGGCGGCAACTTGCCGTCGCCCGAGCATTTCAGCGGCGTCACGATGACGGTGAAAGATGAGGATGGCAGCGAGGTTCCGCCACCCTGGAAGAGCGGCGTGCTCTTGATCGGCGACAAAGCCAAGTTGTACGCGGCCGGCGACTACGCGGAGCGGGGCATCCAAACCGTCGGCGCCGAGGAACTCGACGTCGATTATCCGAAAAGTCCCGGCCACGAAAAGGAATGGTTCATCGCGATGCGCGATTCCAGCAAGCCGGCCATGTCGAACTTTCTCGATTATGCTGGCCCGCTCACCGAAACGATCCTGCTCGGCAACCTGGCGGTGTGGAAGCGCGGCCGCGTCGAATGGGACCCGGTGAACCTCAAGCCGCTGAACGATTCGTCGTTGGAGAAGATCGTGCGCGCGGAGTACCGCGACGGGTACGAGGTTTAGTCGAGAGTCGAGAGCCAGAACTAGGGTGGCTGGGGCAGACTTCGACAAGCTCAGTCCGTAGCGGACGAAGCCCCGGAAGCGCTGCCGAGTTCTCATGGCAGGCGTAAGATCCGCATACACGTCGCGTCTACGGCGGAACGGTTTTTGCGCGGGTGAGTTCTCAAGTCGTCGAACAAGACAATCCGAATTCGCGGGTGCGCACCGGCGGGCGCGCGCTCATCCACGGAAAGCAGTGGCAATATGCGATTGCAACCCTTGATTCTGGTGCTCGCTCTGGGACTCGCCCGACTCGAAGCCGCTTGCGGATATATTGCTAATCAACGGCGGTCCACTGGCAGAAACAAGCATTTTCCTGCAACCATCGGCCGTCGATTCGTACTGTGAACAAATCGCGATGCTGAAAGTCACCCAACCATTCAAAGGAGCACCGCTATGAAAAGGGCGATAGCAGTTGCGGTCGTTCTGGCCCTGAATCTCGTGGCGCTCAGTGCGGTCCCTTCGGCCCAAACGGCGGAGGACCGCACTTCTTTGCCGACGCCAGCCCCTCCGTTCAAGGGAACGATCGGCAAGACTTACAAGGACTCCAAGGAGGACTTTCCCACGCCCGTGAAAGCGCCTGCGGGCGCGCCCAATATCGTGCTGATCCTGCTCGACGACGTCGGCTTCGGACACACGTCCACTTTTGGCGGCCCCATTCAGACGCCCAATCTCGACAAGCTCGCGGCCAGGGGGGCGCGCTACAACCGGTTCCACACAACGGCCATCTGTTCGCCGACTAGGGCCGCACTGCTCTCCGGACGCAACCACCACCAGTGTGGCGTGGGCACCATCACCGAATTGTGCTCCGGTTACCCCGGCTACACCGGAATTTGGTCGAGCCGCTGTGCCTGTATCGCTGAAATCTTGCGCCAGTTCGGCTATTCGACCGCGATGTTCGGCAAGTGGCACCTGACTCCAGTGTGGGAAACCAGCCCAATCGGCCCCTTTGATCGCTGGCCGTCCGGAAGAGGGTTCGAGTATTCCTACGGGTTCCATGGCGGCGAGACGAGCCAATGGGAGCCGAACCTCTTCCGCAACACCACCCCGGTCGAAGCGCCGGCGAAGGCGGAACAGGGCTACCACCTCGACAGGGATCTGGCTGATGAGGCGATCGGCTGGATTCGCAAGCATCAGTCCGTCGCGCCCGAGAAGCCGTACTTCGCGTATTACGCCACCGGCTCAGCGCACGCGCCCATCCACGGCCCCAAGCAGTGGGCCGACAAGTACAAGGGCAAGTTTAACCAGGGGTGGGACAGACTGCGCGAGGAAACATTTGAGCGGCAAGAGAAGCTCGGCGTGATTCCCGCCAACGCGAAGCTGACTCCGCGGCATAAGGAAATACCCTCCTGGGAATCCCGGTCGCCGGATGAGAAGCGCCTCCTGGCGCGCGAGATGGAAGTGTTTGCCGGGTTCCTGTCGCACACGGACCATCAAATCGGCCGCCTCCTCGACTACGTCGCCTCTCTGCCGGACGCCGACAACACTATGATCATGTTCATCGTCGGCGACAACGGCCCGAGCGGCGAGGGCGGCATGGTAGGCGCGCTGGACGCCATGCAGGCGCAGAACGGCTATCCGGACACGGTGGAGCGCCAGCTCAAGAAGTTGGCTGAATGGGGCGGACCAGGAACCGAGCCCCACATTGCCGTATCCTGGGCCTGGGCGGCATCGACGCCGTTCGGATGGATGAAGCGCGTACCCTCCCACCTGGGCGGCACGCGCAATCCGATGATTGTCGTCTGGCCGAAGCAGATCAAGGACAACCAAGCCGTCCGTTCCCAATTCCTGCACGTCATCGACGTGGCGCCGACAATCTGCGACGCGGTCGGCATTCAGTACCCGGATTCGGTTAACGGCGTGAAGCAGACGCCGCTCGCCGGGGTAAGTTTTCTCAAGACGTTCGCTGACCCCAAAGCCCCAGAGGTGCGCACCACGCAATACTTCGAGGTCGGCGGTCACCGCGCGATCTACCACAAAGGATGGATGGCGTCCGCCCGGCACGGCGTACCCTGGGAGCTGATCGGCTCGCTCGGGAATTTCGACCGGGACAAGTGGGAACTGTACGACCTATCCAAAGACTTCAGCCAGGCCGACGACCTGGCGGCAAAGCAGCCCGACAAACTCAAGGCGCTCCAGTTGCTGTTCGATGCGGAAGCGAAAAAGTACGACGTCTTTCCGCTCGACGACCGGGCCGTCGAACGGGTCGGCAACCCGCTTCAGCCGTCGCTGATCCGGGGAAAAACCAAGTTCGTTTACTATCCGGGAGCTGTCCGGATCACCGAGGCCAACGCCCCGCCCACCAAGATGCGCTCGCACAGCATCACTGCCGAGGTGGAAATCCCCAAAGAAGATGCAGAGGGAGTGGTGGTCGCCTGTGGCGGTCCGGCCGGCTACACGATCTACGTCAAAGGAGGGAAACTCATCTACGAGTACAACCTCTTCGGACTGGAGCGATACACGATCACCTCCAGTCAGGATGTCCCAACGGGGAAGGTCACACTGGGCTTCGAATATGAGCAACAAGGCAAAGAACCAGGCTCAGGCGGCGTTGGCCGGCTCTACGTTGACGGAAAGAAGGTCGGCGAGGGCAAGCTCGAGAAGCAAATCCCTTTTATTTTTTCGGCGTCCGAGTCTCTGGACATTGGCATGGACCTTGGCTCGACCGTTTCCCATGTCTACCACGACGAACGACCGTTCGCCTTCTCCGGTAAGATTGAGAAGGTGACTTTCGAACTGAAGTAATCGACGTCACGATGACGGAACCTGGGGAGTGTGGCGATTCCCGCCGAAGCGCGAGACTAGATCGTCTCGCGCAGTTCCTCGTCGCGAGGTGGCGGTTCGTCGGGCGGCGGAGCTTGCGGGCGTGGACCTGGGCCGCCTGGTGGGCGGCGATCAGCGGGAGATTGGTCGTCTTGCGGACGAGGCCCGCCCGGACCCGGCGGGATTCTGCCGCGATCGTTGAACCCTGGCGGCGGACCGTCCGGCGACCGATCTGGTCGATGACGCCCATCCGGACCATCAGGCCCAAAACGGCGTCCGTCTTGCCGCGGCCGATCGCGCATTCCGTCACCACGCTCGCGCAACTCGCTCCACCACTTTGCTGCGTCGCCGTAGCCGAGCTCGACGTAATACAGCCGTTCCAGCTGGGCCTGCATCTCGTCGGCCTGCAGGCTGAGCAGCCACTCACGTTGCTCGTTATCGAGCTTCTCGGCGAAGAAGCGTTCCAATTCTTCGGCGTTTACTTTCTTCGCCTGCAGTGACTCGCCGATCCATTTCCAGAGCTGGCCCGGCCGCCGCCAAGCCGGCAACGATTCGAGATGGGCGCTTGCCTCCGGGCTCAACTGACTTACAAGCCGCTTCCAAATCTGATTGTTTCCGTCGCGACTCTTTAGCTCTCTGGCAAGAATCATCAAGGCGCCGCGAGGTTCGTCGCGCCGCCAGCGGTCGTCACCGCGCCGGCGGTTTCTCAAAAGTTCGGCCTGTCGTTCTGACACGATGAGCCGCAACACGTTGCGGAGCCTTTCCGCGTCTTCCGGGGTGAGCCGCCGCGTCATCTGTCGTCGTTCCTGCTCAACCAGTTCCTGAACGAACCGCACCTGTTCAGCGACCGACCGGTCTTGCAATTCCTGACGCAATTCATCCTGTTTGCCGGCCGTGAGGCCCGCGAGCCACTGGCCGTAGGCGAGCAAAGTGCGTTGTACATCGGGGCCCGCGGAGCTGACGTCTCTCTCAAGCGCTCGTAACCGATCTTGTTCGTCGGGACTTGGTTTGAGATCGTAGAAGCGCTTCGCTTGTGCGGCGAGAATGACCTTGTCGTCGGGCGACAATTCTTCGACCCATTGCCGCCGCGTCTCGAGCGACTCCGCGCCCGCCTTCTCAAGCTGGGCCAATTCGTTGTCGACGGCCGCTTCGTCGTTCATGAGCCGCTCCGGCGGCACCTCGACGGCCAGGCGCTGCAGAAACTCGACGTTCTCGACTAGCCGCAGTGCGTCGGCCTGGCGAATCACCGGCAAATCACGCAGCAGCGCCTGGTTGCGATTCGGAAGCAGCACCAGTACGGCAGCAAAGCCGATTAAGGCTCCGGCGATCGCGGCCGCCGCGTACCAACCCATGCGCCGGCGCCGCGCGTTGGCCGCGTTCGCGGTGACGGCCGTTACATCGGCCTGGGCCGCGACCGTCACCAGCTCCATCGTCGTGCGCGCGAAATCGTCGCCCGTCTTGGGCGTCGGCAGCACGTCGAGCGCTTCCCACGCCTGATCGAGATCGCGAAGCTGTTGCCGGTAGTCGGAATCCGCGGCCAGCCGCTGCTCGACGCGGCGGCAATCGTCCGGCGGCAGCTCGCCATCGAGATACGCCACGAGCTCTTCCGCAGCCGGCATTTCAGGTTGGGGGTTGGCAATCGATGACATGACGATTGGCGAAGCTGATTTGGTTTCGTGCGCCTAAAACATTAAACCGCCATGGACGCCAAGAACGCCAAGCTTTGTGAGTAGATGCATTTGATTTCTGTCTTCCTTCGCGACCTTGGCGGTCTATTCATTGCTTTTTATTGAATCCTGTTCGGCGGCCGACTCGGCCGGCACGCCGTTGATCATCGCGCCGCGATCCAAGTATGGCTGTAGCGCCTCGCGCAAATTGCACCGTGCCCGCGACAATAGCGACTTAATAGCCTGCGGCGACATGCCCATCACTTCGGCGATGTCGGCGTAACTGAAATGCTCGAACTTCGCGAGCAGCACGGCCATGCGTTGGCGGTCATTCAACGAGCCGATTGCTTGCTGCACTGCCGCGCACATCTCGGCCTTATCGAGTTGCCGCGTCGGCATCAGCCCGCTCGCCGCAAGCGCGATGGCCTCCAGCGATTGCGGCGCCGACTCACTGGCATGCGGCGCTAGGTGAACCTCCCGCCGCCGCGCCTTGGTGCGCAGCGCGTTCGAGGCCACGTTGCCCGCGATCGTGAACAACCACGTAGAAAACTTCGCCCCCGGCACATAGCTGTTCCGTGCCCGGTACACGCGCAGAAAAACTTCCTGCGTAAGGTCCTCGGCCAGGTCGCGCTGACCGACCAGGTGTGCGAGCAGCGAAAGCAGCCGATTCTGATAGCGTAACATCAGTTCTTCGAACGCGTGCGCGTCGTTGTCGCGCACTTGCAGCATCAGCCGAACGTCGGGATCGGCTAGCGTGTACCTTTCAGCGGTCGATTCGCTAATCGACACAGGGCAGCTCAAGGATGTGAATTTGCCGGATGGCTTGCTAGATTTACTCTCTTCAGCTTACACGTCGGCCGACTGCGCGGCGAGCCGCGCGCCGCATTGAGATCGGGAACGACGGGTGGCAAGCACCCATTGAATTCAACCCCGCAGAAGAATTTTGGTATCGCATGTCGGGCACGCTTACGTCACGGCTTTCATGGCTGCTGTCGGAAAAAAGTTAGTGAACGGGTGTTGACTGACTGTCTATTGTGCAATAGGCTGCTTGCAGGGATGGGGAAACTGATCCGGTAGCGGCGGTAATCCGCACCCGGTTTCGAGAAGTCCACGCTGTTGCTGGACGATTTAGGCCTGAAAATGGGGCATCCAAAGAAGTCCGTCAGGAAGAGTGTTTGGCAGTTCATCCATCCGACGACGATTTCGGAATGTCGATGCTGCGGAAGTTTGCCGCGACCGTAGGCGTCACCTTAGTCCGCCCGAGAAGTAGCTACCACCAGTAGGACCTGATAATATTCCTCATCGTAGTTCTTAGCACGGCTTATCCAGCAATTGGGATGTGTTGGCTGGCTGATCGGCCGACGAGCCGCACGGCCGAATTGTTGGTTTCATAATAGGTGTGGAACGAGCCGCTTTCGCCATGAGTCCGAGTACTCAACCGATCAGGATTCGTGCTACTTCGAGCCGGATATCGAAGGGCCTGCTCGCTATGCCGCAGCAGTTTGTTCATCACTTTCCAGCAGAAATGTCCGAGATTTACGTTCGTTTTGACAGTGAAGGTCCTGTGTCCGCTTTGACCTTTAGACCATACGATAAGAGCACAAAAGAGGCCAGGATACTCGGACTTGGAGCATGGTTTTCCACTGCCGCCGTCCGAAGCGGCGAGGTGATTCGTATCATCGTCCTGGATCGCGATAAGCGTTTATATCGAATCGCTCGGGATAACGTGGTTCAAACAGAGGAAGAAACAGCAGCGAGGGTTCGGTTAGAATCAGCAGCAAGCGACAAAATCGCTGACGAAGAGTTTCAAACGCTCGTTCGCTTGACGAATAAGCGGCCGCCAAAGCTGGCGCAACAAGAGCTCCTTCAAATTGCGGATAGGACGATTTGCAAGCCACGGCCGCAATCGCTCGTGGCTGCATCAATTCGTCACGAAGGTGTACCCGCTGGCTTGAGACTGTTGTTGCAAGAGTTACATGACGGCAGGTGTCAGTTGTGCTCCTTTACATTCCAAAAACCCGACGGTGAACCTTATTTCGAAATTCACCACCTCGACCCGACGCTTGGCCATCATCCACGTAATCTGCTCGTCTTATGCGCCAATTGCCATGCGCAATTCGAGCACGCGAAACTCACTGATCTCCGGTGGACGAGAGATTGGTTGGTTGCAGTGACTATTAACGGTCGTCGCCGATTTGTCCGGCAACCTTTCGTCAAGAGCGCCTTGCGAAGATACCTGTTCCGTTTAAGCGCTCTTGCAGTCGCGCATTGGGGCTATTCGTTTATCTCTGGTCGCTTGGCCGCGTGAGATTTATAAGGAGGCAATTTGATGACATCATATACGATTGCGGGTTACTACGAAGACGACGGTCAGGCATACTGCGACCAGGTATTGGCTCATTCCGTCGAGGATGCAGCTCGCTTGGCCCCGGATGGTTGCGTGATTGTCAGCGTTTTCGCTGGCCATCACATGGATTTATTGCCCGCCGAATACGGCGTTTGCGGCGAGGGCAATCAAAACGGCGCGCGCGATGGACTGTTGTTCTAAGAGTGCTTTTTGGCTAGCGTAGATACCGCTCGCCTTGGGGCCGACATCGACAGTTAATGGCAACGCCGGGCTCTGTTCTAGGGCTTCGACAACCTGCCCACGAATAGCGCGGTCCAGGTCAAATTCAAAGTGATGCGGATCGCGCGGAGCGGGGGTTGAGTCAGGCTCTGGCATCCGGCCATGATCCCAAATTCGCGTGCCAAACGCAATAAATCCATCTTCGAGACGACCTCGCTACCAAAACGTGCGGATTGCCTTCGGAACATCTCATGCAATTTACAGGCGGAATCGGCAAACTTAGCGCAGCGACGCGCGACCTACAACAGGCTTTCGAGCAAGAGCCGCATCTTGCGCATTTCGCCGCGGTGGTCGAAGCCTTCGAGGGGTGTCATGTGGACGGAGAGCGCGCGGTCGTAGCCGGCCTTTTCGAGCTGCTGGATGAGTTTGCCGTAGTCGATCTCGCCCTGGCCGACGCGAACGTGCAGCTTGCTCTTCGTCGAGTCGCGCAGGTGAACGTGTTGGACGTACTTCATCACCTTCTCGATGTTGCCGCCCTGGTGCGGGCCGGTGATGTAATGGCTTGGGTCGAGCGTGAGTCGCAGGCCTTTCACGTTGTCGCACAGCACGACGGCCGTATCGGGGTCTTGCGACATCCGCCCGATCTCCGTTTTCAGACCGACGACGGCACTCTCCAACGACGCAATTTCGACGAGCTTTCGCAGCCGCTCGATCTCTTCGTTGAACGGCGTGCCCAACTCGGAGCAGGGCACGACAAGCGTGACAACTTTGATCGCCTTGGCCAATTTGCAGCACGATGCGAAGTGATCGTAATAGTTCGGCCCCGGCGCCACGTCGATACTCAGCGCGGCGATGTCGAGCCGGTGTGTGTCGCGGCAGTAACGCGCCGAGCGCTCCAAGTCGGCGTGGACTTCCGACGGCTTCAGCCCGCGGCCCGATTCGTGGATCGGCAACTCGACGGCCGTGAACTCCAAGTCGGCCAACGCCTCCAGCGCGTCCTGTGGCGAAAGATCGGGAAAGCACTCAGTCGATGCGGCAACGAACACGCGTAGCTCCTTGATGCGACGGACTTTTGCGAGCGTCCACTTTAGCGGCATTTGCCCCGTCGTGGCAAGGTTGCGGAAATGCGAGAGGGGGAGACAAGGAGAGGGGGAGAGTGGGAGATTCAGGGATTGGCCGTGCCCTTGTGTCTCCTTGTCTCCCCCTCTCCTTGTCTCCCCTTCTTTCTTTAGGGTGAGAGCGCGCCGTAGAATGAGGAAAACGACCCAACTCGACAACGCTAGCACACGGGAGAACCCCCATGGCCCACGACGATGTCCCGCTGACGCCGATCGCTCCTCGGCAAGCCGCGCCCGCGCCACAAATCATCTTGCAGCAGCCGCCCAGCGCGTTTGGCCGTTTCGGCAAATGGCTGCTGGCCGCGCTCGGCCTCGCCATTTTGTTCATCATCGGCCTGTACAGTAGTTACCACAGCTATTTCGCGCCCACCAACGCGCCCGTGGAGAAGTACCACTCGCTGTCCCGGACGGCGCTCAACAAGATCGCAATCATCGACGTCAGCGGCGCAATCATGGAAGGCGAGGACAGCTTCGCGAAAAAACAAATCGACCGCGTGCGCGAGGACACCAGCGTGGTGGGCGTCGTCGTGCGCATCAATTCGCCCGGCGGCACGGTCACCGGCAGCGACTACCTCTATCACCATCTGCGCGAGCTGAAAGAGGAGCGCGGCAAGGAACAGCCGTTTCCCGTCGTGGTGAGCATGGGCAGCGTTTGCGCGAGCGGCGGGTATTACGTGGCGATGTCCGTCGGCGACGAGAAGACCTCGATTTTTGCCGAGCCCACGACGTGGACCGGTTCGATCGGCGTAATCATACCGCACTACGACCTGTCGGGCACGCTGAAGGCGATTGGCGTTGCCGACGACTCGATCGCCAGCGGCCCCCTGAAGCAAATGGGATCACCCACCAAACCGATGACAGACGAGGAGCGCAAGGTTCTGCAAACGCTCGTGGACGAGAGCTTCAAAGGTTTCAAGGAGATCGTCGCCAGCGGCCGGCCGCAGTTCAAAAGCGACGCGGCCGCGTTGGATGCTGCCGCCACCGGACAGATTTTCACGGCGAAGCAGGCGCTGGAACGCGGGCTGGTGGACAAAATCGGCTTTGTCGAGGACGCGATTTCCCGTGTGGCCGAGCTCTTGGGGCAAGACACCGACGACTTGCGCTGCGTGAAATACGAGGAGCCGCCGACGCTGATTAGCTCGTTGGTCGGCGCGGAAGCGCCGCTCAAGCCAAGCGGCCGCGTCGACCTGGGCGCGCTCATCGACCTCACGACGCCGCGAGCCTATTATTTATGGTCCTGGCTGCCGGCGGCGATGTCAAACACGCGATAGACTTAGGAATTCACCACGGAGGGCACGGAGGTCACAGAGAATACCAGACAGGCAGTAGGGGGAGATAAGGAGACATGATGTATTACGAGCGTCGAACACAATGAATTAAACCGCCAAGGACGCCAAGTTTGATGAGATGCGACTTCAGCTTCGCCGACTCTCTTTGCGACTTGGCGTTCTTGGCGGTTCAATTCGTTAGGCGCTCCAAATCTCCTTGTCTCTCTTCCTCTGTGACCTCCGTGTCCTCTGTGGTGAACTTTAGCTTCGATCTAAAGGAATGCTGTGCCACATTTGCTGAACTCGATCGATGAGCAGCTTGCACCGTGGTCGAAAGAGTGCGGACAGGGCGCTTATCGACTCGGGCAAGTTCGGCGCTGGTTATTCGAGCGGCGGGCGCGAATGTTTGGCGAAATGACGGACCTGCCGCAAAGTCTTCGCGACGAGTTGGCGCGCGACTTCACGTTGTGGAGCACGCAAATCGCGCGTCACACGCAGGCCGACGACGGCACCGAAAAGCTCCTGCTCACTCTCGCCGATGGCGGACAGATCGAGTGTGTGCTGTTGCGCGAGAACATCGAATCCCCCCTCCCTGTTAGGGAGGGGCAGGGGGAGGGTTCAGCCGGCTCCCGCGACCAACGGTCGCGGCTTTATGGAATCCGCCGCACGATCTGCATCAGCACGCAGGTCGGTTGCGGCATGGGCTGCGTGTTCTGTGCCAGCGGGCTCGATGGGCTCGCGCGCAATCTGACCACGGGCGAGATCGTCGAGCAAATGCTGCGTCTGCAACTCTTGCTTAGCCCTGAGGAGCGACTAAGCCACATCGTCGTGATGGGCATGGGCGAGCCGCTCGCAAACTTGGACGCGCTGCTGCCGGCGCTTGAGGAAGCCCGCCGTGACGACGGACTGGGCATCAGCGCGCGGCGGATTACGATTTCAACCGTCGGGCTGCCGAAGCCGATGCGTCGGCTTACCGAAACGAACCCGCGGTATCGCCTGGCCGTGTCGCTCCACGCTCCGAACGACGAGCTGCGTCACCGCATCGTGCCGGTGAGCGAGAAGATCCCACTAACCGATATTCTGGCCGAGGCGGACAACTACTTTGAGCAGAGCGGCCGGCGGCTGACGTTCGAGTACGTGTTGTTGGCCGGCGTCAACGACAGCCCCGCCCATGCCGTCGAGCTGGCCGAGCTGCTCGGGAAGCGCACCGCACTGCTCAACGTGATTCCCTACAACCCGGTGGCCGGGCTGCCTTATGGCACGCCGTCTCAACAAGCGCAGCGCGCGTTTCGTCGCACGCTCGAAGACCGCGGCATCGCCGTGCGCTTCCGACACCGCAAGGGCGACGCGATCGACGCGGCATGCGGACAGTTGCGGCGACGGTCGCAACCCGGCACGTCGGCCGTTGCAGTGGTTGCTAGACAAGGAGAAGGGGAGACAAGGAGACAAGGAGATTCGCTAAATTGAGTTTCTCCGTGTCTCCCCCTTTCCTTGTCTTCCGCTCACCTCTGCCGCAGCGACACCTCATAAAACCCGATCGTCTTCACCGGCGCATCGGTGAGAATTTCGTTCACGACGCGTTCGATCCGCTCGCGGAGCTGCGCGAGACTCGGCTCGGCCAGCTCGTTGCGCGTTGCATTACGAACGGCGCTGAGGGTTTCCGAGCGAAGGCGGTATTCTTCCGCCTTGAGCTGCTTCTTGATGTCCGGCACGCGGTATCGCGGCACGGTGCCGAAAATGTGCAGCTTTAGTTCGGTGGACGAATCGGTCGCGCGGTCGCGCGGCAGCGAGGTTTGGAACGTGCCGAAATCGACCTCGGCGAGCCGAGTCTTGACTGCCGACGAACGGGCCGCCTGCACAAGCGCGTCGCCGTCGTAGCAGCCGGCAAACGGGGCGACGCCAAACGTGGCGAGCAGCAAGAGGCAAACCTTCGGCCAGACGCGTCGTAAAGGGCAGCGGTTCGTGGGCGGCATTTTGCAGCCTCTTTCTCGGCAGAATCGTTACAGGCGGCCAAGGCACGGATGACTCCAGCGCGCCATGAAAACTATAGGTCACGATTCCCCTCGCCGAGCGGTCTATGTTTGTTTTGGGGAAGCAATCATGGGTCCAACCATCAAGTGGGCGATGGCGATTGGCGGCGTTACGGTTTGCCTTGCGGGCGGATGCGGATCGAACTCGACTTACGAGTTCGATGCGCTCGACTTGGCGCCGCCGCAGGAAGAGCTGAGAGAATTCTTGCTCGGCCAGTATTCGATTCCGATCCCGGTCGCGGAGGATCAAGGGTCGAACGTGTTGAGCCATCGCAACCGCTTCCAGCTCGATTTCGAGCTGCACGCGCTGGTTCGCCCGGAGCAGGTGTCGCAGGTCGCCGATGACTGGGCTCGCCACGAAGGCAAGATCCGCGACCACGTAATCCGCGTGTGCCGCAACGCGTCGGTCGGGGAGCTGCAGGAGCCGGAGCTTTCCACGTTGAAAGCGAGGTTGATGGACGCGCTGGCCGCACACATGGGCACGGAGGAATTGCGGCAACTGCTGATCACGGAGGTTGTGAGTCAGGAGTTGTGAGCCCGGCAGTGAATTCGTGACTGAAACTGAAAAAGGACAAGCTTCGAATGGCCGCAAAAAGGCACGAAAAGCCACAAAGAAGTCAGCGTAGTCCCATTCGTTATTCTAGCGATCACGCACCCCCCATGCTCTCGTTTCTTTTTGTGATTTTTCGTGCCTTTTCGTGGCCATTGGATCGCTGTCTGTACAGTTTTAAATAGTAGTTAACAGTAGTGTCCGGCTATAAGTCGAACAGTTTCAGTTGGTTAGGGTCGGAGGATTCTGGAAACGGTTGATGTTTGGCGGTGAGGGCCTCAAACAGCGGG
>JAKEIB010000130.1 GCA_022614705.1 Planctomycetota bacterium | reverse complement strand
TCGCCCCGATGCCAAAGTGTATTGGTGTTAAAGCACGATTGGATGGCAACTATGTCGCCGATGGCATTATCTTCGACAATGCGGCGGATTGTTTCGCGTACGGCCGGATGGTAGCGCCAACATAGCCCTGAAACGATCGCCAGTCCTTTCTCTTTCGCCTTGTTGCAGGTATCCATGACGCTGCGGACACCCGGCGCGTCGACGGCGACAGGTTTCTCCACAAACGCATGCTTGCCGGCCTCGACCGCGTAGGCCAAGTGCTTCGGGCGGAAATGGGGCGGCTCGGCCAAAATCACGACGTCGACGTCGCTATCGATCACTTGTTTGTAGGCATTGAAACCGGAAAATATGTGGTCTTCATCTACTTGGACGCGGTCTTTGCAGCTTTCGATGCGACGAAGTTGTACCACGCTGCTTTGAGCGCAATCGACAAAGGTATCGCCTACGGCCGTGAGCACGTTGTCTGGGCTGGCGGAGAGCGTATTCTCTGCGGCACCGGTGCCGCGGTTGCCGCAGCCAATCAGACCGACGCGAAGTGTCTCGCTCGTGCCGGCATGCACCGTGCGCGGCACGACCATCGTGCCGATCAGCGAGGCCCCGACCGCCAGTCGAGTGGATTTTTTCAGGAATTCACGCCGTGTTGCATCCGACTTCTTGTTACGCATAGAGTTATCCTCGTATTTCGATCGCATCCAGTTATTGAGCGCACCGGTGCGCGTGCCCCATTGAAATGGGCGCAAAGTTGTTAGACCTGGGGCGCTTCCTCCACCTGCGCCAAACAAACAGTGTCAAGCCAATGGCCAGGTCTCCTGTCGCGGGCTCAGAAAGTTCCGACGCCCTGACTAAAGGCCCGAGTCGTTGGTTGCGATCGCCACGTTATCGACCATGACGCCCGGGACGCTTTGCGTGCCAACGTGGTGAAATGCCACGGCGATATGCATACATTTTTATTTTCGCGTACATTATTGTCAAGGTGAAAGCCGAATATCGGCCCGAAAAGCCGAAAAAATGACGAAAAATGGCTCATTGACAAAAGTGTACACACTTGTAACAATGCGTTCAAGTAGCGTGGCGGCTCGAGATGAATCGTCGGGCCTTCAGCGAATCGAGACGACCAGTCAGCGAAGATTAATCGTGTGGTGAAGGGTGCGTCGATTCGGTCCCAGCCAACGCCCGCTGTGTCTCGATCTCGTGGTTCGATGTTGTTTCGGCCACCAGGAAATTTCGAAGGATGTGCCGACGACGTTTCAACCTACTCTTCCGGAACGGTCTCGCGTTATTTAGGCAAATTGACGAAACAAATTGGATGCACCACAGTGTAGTTCGTCCAGTTCACGCTTTTTGGCTTCGTAGCCCAATTAGGGAGAATCGAGAAATGAAGTCCGTTGCCTCCATGCCACGTCGGACTGCGTTTACGTTGGTTGAGTTACTGGTCGTGATCGCGATCATTGGGATACTGGTTGCATTGCTGCTGCCGGCGATCCAGGCAGCCCGAGAAGCGGCGCGACGCAGTAGTTGTCTCAACAACATGCGGCAGGTGAGCTTGGCGTGTATCAACTACGAGTCCGCTCGCGGAGGGTTTCCGGCAGCCGTTGGCTACCTCGGGAAACCAGATCCCGTTCTGTTGGGGGATTGGAGCTATCTCTCCATTGTGGCACCATTGTTGGAGGAGGGTAATGTTGTCGCTTTGGCCGTACCAACGGCTCAATGGTGGCATCCGCCGAACGAGATGTTCGTGTTGACGCCCGTGCCCCTTTTCAAGTGCCCTTCCGGACCGTATCTGGAATTCGTCGATACCGATGGCCCGGGTGGTTCTCAGCCAGGGTGGGGCGATCAACCAGCCTCGCCATTGAACGCCCACTATAAGGCCGTTTTGGGGGCGAACGACCAAAAGTACTGCACACAGATTTTGGGTGGGGCCAAGCCGTCGAGTCCCTACAGGATGCTTCGTAAGAAACTCCCTTCCGGCGCGGACGCCCCTCTGTGCGAGGGCATAACGCCGGGTGGAATCGCCGACAATGGAGCCATGAGGTATCAGGCAATCAACAAACTCCGGACCATTACCGACGGCACCAGCAAAACGTTTTTGGTGGGCGAGCGCTCCCACAGCGATCCCGACACCTACAATCGTCCCTGGTCAGTGGGAGGCGCCTCGGGCTGGCTCTATCAGGCGTTGAATTTCGCGTATCCCATCAATACGGTCGAAGACGGCGGCATATTGATATTGCCGAACAACCGCGGATTCGGATCTCTGCACCCAGGTGGCTGTCATTTCGCCATGGCGGACGCGTCAGCCCGTTTTTTCTCTGAGAATATCGAGCTAAACATACTGTTTGCGTTCGCAAGCCGCGACGCCGAGGAAGTCGTTCAAGAGTAGCGCAGTCACGTCGTATCGCGCGTGAATTTGCGCCGCATCTCTGTGAAGTCCTGCATCAAGTATGAAATTACGACTCGTGGCAGCGGCGTTGTGCGGAACTGCTATCGTCGGCTGTGGCCGATCGGGCGTTGAGATGGAGGTCGCTGCCGTCCACGGCAAAGTGCTGTTAGACGGCAAGCCGCTGACCAGCGGCGTCGTGACAGCATGGCCCGCGGCGGGTCGCGCCGCGTGCGGCGCGATCCATACTGACGGCAGCTTTGAATTGACAACCTATTCCGCCGGCGACGGGGCGCAGCTGGGAACCCATCCAGTGACGGTGACGCGAGCGGCGCCGGTTGGGGAGAGGGTGCTTACGCTCGCAGAGCTGACGCGGATTCCCGCCCGATACACGAATCCCGAGGCTTCTGGATTGACGATTACAGTGACCGCCGACCAGTCAAATACCCCGGTCCTTGAATTGCGCAGCAAATGACCCTCCGCCGCACGACGCAGATGCACGATGGACCGACGGCGCGTATTGAATGCGTCGTTCTGGGGTGCCATTGATCAAACTGCATGAGCACATCACCTTCCAAAGACCGCGCAGAGGCCCTGCTGCGCGTCGGCATGATTGGTTTCGGCATGATTTTTGACGAAATCTATCGCCCGTTCTTCGAGGCGGTTGCGGAGTGCCCAGTGTGGATCCCTGAATTTGGCCGCTGCGACGTCATCCTGGCGGCGGCGGCAAGCCGCACGGGGCGACGAGCCGAGACCTATCGTCAACAGGCCCCTCCGAAAGTCGCGTCATTTCAGTCATTTCACCGTCCGGAAGCGGTCTCGCAGCTCTTAGCCGCTTGCACTCGCCTACCGACTGCCGTTTAGGCAGATCCATTTCCATGACCTGAGACGTCGGCGCCCGTCATGCGAAGACCTCTTGAACGCCGAATTGTTCTCGTGGCACTACTGGCCGCGTGCCCTAGCATCATTCGGGCTGCAGGACCAAGCGGCGCAGCGATTTATGAGAGTCGATGTGCCCGATGCCACGGCGTAGGGGGCGAAGGCACCGAGGAGAATTATCCGGAGCTTATGGTCGGCGACCATTCCATTGCGCAGCTCGCCGCGCTGATCGCCGAAACCATGCCCGAGGACATCGAGCAGAAGTGTCCGCCAGAAGAGGCGCACAAGGTCGCGGCATACATCTACGAAGCGTTCTACTCGCCGGAAGCCCAGTTTCGCAATAAGCCGGCGCGCGTCGAACTTTCGCGACTGACGATTCGCCAGTACCAAAACTCAGTCGCGGATCTCATCGGCAGCTTTTGTCGGGCCAGCGAATGGGGTGACGAGCGGGGTTTGAAGGGCGAGTATTTCGCGGCGCGCGATTTTCGGCCAGAAGCCCGCAAGATCAAGCGCACCGACGCGGAGGTGCATTTCGACTTCGGCGAAGGTAGTCCCGACGGCGAGAAACTTGAGCCGCACGAGTTTTCAATTTCCTGGGAAGGCTCGGTGCTAGCCCCCGATACGGGCGACTACGAGTTCATCGTGCGAACCGAGCACGCTGCCCGATTGTGGATCAACGATAAGGAGCGTCCGCTCATCGATGCGTCGGTGAAATCGAAGGGCGAATCGGAGCACCGAGCTGAGATTCGGCTGCTTGGCGGCCGAGCTTACTCGGTCAAGCTCGAGTTCTCAAAGGCAGTTCAAGGCGTCAAAAATCCGGACAATAAGAAAGATGAAACGCCGCCGGCGGTAAAGGCCTCGATCTCACTCGAGTGGAAGCGGCCCTATCACACGGCGGAAGTGATCCCGTCGCGAAACTTGTCGGTGACTGACGCGCCGGAAGTGTTCGTATTGCGCGCACCGTTCCCGCCCGACGACCGCAGCGTCGGCTACGAGCGTGGCACGGCGATCTCGAAGGCCTGGGACGAAGCCACGACGGAATCGGCGATCGAGGTCGCCGGCTATGTGGCGGACCATTTGAGCGAGTTAGCGGGTGTTTCCAAGGAAACCGCCGACCTTGAGGCGCAACTTCTAAACTTTTGCCACACTTTCGCGGAGCGCGCTTTTCGTCGGCCGCTATCAGATGAGCAGAAGCTGCTGTATATCGACCGTCAGTTTGCGGAGGCCGTCGATCCGGACCTTGCAGTTAAACACGTTGTGCTGCTCGTCCTGAAGTCACCGCGATTTTTGTATCGCGAAGTGGGTACGGCGGACGCGGCTGACCCGTACGATGTGGCCGCGCGGATGTCGTTCGGCCTGTGGGATTCCGTCCCGGATGAAGCATTGCGAAATGCAGCGGCGGATGGCCAGCTGGCGAGTCACGATCAGATCACCGAACAGCTGGAGCGAATGCTGCTCGACCCGCGCACGCACGCGAAACTTCGCGAGTTTCTCATGACCTGGATAAAAGTGAGCCAGCCGCCGGATGTGTCAAAAGACCCGCGGGTGTACCCGGAGTTTACGCCGGACACAATTTCGGATTTACGAACATCGCTGGAATTATCCATCGACGACCTTCTCAATAGCAAGGCGGCCGATTTCCGCCAGCTGATGTTGAACGACTCGATTTTCCTAAACGGCCGGCTTGCCGCGATTTACGGCGCCGAATTGCCGAAGGATGCGCCATTCGAAAAGGTGCGCTGCCAGACGGAACATCGTTCGGGGCTGCTGTCGCATCCGTATTTGTTGGCGTGCTTTGCGTACACGAACTCAAGCTCGCCAATTCATCGGGGCGTATTCATTTCGCGCAGCCTCCTCGGTCGCGCGCTAAAGCAACCGCCGGAAGCGGTCGCTCCGCTGCCCGTGGAATTGCACGCCGATTTGACCACGCGCAAGCGCGTGACGCTGCAAACGAAGCCGGAAGCCTGCCAATCGTGCCACAGCATGATCAATCCTCTCGGCTTTTCGCTGGAGGAGTTTGACGCGATCGGTCGCTACCGCGAAATCGAGAAAAATCGGCCCGTCGATTCGGCCGGAAGTTACACAACCCAGTCGGGCCGGGTCGTGGAATTCAATGGCGTTCCGGAGCTGGCGGCTTTTTTGGCCGACAGCGAAGAATCGCAAGCCGCCTTCGTGCGGCAATTGTTTCAGCATATCGTCAAGCAGCCGATACGAGCCTATGGCCCCGATTGCTGGCAACAATTACAACAGTCATTCGCCGCGAACGAATTCAACATCCACAAACTGGCGGCCGAAATCGTAGCCACAAGCGCAATTCCGCCGGAGTAAGTCAGGCTTTCCAGCCAGCCCTTTGAAGGTGATAGCTTTCAGTTTCTCGGATAACAGTCGCAGGAAGTAGAATCTGCTAACGATCAACCCTACTGCGTTTGACCTGTTTTTCTCGAGTCAATTGAAGCACCTTCAAAGGGCTGGCTTTCCAGCCTGACGGTATGGCATCGAAGTCACGCTAGAACGACTAACCTACAGCCCAATGCGAGTTGACCCATGACCAACCACGCATCACGACGCGAATTCTTGCGCAATCTCGGAATCGGCGCCGCTGCCCTGCCGTTCGCACTGAACCTGACGAGTTTGGGCTTCGCGAGCACGACAACGCGCCGCAAGCGACTCGTCGTCATGTTCAGTCCCAACGGCGTTATTCCCGGCGCGTTCTGGCCGGATGAAGAAGGCGACACGTTCGCGTTCAAAGAAATCCTTACGCCGCTGGAGCCGTTTAAGAATCGCACGCTCATGCTGCATGGCGTGTGCGACAAAGTCCGCGGCGACGGCGACAACCACATGCGGGGCATCGGTTGCCTGCTAACCGGCACCGAGCTTTTCCCCGGCAACATTCAAGGCGGCTCCGACACGCCGGCCGGCTGGTCAAAGGGCATTTCGATCGATCAGGAACTGAAAAACTTCCTGCAAGCCAATTCGGCCACGCGCACCCGCTTCGGATCACTGGAGTTCGGCATCATGGTGCCCGACCGGGCGGATACGTGGACGCGCATGTCGTACGCCGGGCCGAACAAGCCGATCGCGCCGATCGACGATCCCTACCAGATGTTCTCCAAACTCTACGGACGCATGAAGGACCAGGAGAGCCTTCGCAGCATTCTCGACGACCTGCAGGAAGATTTAGCGACGGTTCGAAAGCTGGTCAGCGCCGAAGATCGCGAACTGCTGGAGGAGCACACCGCGTTCGTCCGTGAAATGGAGCAAGAAATCCGCTCAGAGACCGGCACCACGGCGGAAGTTGGCCACGCCGTGCCGCAGCTTGAGCCGAAAGTCAAGCGAGAAAACGACAACATCCCGCGAATCAGCAAGCTGCAGATCGAACTCATGGTCAGCAGCTTCGCGGCCGACTTCGCTCGCGTCGCTACGCTTCAATACACAAATTCCGTCGGCAACGCCCAGATGCATTGGCTGGGCATCGACGAGGGCCATCATCATCTTTCGCACGAGCCCGACAAGAACGAAGACGCGCGCACGAAGCTCACGCGAATTAATCACTGGTACTGTAAGCAGCTCGCTTACCTGGCCCAACGACTGGCCGAAACGCCCGAACCCGGCGGCAGCGGCAGCCTGCTCGACAACACGCTCATCGTATGGACAAACGAGCTAGGCAAAGGCAATTCGCACACGCTCGACAACATTCCGTTTGTGCTCGTGGGAGGCGGCCTCGATTTCCGAATGGGCCGTTCGCTGAAGTTCCCGAACGTTCCACACAATCGCCTCCTGCTGTCGCTGGCTCACGGCATGGGCCACCACATCGACAAATTCGGCAACCCCGATTTCTGTAGCGACGGACCGCTCATCGGATTGACTTAATGCCGGATTTGCCGAGAGGGATGGTTCCGCAAAGCCCGGAAGCTAGCTGCCAACGTCGACGTGGTATGCGTCGCCACTCCCGATAACCGTCACTTCGAGGCGGCCAGGCTAGCGATCGAGGCAATGTGTGGGAATAGAACGAAACGCTGTTTCGCACCTCTTTATACCGTGGTATTCGCGGCAGTTCGAGGTTCAGCGGCACCAGCCAACTCGCCGCGTCAGACCAGAACAGCGAACACCCCTACATCGGGTTCAGTCACATTGGTTTTGGAGTCGCTACTGTCACGAGCGTTCCTGAACCTAGCGCGGTGCTACTTTGTGGCCTGCTGGCTGCGCTGAGCGGATTCGTCCAATCCGGTCGAGAGCGCGCTGAGTGTCGCGGCCAAGGTCACCGCTCGCGTGAAGCGGTGGCGCGACGGCGACATGCGCCTCCGCTGGTGCACCGCCGGACTCCTCCGCGCCGAACAAGGCTTCCGCCGCGTCAAGGGCCACCAACAGATGCCGCTGCTCGTGGAAGCCCTCGATCGAATCCATCAACCCATTGACGAACAGAAAAAATCCGCTTGAAATCTATCCCAAGAGGAATCGCCAATTCCAACTACGGAAGGGACAAGCTCAATTACTCGTCGCGAACGATGCGCAGCGCGATGTCGTCTTGATATTTCGGCGCTGCTAGCGATTTCTCACCGCCGGCGTGCTCGAACCTTTCGTTGCGGGCGATTGAGCCGTCAAGCACGTTGATCCACTCGGCCCGATAACTTCCCTTAGGAAGCTCGATGACAAGCGATTCGATCAGCTTCCAATCCTTCGCGCCCGGCGCCGGGCAAATGTATATGGCGTAAGCGTGACCCGGCTCGACCAATGCGCGAGCTGAAACGCCGGGCCGTACGCCGGCTTTTATAACTGAGTTGTCCGGCCGCATCTTGACGAAGTCGAATCCGTGGATGAAATCGGACAGAATTTTCAGCTGGCGGCGGAGAGTCGCACTGCCGCCGCCGGGCTGAGATGCAGGATAGTGAAACGTGCCGTCTTCCTGGCC
>JAKEIB010000129.1 GCA_022614705.1 Planctomycetota bacterium | reverse complement strand
GGCATCATGGCAGCGGTGGCGCCGCTGAAGGCGGGCGCCCGAAACTTGCGCCGCATGGAGTTTTAGAGCGCGTTTCCGGCCAATGTAGCGGAATTCGTGAGAATTCCGGGCATTTTGTCGGCGGAACTCTCACGAGTTCGTTCCAATTCGTTCCAATTCGTTCCAATCGTTCCAATTCTTTCCGATTCGTTCCAATTCTTTCCGATTCGTTCCAGGGAGGGGGGGTGTCTGTATGACCGTGGAAGGAATCCTGTAAGTTCCCTGTTTGCCGTGACTTACAGACACGGATTCGTTCCAGAGCACAATGGCTCAGAATATAACGAATCCGTTGAGTTGGCCTTGCCGAACGATCAACCGACGCACTGTGCCGCGAGAAAGGGCCCGTTTTGCGCGCCATATCGCCTTCGCTTGACCGGCAGGTCAATTAAGATATGGATTCGAGTCCGGCGGAGTCGACACCACGGCGTGCTTGCCCGGAACTTTCACGATGGTTCGGAAGCTGTCGCCGCGTTTAAGAAACTCGACGCGGCCCGTGACGGCCACCCAGGCGTCCGGCTTCACGTGTGTGATCGGCTCCTTCGAAACGATGGGAATATCCAGTCGAATGGCGTCGGCGGCGCAACATTGAATCTTATGTCGCACCAGGCCAAAGACATGAGGATTGGGGTTGGGCGCGAACTGGCCGATCACGCGGATGTTTTTCTTATCCAAATCCTCGCGGCGAAACGGGTTGGTCGCGGCCGCTTCCAGGTTTTTGAAGTCCATAGAAAGGACTTCGCCCGATCCGGTTTCATCCGACATGTAAGTAGCATAGGCGATCTGTCCAAACGGCACGCCGGCGGCCCCGACGAGCGACACGGCATGCTGCGCCTCAGCGCCGACATCAACAGGCACTTCGATGTGGTCTTTAAACTCGCCAGCCGACGGCCCTTTGTTCGGCAGTCCCAAAAGAAAGAGCATGATCGGCACCAACAACACCACATAGCGCCAGGGCGCCCAGCCGTGGTCGTGGTCGGCGTGCGAATGGTCGCCGTGGGAATGGCCATGGTGGTGGTGTTCGTGATGGTGGTGCGCGTGATCGTGTGCATGCTCCCCCCTCACCCCCGACCCCTCTCCCACTAGGGCGAGGGGAGCATGCTCGTGATTGTGCGCGTTGTCATGATCGTGGTCATGGCAGCAGTCATGAGAGTGTTCGTGGCCATGCTCGTGCTCGTGATGTTGGTGATCGTGGGCGTGCGGCGCTTCTTTGCCCACTTGCACCCAAAGGCTGAGCGAGCGCAGCACTGCTAAACCGACGAGAACGATGCCGCTGGCAAGGACATAGGGATGAAATTGCTGTCCAAGCATGCGGCTGAGCATGGTCGTCTGCCAGAAATAAAGGGCGAGGCATATGCCGCCAAATGCCCCGGTCAGCGCCACCATGCAAAGTTGGTCGATGTAATAGCTGTCTTCTCCGTGGTGGTGATCGTGACTGTGCGCGACATTCGCGTCGCCGTGTTTATGATGTTCGTGCGGTTGCCCTGATTCATGACTCGTCATGGGAACTCCTTCGCAAACTCATTAACCAGCTTAGTCGGTCAAATAGTGCAGCGCCAAGGTGTATGCGAACACCTGTGTGACGACTGCGAGAATGATCGTGAAAATCAGGCGCGGGCGAAAGACGCGCGTGTACATGAGATAAAGCTTGATGTCGAGCATCGGCCCCAACACAAGAAAGGCGATCTTGGAAGCCGGCGGCCAGAACAACTCGTTCGTCGCCGTGAACATCGGCTGAAAATTAGCGGCGACAAACGCGTCGGCCTCGCTGCACAGGCAGAAGAGGACCGCCATGCCCATCATCAAAAGAATCGCCAGTACGGGGACCTGATGGATGACCTCGGCGGCGTTGATGTTCGCGACGATCGCGCGACCGCCGGCGGCTAGCGCTGCCCCAATGATCAAGAACGCCAGAATATCCACGAAGTCGTGCAAAGCAGTCTCCGTGATGTTGCCGACGCGCTTAAGCGTCGTCCGCTTCCCGGAAACCGTTTCCTGTTCCTCCATTCCGGATTGCATACCTCGGAGCACGATCGGAGCCAACAGGTTGTTGCCGTGTTTCTGAAATTGCCACTCCACCAAGAGGGCAGCATTGACCGCGACGAGATAGGCGATGCCGGCTCGAATCAGCACGACCCCTTCCGGACCGCCGAAGATTAAAAACTTTTCTTCGGGATAGTTGAACGCCACATACGTGCTCAAGAGCACGACGACGTTGATCACCGGCCCCGCGAGCATGTAGGCGACGCACACGCTCAAGGGCAGCCCCTTGCGCAGCAACCGCCGCATGACGACGATGATGCCGCACTCGCACATCGGGAAGACGATGCCCAGCAAGCCGCCCATCAGGATGCCGACGAACCGGCTGCGCGGCAAGACATTCGCGAGCGCCTGCTGCGGCAGGAATTCTTCGAGCAATCCCGCGATGACCACGCCCAAGACGATAAAGGGCAGCGCTTCGTAAACGATGCTGGTGAAGACGAGGATCAATTGCTCGTAATCCACGGCTAGTCTCGGCAGGGTGATTGCCCCTCACCTCCGACCCCGGTCCCCAAAAGGGCGCGGGGACCGAAGGCAGCCGCATTCCATACGCGGGCAGGTCAGGGTCGGGTTCGGAAGTCCGGCTATTTTCCGGTGTTTGCGGGGAGAAGGCAAGCCGGGAACGCAATGTAGTAGGCACACTCCGTGTGCCGTACGTCCGCAACGGGGCAAGGTTCATGTGTTAGCCTGGTTTGAACAATGCCCGCAACGGCACACGGAGTGTGCCTACTACTTTGTACGCGGCTCGGATTTGCCGATTGGGCAGGCATTGCCGATCGGGAAAAGACGGCGGGCTGCGCGCCGCGACGAATTGGAAAGGCTGGGCGGCTTGGCGAGATTTGGTCCGCTACGCGCGTCGCCCGGACCGACTAAGAGTCTGAGACTTTGGATTTCGTCGCGATGCTTCGGACCTCGATTGTGGTACTCCTGCTCTTCGTGCCGGTCGAAACGGCCAGCGCACAATGGGCGGAGGGAATGTTCGACGGTTTGACTAAAGACTTCGGCTCCGTGCCGCGCGGCACCGTGGCGTCGCACCCATTTCGCCTCGTCAACAACACCGGCGTGCCCGTGCGGATTGCCGGCATTCGCGTCACATGCGGCTGCACGACGGCCCGCGCCCTGAAAACGGACTTGGAGCCGGGCGAGGAATCGGCCATCCTCGTGCAGGTCGATACGCGGGTGTTCGCGAACTCGCGCAACGTCACCATCCACGTGCGCTTCACCAAGCCGCGCGTGGAAGAAGTGCGCCTGTGGCTGCAGGCCAACAGCCGCGACGACGTGCAGTTCTCCGCGGACACCTTGAATTTCGGCGCGGTCAAGCGCGGCAACGTCGCCCAAGCCGAGATGAACGTGTCGTTTTTCGGCGACGGCCAAACGCGCATCCTCGATCTCAAGTCGGAAAGCAACTACGTTGTGCCCGAGCTCAAAGAGATTCGCCGCGCCGGCAACGAGGTCGTGTATCAAGTGTCAGCCAAGACGCGCCCGGATACTCCCGCCGGCAAATGGTACAGCGAGCTCTGGGTGAAGACCAGCATCCCAGCCCTTACGAAACTGCGCATCCCGGTCACGATGGAGGTCGAGTCAGCCCTCAGCATCAGCCCCAACACGGTGGCGCTGGGGGAAGTGAAAGCGGGAACTGAGTCGGATCGCAAGGTGATCCTGCGCGGCATCAAGCCTTTTCGCATTCTGCGCATCTTCGGCACCGATCCCGTGGTGCGCGTCAAAGAGACGACTTCGGACAGCAAGACCGTGCACATCCTCACGGTGACCTTGAGCCCGCTGGAACCCGGACAGCTCAACCGCGTTTTGCGGGTGCAAACCGATCTCAAAGCCGGCGGTGAAATTGAGTTCCACGCGCACGCCAAGGTCGTTCCGTAGCCAAGTCTTAACACAGCCACGGATGGACACGGATTAAACACGGACAAGAGCGCACTCGGTCTTTGTCCGTGTTTAATCCGTGTCCATCCGTGGCTGTATTGATCCAGCCAGAAATCGTTCGACGCGGCGGAGCATCGTTGTTATCCTTCCCAAGGCTCTAATCCTATGAAGGACACATGCCCCGAAAAATCCTCGTCGCGGTGCATGGCATCGGCGAGCAGATGCGCTGCCGGACAATTCAGATGGTGGCGCGGCAGGTGTTTCAGTTTTTCGGCCAGCCGGCCACGATCGCCGCCGGCCGACTGCACGCTAGGATTTTCGCGCTCGACGCCGCCGCGCCCGCGCTGGGATTCTTCACGCCGGACGAAGAGATCGATCCCAGGCTGCCCGGCGAGATCGACGTCGCTTTCGGCGAAGTCTATTGGTCCGACATTCCGCGCGGGCCGGCCGCCGACCAGTTCACCATCGAGGAAATCAAGCGCTGGGCCGGCACGGTCGTGGAGCGCGTCCGGCTTTTTGAGCAACAAAAGCCCGCCAAGCCGCGGCGCACGGACAAAGACTACGCCCTGGCCGCCAGCGTGATCGGCGAAATGATCGAAGGCCTCAACCTCTTCGAAAAGCTGTTGTTTCTTGCCTCCAAGGCCAACATCTTTCAATTCGACTTGAAGAAACTGCTGGTCGATTATCTGGGCGACGTGCAGATCGTGACCGAGTTCAGCAACTTTCGCGCGAAAATCCTGCGCCATTTTCACGAAGTCCTAAGCCGCATCGCCAGCCACCCCGACAACCGTGAAGCCGAGTTGTACCTCGTCGCACACAGCGAGGGGACTGTCTTGTCGTTTCTGGGAATTCTCGAGGCTCTGAACGATGGCGGTAAGGGAAACTACGCGTGGGTGCGCAGACTGCGCGGCTTCATGACCATCGGCTCGCCCATCAACAAGCATGTTCTGCTCTGGCCCGAGTTGTGGCGACACATGCCGCCTCCCCCTGAGGACACTCCGATTCCGCCCATCGCCTGGCGCAACTACTATGACCACGGCGATCCGATCGGGTTCCAGCTCGACCGCACGCGGCAGTGGTTGGAAGAGAACGGCTGGAGCCCTTTCTTCGAGTTCAAGAAGGGCGAACACGACTATGGCTTCACGCGCTACTGGTTCCCCGGCAAAGCGCATGATGAATACTGGACCGACCCGGAGGTGTTCGGCCATTTTCTTGAAAACGTGGTGTTCAAGGAGCAGCGGCCCGAAACGCCGCGCTTCCAGGCGGCGCCCGCCAACCGGCGCGGCCCGCGCCTGGT
>JAKEIB010000128.1 GCA_022614705.1 Planctomycetota bacterium | reverse complement strand
TTGAGCCCTCGAATTGGTCGCCGTTCGTCCCGCCGGGAATGCAAGGGCCCGGCGGGCCGCTTGACACCGTGAACTTTGACTTGGGCACTGCGCCATCAACCCCATACGTCGTCACCGACGTCGGCGGCGAGAGCGATCAGCTGATTGTCCACAATGATTCCGTGCACCTGTCGATCATAGACTATGTCTTGCTGAGCACCGGCGGCACAAATCCTAGCCTGGAGGTGGGCACCGCCAATGGCGAGACGGCCAATTTGATTCTTTCCGGCGACGAGTTTTCGGTCCTCGAAACGCAGGTCGCGAGAATCGCCAACGCCGCCGGCAGCACCGGCGCCGTTACCGTGAGAGGCTTGCAATGGATTAGCGGCAACATGCGCATCGGGCCATTTGACAGCGGACCCGGAACGCTGACGATTGAGGATGATGCCACCGTCTCCAGCACGACTGTCTCCATTGGCCATTTCCTCACCTCGAGCGGCGCGGTCGCCGTCCACGACGGAGGCGCTTGGACAACGAGCGGCGAACTTCTCATTGGTCGCGATGGCACCGGCGAGCTGACGATCTCTGCAGGTGGCAGTGTGACGAGTTTCGATGGCTCGATTGGAGAAGAACTGACTGGCGAAGGAACGGTGTTTGTCGGCGGCTTCCAAGCTACGTGGACGAACACGAACTCCCTGACCGTTGGCAATAGCGGTGAAGGAAGTCTCTCGATTAATTCCGGCGGCGCTGTCAACAACGCCGATGCGTTCGTCGGCCGCCTGATCGGCTCAGACGGCCAAGTCGTCAGCCGACTCGGCAGCAACTGGACGACCACCGGCCGACTATCGATTGGCGGCGATGCTGACACCGGCATCAGTGGCGGATCCGGTGCAGTGGCGATTCAAGGCGGCAATGTGAGCGTCACGGAGGATATTGTTCTCTTTCCGAGCGGCATTTTAACGTTCGATGGCGGGCTGCTTTCAACCGACTCAGTCACCTTGCAAGCCGGCGGACAATTCGTGTGGAATTCCGGAAGTCTCCGGCTGAACGGGTTTAGCGGCAATCTCGTGAATCAGGGTGGACTGCTGTTACTACATCCAGATTCCAACACGATCGCGATCAACGGCAGCTACACTCAGGACACTGCCGGCTCGCTCAGCATCTTCATTCACGGCGAGGCCGCGACCAACCAGTACGACTCGATTAACGTTTCCGCGACTGCATTACTTGGTGGAGAGCTGCGCTTCGCGTTGGACGCGGATAGTGGACTCTATGAACCGAGCCCCGACGAGGTATACACTATTCTCGCGGCCACAGAACTCATCGGTTCGTTCAGCAACATAGCTAGCGGCCAGCGCGTTGATGACGGGAACAATGCGGGCTCGTTCGTCGTGCACTATGGCCCTGGCAGCCCGTTCAATCCCGATCACGTTGTTCTCACCAGCTTCCAGATCGCGGGCTCTCCGGGCGATTACAACAATGACGGCACCGTCGATGCAGCGGATTATGTAGTCTGGCGCAAGAATGTGGGTACGACCAATCCGCTGCTGAACGATCATATCGGCGGTTTGATCGGCCCCGGGCATTACGACCAATGGCGCACCCACTTCGGCGAAACGCATGGCGGCGGCGCGGGCGTCAATGGCTCTGGCAATGCCGCCGTGCCCGAACCAACCTCGCTCGCGCTGCTGCTCATTGCAACGGTGCTCAACATCGGGCGTCGCCGGACTAACTCGCCTAGGCGCTTCTGAACTGCGCGCTGTCCTCGACCATCGCCATGCATTTGCACTGACCTTGTTCGAAGACCGCGGCCTGGCCTAAGACAGTTCGCCGCACCTGGCGACGCGCGGATTCCCTGGAATTTTCTTGTTGACGTGTCAAATCCTCGGTAAGATCGGATAATCCGCCTCGACTTGCCGACCGACCTCGACAACTTGTCTTCTGGATGTTCGGGCGGAATTCAAGAGACACCACCCATGGCGGGAGGGTGGATCAGGGAGTCTTCACCTATGAGGCTTGGCATTTCTTTGGTTGCACTTGTGTTGGCCACGATCGCGGCGCCGCGTTGCTGCCCGGCAGGGGTTTTTCTGGCGAGCAGCCCGAGCTCCAACATCGCGATTTCGGACAACGGCTACAACGGTACGCTCGGGTCGATGGCATCCCTTAGTTGCAACGTGACGGTTTCCGAGCTCGCGACGGATGTGAATGTCCTTGTGGGGATCAATCACACGTTTGTCGGCGATCTTGTGATCAAGCTCGTCAGTCCCGAAAATACGGTCGTCACTTTGTTGTCGCGGCCAGGGTTCAACGAGTCGGCGGATAATGGCTCGGGAATCGGCGGCGACTCGTCCAATCTTTCCTCGTCATTTCCGCTGACCTACGATGATGAGGCGACCTCCCTCAAGTCGGCCGAACTGATGGGCAGCACGATTGGCAACGCGGAGGTCATCGGCCGCGATGGCATGGAGCCGCGTGATTTTATTCCGGCGCATGGGGCAGCTTTTGGCACAAACCTCTCTGACTTCGATGGAGAAAATGCCGCAGGCACTTGGCGGCTCTACGTCGGTGATGCAGCACCGGGCGAGATTGGTACGCTGATTTTCTTCACAGTGTACGGGTTTACCGTACCGGCTGGCGATTACAACGGAGACGGCGTGGTCGACGCTGCGGACTACGTTGCCTGGCGCAAGAACGACGGCACCCAAGCTGGATACAACGGGTGGCGGATGAACTTTGGCGAAACGGTCGGCGGCGCGGGCGCCGCTGCGTCCGCCAATGCCGCCGTTCCCGAGCCCTGGTCGTCCGCGCTGATATGGATCGGACTTGTTGTCGCACCTCTGTTCCTCGATCGCTTCAGCATTCGTCGCGACGTTTCCCGCTAGGAGGAGAACTTCGTTGCATCTCGCACAAGAGGCGCGCTAAAATCCAGAACATGAGCCGCCAGGCCCGCAGGAGGTGGGAGAAGAGCACAGAGTCGGATTCGTTCCAGGCGCTGCCAATGCGCATCCTTCCCTCGCGGAAGCTGCATCATGTCTCGCCGGTTTGTTCGTCGCTCGGCCCCACTGGTCGTTGGACTGACTTGGGCGTATGCATCAGTCGCGCACGCCGCTACGCTATCGTGGGACGGGAATGGCTTCGTTCCGCCCAACGGCAACTTCAATCTCGCCGCCAACTGGGATCCCAACGCCGTACCGGGCAATGCTGACACGGCCGTGTTCCGCGTCGGCAGCGGAGTTTTGTACGATGTGCAACTCGGCAGCGTGACTACTACGATCGACCGATTGATCGTGGGCAACAACGACATGAGGCTGAGCACCAATTTGACTTTCGGGGCGACGCTCAGGGCAGACAACCCCACCACCACGGAAGCCGGTCGCGGGGTGGTCGTCGGCGAGACGGCCTCGGACACGGCAGCGGTGCTCAATCTTTCGGCCGGGACGTTTTTCAACCGCGTGGTGACGCTCAACGCCGTTGCGGCGACGATCGGCGACGCGGCCGGATCGAATGGCACGATCAATGTTCCGGGCGCCAAGCTCAACATCACCGGCAACGACGCCGCGAATGCAGAATTGATCATCGGGCGGTTCGGTTCAGGCACGCTCAACGTGACCGCCGGCGCGACCGTGGATGTTTCAAGCCCCAACGGCAACGTCGTGCTCGGACACAACAGCGGCTCCAGCGGCCTGGTGACCGTCAGCGACGCTGGCTCGACGCTGAGTAGTGGCCCGCAGCCAGTTATCGGCGGCGCCGCCTCCGCGACTGGGACGCTCAACGTCACCAACGGCGGGCAGGTCGACACAAACGGGGGCTTCATCGGCCACGTCGCTGGCTCTACCGGCTCGATCAGCGTCGATGGCGACGGATCGGCGTGGACCAGCCCCAGCAGCGTTTTCATAGGCAACGCTGGTTCGGGCTCGCTCGCCGTCACGAGCGGCGGCGATGTTACCAATGCGTCTGGCTTAATCGGCTTTCAGAGTCTGTCCGAATACATGCATTGAGTTTTCAGGGAGATTTTGAACGCACGCATCGCTCGATTTCGTCAGACCCTACAAAATCAAGAGCCCGCGTTTG
>JAKEIB010000127.1 GCA_022614705.1 Planctomycetota bacterium | reverse complement strand
TGGTTAGTAATGTCGCAGGTCGGGCATTTTGGCAATCCGTCGGCTTCCAGGACTACTGCATCACCATGGAGGCGCCCCGGCCGACGAGCGGTTATCAAGTAGCTCAACCCGAGGCCTAGGCCGGTTGCGGCAGTCGGAAGTCCGCCAACACGGGGATGCTGACCCGTTCGCCGGCTTTCGCGCGCGCAGTAAAGAACAATATCTCCAAGTTTTCCACCTCTCCGGACGTGGGATTGAGCCGAGCAACTACGCCACAGTCGATCTCCTCTGATTCTTGCTCGGCGTACGATTTCGTCTTGCCGAGGTACAGGATATCGCCGACAGCGTCGTATTCGACGATCAAGGGCGCTGCCATTGAATGTCTCCTTGTGTTACGCAGCGAGCGGGATATGCGGTCACGACCCAATGCGTAGAAGACCGCTTCCAACTCCGCTTCCAATTCGTCGGTGGCTCGCGGCGGCTAAGGTGGGCCGAGAATAACTGCCGTAAGTCGTTTGCTCATTCGTGTGCCTGATACTGGATGTCTGCCTTACCTCGTCTCCGCCACGATAATCACCCGCGAGTGTTCCGGCAGCTTGATCGCGGGATCAAGGGGACGTACCAATCCGTTTTCGACGATGCCAGCTAGAGCCACTGGTTGCCGGCGTAGTCGGCCGAGGTGCGTATCGACCGGTGATGCAACGGCATCGGCGGGAATCTCAGGCGGCGGCAATTGCGGTTCTGCGGCAATCTGCTCGTCTCGCGCGCGCTGCTGATGACTTCGCTGATCGGTTTCGGGAATGGCCATTGTGACCTTCTTTTCAGTATGAAGTGATCACGAAGATAGGAGGCGTACCTAACTCGCCAAAAATATCTGGAATCTCGTCCTCCTCGCGATCGTAACGCCACATCACCCAAATTCGACGGCCCGCTGGCGTCTCGGCGAACATTTGGTACGATCCGTCGTTGCGCTCTTCGAGGCTGTAAACTCTATCGAACGCAGCCTCAACGTCCTCCGCGGATAAAGCGTGCGCTTCGATCTTCTGGAGATTCCATTCGATCCATTTGAACTGCCTCATGCACGGGCCCTTTTCTCCCAGGATACGCCGTTGAGAGGGCACGAGCAAGAAGAATCATATGGTACCGCTTCCAACTAACCCGCCGTGTCAAGGTATGGGTCCTGGCTCATCGCGCGTTGCATTTTCTGGCGCTCCTTTTCGTGGTAGAGCAGCACTTTGCGGTCGCGGAAGTGGCGGCGTTCGACTTTGCGTTGGGCCGAATAGAAGAGTGATTCGAATCCGGAGAGCGGGCCGCGGCCGGTGAGGCGCTCGCCTTGCTCTTTCAGTTTGTTCGCTTTCTTCGGGCCGAAGCCGGTGAGCAGGATTTCGTCGTCGAGCGCGAGAAACTGGCGATAGGTGCCCGGGTCGCCTTGGCGTCCGCAGCGGCCGATGAGCTGGCGGTCGATGCGCTGCGATTCGTGTAGCTCGGTGCAGATGACGTGCAAACCGCCGTGGTCGGAAACGCCCAGGCCGAGACGAATGTCCGTGCCGCGCCCAGCCATGTTTGTCGCCACGGTGACTTTACCCTGTTGGCCGGCTTGCGCAACGATCTCTGCTTCCTTCGCGATGTGGCGCGCGTTGAGAATGCAGTGCTCGATGCCATGCTCGTTGAGCAATTGTCCGAGTAGCTCGCTCTTATCAATAGAGCGCGTGCCGACGAGCACGGGCCGGCCGCGCTGGTGTTGCTCGACCAGGTCGTTGATAATCGCCTGCCACTTGTCGTCGCTGGTGCCGAACACGAGCGTCGGCAGTTTCTCGCGGATCGGCGGCCGGTTCGTCGGCACGGGGATGACGCGGCACTTATAAATCTTGTGCAGCTCGCCTGCGCTCGTGGACGCCGTGCCCGTCATACCGGCAAGGCGACTGTAGCGCAGGAAAAAATCCTGCACCGTGATCCGCGCGGCTTGGTTCGTCGCGAATGTGACCTCCACGCCTTCCTTCGCTTCCACGGCTTGATGGATGCCGGCGCGCCACTTGCGGCCTTCGCCGAGCCGGCCGGTGAATTCATCGACGATCACGATTTCGCCGTCGCGCACCACGTACTGCCGATCGAGGAACATCTCGCGCGCCACCTTGATAGCGCGCTCGATATACTCGTAGATCGTCGAAAGCGGCATGCGGTCCATCGCCGGCGGCTTGGGAATCGCGCGGACCCGCTGACGGCCGGCAAGCGTGAGTTCGACCGTTTTGTCTTTGTGATCGTAGTCGAAGTGCTCATTCTCTTCGAACTGCGGCGAGACCTCAGCCGCCCACCGATATGCCTCGGCTTCGAGCTCCTCCTCTTCGCCTGGCAGCGCGCTGATGATGAGCGGCGTGCGGGCTTCGTCGATGAGAATACTGTCCGCCTCGTCGACGAGCATGAAGTGCAGCTCGCCTTGTACGGGCTCTTCGTGGCCGCTGCCGGCTTTGCCGAGCATCGCGCCGAACAGATCGCGCTGGCCTTCGCTGATGCGCCGCTTCAGCAAGCGATCGCGCAGAAAATCAAACCCCATTTCATTGGCCGTGCCGTAGGTGATGTCGCAGGCGTATTGCTTCTTGCGTTCGGGCTGCGGCATTTGCGATTGGACGCAGCCGACCTTCATGCCGAGCAGTTCGTAGATGGGGCGCATCCAGTCGGCGTCGCGCTTTGCCAGGTAGTCGTTGACGGTGGCGAGGTGCGCGCCTTTGCCTTCGAGCGCGGCAAGGTACAGCGGCAGCGTGGCGGTGAGCGTTTTGCCTTCGCCGGTTTGCATCTCGACGATGGAGTTGTAATGCACGGCCGCGCCGCCCAAAAGCTGCACGTCGAAGTGCCGCATGTTGAGCTTCCGCCGTCCGGCCTCCCGCACCAGCGCAAACGCCTCGACAAGCAAGCGATCGAGCGGCTCGCCGCTGCGGGCGCGGTATCGCAGCGACAGACTTGTTTTCTTGAGATCAAAATCGCTATGCTTCGTGAGCGGCTCCTCCAGCGCGGCGATTTGCGGAATGTACCGCGACCATTGCGCGAGGCGCGAGCGCACTGTGCCGCCTAGCAATCCGCGTAACCGGCCCGAAAACCCGTTAGTCAGCGACATTCCGATTTGCCCATAGGACGAGTAAGCTTCCCCGCTGTTTCGTCGCGATCATATTATAAGAGCGTCGAACTAATTGAACCGCCAAGTGCGCCAAGCAAGGCATAAAAGCCAATGAACCTACTCGGCGACCTTTGCGTTCTTGGCGATTTCATTCATTTGTGCTCGATGCACAAAGGCGCATAGCCGCGGCGGTAGATCAGAGATCTCAAATGCCGCACTGTGTCCTGCAATGCATCAAAGGGTGCACGGCGAGGATCGCGCCGCAAATCGGCCTGAATCCGTACCTCGCTGCACCACGGTCATCGGTGGTGCGCAGCAGCCGCTAACCCGCATTGCGATCCACGCCCGCCATCAGTCCGGCGATGGACAGGTCTTCGTCGATGTCTGGCCAGTGCAGGCTGACGCCGCCGCCACCGATCTCGTAGTTTGCCCGCTGGTTGGGAGTGGCGTCGCGAAGCAAGGGAAACCAACTCAACGGCACACTCAGCACGCGACCATCGCTGAACGTCACCCGCATTGTGATGTCGTCGAAATCCACGTGCTTCGCCAAAGCGGTCGTAGGCACAAACGCGCGTTGAAAGCGTGCATCTGATTTAGCCGAGGTGCTCATGCCAGGCCTCTAATAAGACTTCGCGGTGTTCGTCCACGAGACGTTCAATTTCGTTTATCTCTCTGGTATTAAAACCATAGTTCGCCGCTAATTGCACGGGATCAAGCCAGAATTTTGCTTCGTCGCCTGATGCCTTGACGTGAATGTGCGGCGGTTCATTGCCTTCGTTGCTGAAAAAGAAGAAGCGATATCGACCGACTCGCAAAACCGTTGGCATGGTTTGTTTGACTCTTTGGTCGCGCAATCCAACTCGTGACCTGATCTGAATCTAAGCGGCGGATGGTTGCGTCGTCAAGCAATCGTGACGTACCAGCAGGACAACTGCAAAGTAGTAGGCACACTCCGTGTGCCGTTACCGCCTTGGTAAAAGCATCGCGTTTCCTCGGGATAGCTACGGCACGCGGAGCGTGCCTGCTACATTAATGCGGACTTTACAGTTCTCCTTCCTGGACGTACCAGGATTTAGCCGTGCACTCAGTCGCGTTACCGGACAATGCGGGCGGACCAGTGGTTGTCCCATGTGTGAGCAGGGCTATCTTCGGAGGTGTCGTGAATTTGTGCAATTGGGATTGGGCGCGGTTGCGCCTTATGCCAGCATAACCGGGGCCGGGGACGGCCCGGCTCGCTCGACTGCGTTAGTTTCGCCAAGCCGTTTGCCTATTTTTGGAGATTCCGACAAATCTTCACCCATCCTTTACGAATCATTTCGTAGCATTTTGGATCAACCAGGTGTAAACTAGTGGGGTCGGTAGGGGCGGTGGATCACTGTCGATTCCCAACGGCCGGCGGGAACCTTTGGGCCGCGAGGGCGGTCTTATTTTAACTTAACGATCCCCAGGACACAGGCGCTGCGAGTACGTGAAGGAGCGGTCGCATGGGCAACCGAATCTTTGTGGGCGTGGTGGTGCTGTTGTGGATGGGCTCGATGTCGTGGCTGATGGTGGCACGCATCCTGCCGCCATTCTTCAACGGTGAGCCGCCGGGACACGGCGTACTCCTGCGCAACGAGCCGGTGTGCTGGGACATCGAATACGACGGCCAACTCGTCGGCCATGCTGTGAGCAAGGCGGTTCCCGGCGCGCTGGGCACGACGGAAATCCATAGCCGCGTGCTTCTCGAAGGACTTGAAGTTCGCAAACTGGCGCCGCAGTGGATGAGCACGCTTGTTCGCGGTCTGGGGCAGATATCGCTCGACATGCGAACGCGGATCGTGCTCGATTCGCTCAACAGCCTGTCGTCGTTCGAAACACGGGTGCGATTGAACGATCTGCCTCTGGTGATGAAGGTCACGGGCCGCGTGGACGGCCCGGACTTGCTCTTAAAAGTCAAGTCGGGCGACGTCACGCATACGGTCAGATATCCGGTTCCCCACAACTCGTTGCTGGCGAGCGAGTTGATCCCGCAGCCGAAATTGCTCCAGGTGTATGTCGGCCGCAAGTGGCAACAAGAAGTGTATAGTCCGTTCCGTCCGCCGAGCGATTCGCTGGAAGTGTTGCAGGCGGAAGTGGTGGAAGAGCGCTGGTTCGATCGTCGTGGCGAGCGTACGCGGGCGAGAAAGATCGAGTATCGCGCGATGTCGCCCGCCGGGGTCGCGGCCGACAACACGCTGCGCGCGGTGGTGTGGGTGGGGGACGACGGTACCGTGCTCCGCCAGGATCTGCATTTAATGGAGACGAAGCTGCGGTTCGAGCGACGCGATGAATCGCACATGCTCAGGCTGGCCGAGGAGCTGCTGGATTTGGAGAATGTCGCCACGATCGCCACACCGCCCGAATCGCCGTGATGATTGAACTCCAGCAGGTTTGCCGATCGTACGGCGATAAAGTTGCAGTTGCGAATCTGAACTTGCGGGTGGCGGCCGGCGAGCTGTACTCGATGCTGGGACACAATGGGGCCGGCAAGACGACGGCCATCAAATTGCTCGTCGGCCTGATCCGGCCCACGAGCGGCACGATTCACGTCGGCGGATACGACGTGGTGACGCAAACCCGCGAGGCCGCCGCGCTGATCGGCTACGTGCCCGATCAACCATTTCTGTACGATAAACTTTCCGGACGCGAAATCCTGCAATTTGTATCGCGAATGTACGGGATGGACGGCCGCCAGTCGGCTCGCGCAATCGACCGCGAGATCGAGCGATTCGAGCTGGCGGAGTTCGCCGATCAGTTGACGGAGACGTATTCCCATGGCATGAAGCAGCGGACCGTGTTCGCGTCGGCGCTGCTGCACGCGCCGCGCGTGCTCGTGGTCGATGAGCCGATGGTCGGGCTCGATCCGCACAGCATCCGGCTGGTGAAGGATCTGCTAAAACGGGAGGTGGCAGGCGGAATGTGCGTGCTGATGAGTACGCACACGCTGACCGCCGCGGAGGAAATTTCGCATCGAGTCGGAATCATGAACCAAGGCCGGCTGATGTTCGATGGCACGGTGGCTGAGCTTCGCGGGCAGTTTCCCGGCGAGAGCCGGTCGTTGGAATCGATGTATCTCGCGCTAACGGAGGCCGACTCGAACGCGCCGCAAGCATTTTCGCGGCGGTCCTCGGCGAGTATACCCGCGGAGGAGGGACTCACGCGATGACCGATATGGCGCTGACATCGACATTCGCTGGCTTGCACGATCGGTACGCGAGCTCTCCCGCGCTGCCGACCGAGGATCGCGAAGCGCAGCTGCTGTGGAGTTTGCGATACCACGTCGCGCGAACGCAGTTGCGGCAGTTGATGACGACCGCTCGGCTGCGTACCTTGCTCGTGGCTGGGCTGAGCTTGTTCTTTTGGATGGGGCTGTTTCTTCTGTTCTACGAGGGCTTTAGTTTCATCGTCGATAACGTCGGCCAGCCGGGCGGACGCTACCATGCGGAGACGGTGCAGTTCGTGTTTCATTTGTTTTTCGCGTCGCTCAATGTGATGCTCGTGTTCTCGTCGGGCATCATTCTATACACCGGTTTGTACAACTCGCCGGAGACGCAGTATTTATTGTCGCTCCCGATGCGCCCCGAGCGGATCGTGCTGTACAAATTTCAGGAGGCCGTGTTCTACAGCAGTTGGGGATTCTTTCTGCTGGCTAGCCCGATCATGATCGCCTACGGCATCGTGGCCGGCGCGCCGTGGTATTACTATTTTATTTTAGCGCCGCTCATCGTTTCGTTCGTTTACATACCGTGCGGCGTTGGGGCGATTTGTTGCTTGCTCGTCATGCACAAGCTGCCGCACTTGCGCAAGTTGATTGTCATCGTCGCGACTCTCGTGCTGATGGTGGTCGCAGTGCCGCTGGTGTGGCGCACCGTGTCGAGCCCGCAATCGAAGCTGTTTGGCGTCGAATGGTTCCAAGAGACGCTCGACCGCTTCTCGATCACGCAGCAGGAGTGGCTGCCGAGCACCTGGCTGACCAATGGCTTGCTGGACGCCGCGCGGTTGCCCCACGTCGTGATCGAAGGCGACCGCGTGGATTGGCCGGTCGCCAAAAGCATTTTCAATCTCACGCTGTTGATCTCCAACGCGCTATTTCTTCACGTGCTGACGGTGTGGGCGGCGAAACGCTGGTTTCGCACGAGCTACGCGAACTTCGCCACGCGGCGAACGCCACGCCGAACGGTGCGGCCCGCGTATGCGGATCGCGTGGTGCAGGCGTTTTTGTTTCCATTTCCTCGCCCGTTGCGACTGCTGCTGACTAAGGATTGGCAACTGTTGCGGCGCGATCCGGTGCAGTGGTCGCAGTTTCTGATTTTTTTCGCCCTGTTGGGGTTGTATTTCCTCAACGTCGACCGTTTCGACAACCCGCAGAGCGACATCGACTACGTCACGTGGATCAACATGGTCAGCTTTCTCAATCTGGCCGTCGTTGGTCTGATTCTATCGACGTTCACGACACGGTTCATCTACCCGATGATCAGCCTGGAAGGGCACTGCTTTTGGATTCTCGGGCTGCTGCCGGTCGAGCGCGACACGATCTTGTGGAGCAAGTTCTGGTTCGCGTCGTTGGGTTCGTGGGTGCCGTGTGCGATGCTCGTCTTATTGAGCGACATGATGTTGCAGGTGCCGCTCTTGGTGATCTTGGTGCATCAACTGACGTGCGTGCTGCTGTGTCTCGGGCTGGCGTCGATCGCGGTCGGTTTCGGCGCGATGATGCCGAATTTTCGCGAGACGTCGCCGTCGAAGATCGCGGCCGGCTTCGGCGGAACGCTCAACCTCGTGCTTAGCGCGCTGTACATCATGGCTGTTGTAGTGCTGACCGCCCTGCCATGCCATTTCTATCTTTTGGCGAGCAAAGGGCCGTGGGGGACGACGTTCATGAACCCGCAATATCTCAAAATGTGGCTGGTCGCCGGCACGGGCGCAGCGATTTTTGTCGGCGCAGTGGCGACGATCGTGCCGCTTTACCGCGGGCTGCGCGCGTTTCGGCGGCTCGAGTTTGTGTAAAACCGCAACAAACTTGGACGTTTGAGCGCCCCTTGTCTCCCTTTCTTCTTGTCTACTCTTGTCTCCTTGTCTGTTCCGGCTTAACGCTAGAGGCTCACAACTCCAAAAAAGAAATGATGGGCCCACTGGTGCAACGATCGAGCGGCGTGGCGCGCACGGCGGACCATGACCAACCGTTTTTCACCGATCCGGTCGGCAGCCGATGGAGCAACGCTCGCTGGATCCAAACTCCACCCGTCCGCCGCGGATCCCGCTGCCAATGGCCCGGTTGTTCGCGCCGCAGAGCTGTCTCGAAGGCAAGAGGGAGGTTTGCTAAACCTGTGCATGCGAGAGACTGTCAGTTGCGACACGAATCCGGCGAGACGTCTTCATGCAGCTACGCGCGGACGGTCATTTCAATGAAACTACCCTAGCACAAGTGGTGGCCAATTCCAACAAGAAAATTTGGCCACCTGGGGTGGCCAAGAATTGGGGATTGACGCGGGGTGTTCGTCGCCCATTAGATGAAGTCGAAGTCGCCGAAGATGTTGTTGTGGCTGGTGGAGGCGAAATTCAACCGGATCAGCGTCAGCGGGTCCAAATCGAAGTCGCCGAGATTGTAGACGCCGCCGCCGATCCCGTCGCCGCTATCGCCGCCGGCTCCTGCGCTGCCGCCCTGGGCTCGGTTCAGCGTGACGAGGCTGCGCGCGAGCGCGAGTAACGAGGTGTCGTCGTTGAAAATGGCGCCGCCGAAGGCGTTGCCGCCGCCCGCACCGGCTCCGCCGCGGCCACCGATTGCGCGGTTGGTCGAGAATACAGTGCGGTTGGCATTGGTGGTCGCATTGAAGAGGCTGGCGATCGCGCCGCCCCAAGCGTCGCCGCCGTCACTACCGGCGAGACCGTCGCCGCCCTTTGCTTGATTGGACAACAGGATACTGCGCTCGACGTTGACGATGCTGTCGGCTAGAACTTCACCTGTATCCAATTGAAAGCGGCCGAGTGCATTGAAGATGGCGCCGCCTGCGCCGAGATTGGCGGCGCCGGCGCCGCCGCTGAGCGAGTTGCCCATTCCGCCGCCGGCGCGATTGTGGGCGAGCAGGCTATCGGTAATGTCGCTGGTGGCTCCCAGATAGTTAGCGATGCCGCCGCCGAGACCAGCGCCGACGAAGAGCATCTCGCCGGTGGCCGTGTTACCATCGCCGCCGATGGCTTCGTTGTGCCGGATGATGGAATCGATGACCGTCAGATGCGGCGATCCAGAGCCTCCAATGAGCGCTAAATCGAGCGAGTTGTCGATTCCGCCGCCGGTTCCTGTACCCACGAAGCCGGCCGGACCGCTGCCGGTGTTGCCGTGGCCGCCGACCGCCCGATTGTGTTCGATCGTGCTGTCGCGGATGATGGCTTCTCCGCCAAGGTTGTTAAAAATGGCACCGCCATGGGCGGCGCCGACATCGGCGACGTTCGGGGCGTGGTGCGTGGCGTTGTTGCCGCCGATTGCTTGATTGCCACGCAGCGTGCTGTGGCTGATCTCCAACGTGCCGGGCCCGCTAATTATGGCGCCTCCGAAAGCGGCATCGATGGAAGTATCGTACACAATGCCGATTCCACTGCTGCCGGCGACGGCCCGGTTGTCCGTGAGTGTACTGTTGGAGATGGAAAGGGAGCCGCCGAGAAAATTCGATATGCCGCCGCCAAATGCCTGCCCATAGTAACCGTCGCTGGCCAAGGCTTCGTTACCGGTTATTGTGCTGTTTACCACCGTTGTAACACTGCCGGCGCGGGAGGTCCGAATACCACCCCCAGCCGCAAGGTCACCTATGACACGGTTGTGCGAGATCGTGCTATTGGTGATCGAAAGGGAGCCGTCAGAATTCGAGATACCGCCGCCACTGCCAGCGTAGCCGCCGACGACTTCATTGTCCGCAACGGTGCTGTTCACGACCGTGACGGTGCTACCAACATTGAAGTGAATACCGCCCCCAAGCGCGTAGCCTGTTGGGGAGCTGATGACTTGGTTGCTGGTGATCGTACTGTTGGCAACCATGAGCCTGGCCCCGTTGAGAGTAGCTATTCCGCCGCCGAAGGCGCCGACATAAGGCCCAGTGACGCCGTGAACGGTGTTGCCGGTGACCAGTGAGTCGATCAGGGTCACACTGGCGCCGCTTCTATGACTTACGATGGCCCCGCCGGCAGGTTGTACGACGCCGACAATCCCGAAGTGCTCGTTGTTGGACAAAACCACACCGGAGAGAGTCACATCGCTGAACCCAAGGTTCGTAACGCCGCCAGCGAAGCCCTCTCCTCGACCGTCGCTAATTGTCAGGCCCGAAATGTCCACCGTGATTGCCGTGCTCGCGTCGGTTCCGCCTCGTATGGAGAAAACGCGCGAGGAGTGGTTGCCGCTGACCGTGAGCACCTGGGCTCCGGGGCCGTTGATCGACAGGTCGGTCGTGATCAGCAGCCTGCCACTCGTCAGCCCAATGGTTCCCTGAACCGCCGGCGCGAAGTTGATCACGTCGGCGCCGGGGTTGGCCTCGGCAGCGGCGATCGCCGCCCGCAAAGAGCCGTCGCCGCTGTCGTCCAGATTCAGCACCGTAAACGTGCTGAGGACGGTGCGGTCTTCCAGCAGCTCGAATCGCGGCACAAGCTCCCGCGAGAAACTACCAACTCGATGACGGGACGAGAACTTACCGGCGCGGTTTGCGAGCAGACAGTGAACGTCTAATAAACATAGCAAAGATGCCATCGTCGTTTCCTCCGAGCAAAAGTCACGGCGTCGGACGAGAAACGGACGCGCCCCTCCGGAACTTGAGCGGCGCGTCCTGGGTGCTACGTAATCGGGCCAGTCAGCCTAGCACTGACGTGACTCAATTTCAAGAAAGCGGGACACTATTTTCCATCAGGATACTTAAGTCTTAAGTGTGACACTTTGACGGAGTTCCAAATCGACTGCGCCGAAAGGTGTGTCGCGACGGCATGGCGAGTTACTGTTGTGGCGAGTAGGGCCGGATGTCAATCCACGTGTCCGGCCGCGTTTATCTCCTTTGCAGTGCCAGACCGTGATTCCGTATTCCCGTTCATTGTGCATCGATCAATTACACACGAGGATCAGAATTGTCGACAACAATCCGAGAGCAATTCATGATCAACTCACTGAAACTTAAACGACATGAACAGGAAGAACGGACCGCTGAAAAAAAGCCACTACTTGTGGTGTGGAGATCGACGGGTGTGTTGTGCGTGCAACGCTGCGCGGCTGATGACGGTGTTTTGATTGATATGGGCGGCTGCGGCACGCGGAGCGTGCCTGCTACTTGTTCGTGACCTAGTCGAGCGCGGCGGACGCGTTTATAATGCGGTCTCTCATGCGAATTGGCGCCGTTAATTATTTGAACAGCAAGCCGTTGGTGTGCGGGTTGGAGGCGCTTGCGCCGGACGTGCGGCTGACGTATGACTTGCCGAGCCGGTTGGCGGATTCGCTCTCCGCCGGGCGGCTCGACGTAGCGCTGGTGCCGTCGGTCGAGTTTTTTCGTTCGCCCAGGTATCGCATTGTTTCCGACGCCTGCGTTGCTTGCCGCGGGCCCGTGCTGAGCGTGAAGCTGCATTTTCGCGTGCCGCCGCGGGAGGTACAGTGCGTGGCGCTCGATGAAGGGTCGCGGACGAGCGCGGCGCTCACGCAGATTCTGCTGGCGGAGCGGATTGGCGTGCGGCCGCGGTGGGAGCCGCTGGCGATTGGCTGCGGCGTCGAGGCGACGGGTGCGGATGCGGTGCTGTTGATTGGGGACAGAGCGATCAAGAGCGGGGAGCCACCCAGAGGGTACCCGGCGGGGAGCAGGGAGCAAGAAGAAAGCAGCTTTTGCGAAGTTTGGGATCTAGGCGAGGCATGGACCGAGTGGACTGACCTGCCGTTTGTGTTTGCGATGTGGATTGCACGGGAGGGCGTGAACGTTTCGGAGATGGGCGGATTGTTGGAGGCGGCGCGCGATCGGGGACTGACGCAATTGGACCAGATTGCCGAGCGCGAAGCTGACGCGATCGGGATTTCGCGCAAACTGGCAACGCGGTATCTGCGAGATAATTTGCATTTCACGCTGGGGCGCGAGGAGCGCGCGGGGTTGCGGAAGTTTTATGAATTGTGTGTTGCGCATGAGTTGGCGCCGCGGGGGTTGGGGAATCGGTTGGACGAGTTATTTGCGGCGGATAGTCGTTCGTGTTAGGTGAAGCGGCCGGCCTCATAGAGGCCAGCTACAGTGATGGTTGCTCTGCAAGATAATCGCGACTTGCTCGACAAGGCGGTGGCCGGTGAACGGCTGACGCCGGAGGACGGGTTGCGCTTGCTCGACTCGGGCGATCTGGCGGCACTGGGTCGGGCGGCCGATGAAGTGACGCGCCGGCTCCATCCGGAGAATTACCGTACCTACAACATTGATCGCAACATCAATTACACGAACGTGTGCACGGCCGTGTGCGACTTCTGTGCGTTTTATCGCACACCGAAGTCGGCCGAAGGGTATGTGTTGGACCGCGACGAGCTGTATCAGAAGATCGCCGAGACGGTGGAGCTTGGCGGCGACCAGATTCTCATGCAGGGCGGGCTGCACCCGGAGTTTAAGCTGGAGTGGTACGAAGAACTCTTGGGCGACATCAAGTCGCGGTTTCCGCAGGTCAACATCCACGGCTTCAGCCCGCCGGAAATTTATCACTTCACAAAAGTATCGAAGTTGCCGTTGCCGACGGTGCTCGAGCGGTTGAAGGCGGCCGGGTTGGGTAGCTTGCCGGGTGGCGGGGCGGAAATTCTGGTCGACCGGGTGCGTCGTGCGATCACGCGCGGCAAGGTGCTTACGGACAACTGGCTGAACGTTAACCGCGTGTGGCACGAGCTGGGCGGCCGCAGCTCAGCGACGATGATGTTCGGACACGTCGAGACGCTTGCCGAACGGATTGAGCACCTCGAACGCCTGCGGCAGCTACAAGACGAAACGGGCGGATTCACCGCGTTCATTTGCTGGACATTTCAGCCCGAGCACACGGAGATGGCCGACATCGCGCCGGCCGGGGCGTTCGAGTATCTCAAGACGAACGCGGTGGCGCGGCTATATCTCGATAACTTCGCGAACATCCAGTCGAGCTGGGTGACGCAGGGCCTCAAAATCGGCCAGCTCGCCCTGCTCTATGGCGCGAACGACATGGGCAGCCTCATGATTGAGGAAAACGTCGTGGCCGAGGCGGGCACCGTTCACCATCTTTCGCTCGACGAAATCCGCGGCGCGATTTCGGAGTTGGGCTACGTTCCGCGTCAACGCAACGTACGCTACGAGCTGATCGACGCCGGGCATGAGCAAGAGGCGATCGAATCGAATCACCGCCGCTATGCAGAGATCCGCGCGGCCCAGCGGCAGCGGCTCGGTAACGGCGGACGGCGCAACATCGTGCCACTTTCGATCGTGCCCGGCGATAGCACGGCTTAGCGGCAGGTTGCTCTGTAGGAAAGGGCTGGGCCGGATGTTAGAATGTAAATCAGGAGTTGCAACATGGCCACGATCCCTCAATCTGTGCCACAGCCGCCACTTACTTGCCCGGAACCGGCATGGGAAGTAGCGTTTCTGTTTCCGAGCCAGGGAGACTGGCGGGAAAGCGATTATCTTGCGCTCGACACAAATCGCCTGGTCGAACTGGTCGACGGCAAACTGGAAGTACTGCCAATGCCGAGCATTCTTCATCAACGTATCGTTGATTATTTGCACAGCATGCTTCAGAGATTTGTGCAAAAGCGTCGTCTCGGCGAAGCCATATTCGCACCATTGCCGGTGCGCATTCGGAAAGACACATTAAGGGAACCGGACGTAATCTTTGTAGCGCGCGAGCGCATTGTGAAACCCGATGATAAGCGGTTGGACGGAGCAGATCTGGTCATGGAGGTCGTCAGTCCGGATGATGGATCGCACAAACGCGACTATGAAAAGAAGCGTTCGGACTACGCGGCGCGGAAGATTCCTGAGTATTGGATCGTCGATCCACAGACCGAGCGGATCACGGTGCTTATTCTCAAAGGCAAAGCGTATCGGGTGCACGGTGAATTCGCTTCGGGCCAGCAAGCGACGTCGGTGCTGCTTTCAGATTTCGCGGTGGATGTGTCGGCGGTGTTCGACGCGGGGCGAAAAGCCCCCTAACGGAGCCTTTTTGACCCTCTTTTGCCTGCCCGGGACGCCGCTGTAAGCTAAACTTTAGTATCGATTCTATCGCCTGGAGGGTCGTCTCTCCGCGGGCGTTTGCGACGGAAGCAGCGCGGAGTTGGTCGGATGATCGAAGCACGGGCCCTCACGAAGGCGTATTCCGATCTGGTCCGCGGCGACGTGCTCGCATTGTGCGGCGTGAGCTTCTCGGCGTCGCCCGGCCAGGTGTACGGATTGTTGGGGCCGAACGGCGCGGGCAAAACGACGGCCCTGCGGATTCTCAGCACCGTGCTGCAACCCACCAGCGGCACGGCCATCGTCGGCGGGTTCGATTGCGTGACGCAGCCGGAGCTGGTGCGCCATCAGATCGGGTTCATCTCAGCCAATACGGCGGTGTACGACCGCATGACGGCCTGGGAGATGGTCGAGTATTTCGGCCGGCTGTACGGGCTGGAAGACGACGAGCTGCGCGAGCGAATGGAACAATTGTTCGAGCGGCTGCAGATGCAGGAGATCCGCGACCTGCTGGGCGCGAAAATGTCGACCGGCATGAAGCAGAAGGTATCGATCGCGCGGGCGATCGTGCATGATCCGCCCGTGTTGATCTTCGACGAGGCGACGACGGGCCTCGACGTGCTCGTAGCGCGGGCATTGCTCGACGCCGTGGCCGAGCTTCGCGAGCAGGGCAAATGCATTTTGTTCTCCACGCACATCATGCGCGAGGCGGAGCGGTTGTGCGATCGGGTGGCAATCATGCACCGCGGATACATCCTGGCCGAGGGCACGCTCGATGAGCTCCGCGATCGGCATGAAGAACGCGATCTAGAAGAATTGTTTTTTCAGTTGATCCGCAGGCAGCAGATGGAGGCGGATTTAATTAGTAATTAGATGAGCGGTTGATGATTGCGTCCCGTAGGGACGAGTCGACAATAGCCCAGCAATTCATTGCTGGGTCTTGGGTGCGTAATCGAACGTCAAGTCCCGAAGGGACGGCCGAAGCGGGACATCGGTCGTCCCTACGGGACTTTTGGAAAGGTCAATGGCAACTTTCCCAGCACTGGAAGTGCTGGGCTATTGTCGCGAGGTCCCTACGGGACCGGTCGAGACAACATTAAAATCGTCGCTCACTCACCTACCCACCTGCCTTGCACACATGAACTGGCGCAACGTACGACTGATCTATGGGCGCGAGATTCGCGATCAACTTCGCGATCGGCGTACGCTGTTCATGATCGCCGTGCTGCCGTTGTTGCTCTATCCCCTGCTGGGCATGAGCGTGTTCCAGCTCTCGCAGTTTTTGCGGAAGAGCGAGCCGAGGGTGCTGGTGATCGGCAGTGAGCAACTGGCGGCGAGCAAGGAATTGCCGCGGTTGTTTGAGGCCGGTTCGTTCGCGCCGGAATTGTTCGACGACCCGGTGGACGCGGCCCGGCTGCGAGTGGAATTTGTCAACGGCGCCAATCAGGAACAAAGCGTCAGCACCGCGGAACAGCGATTGAAGTCGGGCGACGCGCAGGTGGTGCTACGCTTTCCGCCGGACTTCGGGCAGCGGCTGAAAGAGCTGCGAGACCAAGTTGAGTCGCGAGGTAATGATCCCCAGAACATTCGGGGACTGGCTCATTTTGCGCAGTCTTCGGAGCAAAATGTGCCTGTCCCCCTCGATGCGGACAGTTCTGGGATACACACTAACACGGAGCCGGCCGATGCGTCCGAGCAAGAGCAGGCGGTACAACCGGTCACGATCCCGGAGCCGCAGTTGTACTATAATTCGGGCAAGGAGAAGTCGGCGGTCGCCCACGTGCAGGTGGCGCACGTGCTGGACGCCTGGAAGTCGCAGATCATCCGTGAGAATTTGGCGGCCAGCCGCGTGCCCATGAACGTGGCCAAGCCGTTCGACGTCGCGCCGCACGACGTGGCCGAGAAAAAACAGCATCAGGCCCTGTTGTGGTCCAAGATTCTGCCGTTCGTGCTGTTTATTTGGGCGCTCACGGGCGCGTTTTATCCGGCAGTCGACTTGTGTGCCGGCGAAAAGGAACGCGGCACCCTGGAGACGCTGCTTTCCAGCCCCGCATTGCGGACCGAAATCGTATGGGGCAAGTTGCTGACCGTGATGACGTTTAGCGCCGCGACGGCCTTGCTCAATCTATTCAGCTTGGGCTTTACGGCGCGGTACATCGTCGCCCAACTCAAAATGTTGCCGGCCAGCGATATCACGCACGGTCTCGACCTGCCGCCGCTGGCGTCGGCGATGTGGCTGATCGTGGCACTGGCGCCGATGTCGGCGCTGTTCAGCGCGCTTTGCCTGGCGTGCGCCGCTTTCGCGCGGAGCACGAAAGAGGGGCAGTACTACTTGATGCCGCTGCTCTTGGTAATCATGCCGCTGATGATGCTGCCGATGGCGCCTGGGTCGGAGCTGAATTTGGGGAATAGCCTCATTCCAGTCACGGGCGTCGTGCTACTTTTGATGGCGCTTGTTCAGGGGAATTACGCCGACGTGCTGCGATACGCGGTGCCGGTTGTCGGCGTGACGCTCATCTGCTGCCACTGGGCGATTCGTTGGGCCGTGTTTCAATTCAACCAGGAATCCGTGCTGTTCCGTGAGAGCGAGCGGTTCGATCTTCGCGGCTGGATCGCCCGTCTGGTGCGCGATCGCAAAGACACGCCGTCGCTGGCGGAGGCGTTCTTCTGCGTGGCGCTCATTTACGTCACGCAGTTTTTCACACAACTGGCGATTTCGGCCAATACGCCAGCAAACCCAGATTTTCGCTTCTTCGCGCTGCTCATTTTCATCAGCCAGGTCGTTTGCATTGCGATGCCGGCACTGCTCATGGCAATGTTCTTCACGGAGCGGCCGCTGAAGACGCTGCTGCTCGATCGGGCGCCGAGCCCCGCGGCCTGCGGCGTGGCCGTGCTGCTGGCGCTGCTGCTGCATCCGGTGGGGCTGCAAATCGTGCATTGGATTCGCGTGCTGTACCCGATTCAGAACGACGTGCTTACCGACCTGGAGGCATTTGGCGATTTGTTGAAGAAGGCGCCCTACCCCTGGCTGCCGTATGTTCTGATGGCCGCGATGCCGGCGCTGTGCGAAGAGCTCGCGTTTCGCGGGTTCGTGCTCTCCGGGCTGCGGCACCTGGGGAGCAAGCGCTGGGCGATCGGGCTGTCGGCCGTGTTTTTCGGCATCGCGCACGGCGTCATTCAACAGTCGCTCGCCGCCGCCGCGGTCGGCATGGTGCTTGGCTACGTTGCCGTGCAGACGGGCAGTCTTGTGCCGTGTATTCTCTTTCATTTAACGTACAACGGGCTGATGTTCGCGACGTTGAAGCTATCGGAGATCGCGCGCGATTGGCCGACGTGGGCGGTGCCGTTTCATCAGCCGGCGCCCGGCGTGATCGTTTATAATTGGCCAGTTGTGGTGGTGTGCGCGTTGGGTTCGCTGATTCTGCTGCGATGGCTGCACCGATTGCCGTATCAAGCGACCCGCGAAGAGCAAATTAGCGAGGCCCGAGCGCGGCAGCCGCACCATGCGCTCACGGCAAGCGTGCCGGGGAATGCCGAGTAGATGGACCGTTTCCACGTCGAAGACGTGGGGGCGTTAGAGTCACGGGGGATCGGAGTCCGCAGCGCAAGCAAGGGCAACTCGATTCTCCCTTGCTTGCGCTGCGGGCTTCGATCCATTTTTCTTCCGATCCGAAGTAGTATGGCAATCGCGTTACAAGCGCGCGTTGTGTTTCCAGTCGATCGGCCGCCGATTGAGCATGGCGTGGTTACGATCGAAGGCGAACGGATCGTCGCGGTCAGCACCAAGGCGGAGGCGGGCGACGTCATCGATCTGGGGTCCGTCGCACTGTTGCCAGGGCTCGTCAATTGTCACACGCATCTTGAGTTCAGCGATTTGCGCCGACCACTGGGGACTCCGGGGATGCGACTGGTCGATTGGATTCGGCTGGTGATCGCCGAGCGCGGGAGGCGCGACTACGCGCCCGAGGTTGCCATTGAGAATGGAATGCAAGAGAGCCTCGGTTACGGCGTCACAAGCATCGGCGACATTACGACGGTTGAGATGCCCGCGCCGTACTTTCCGTGCGTTGACCTGACACTCTTTACCGAGGTGATTGCGTTCTCACTGGCGCGCATCGTGTCGGCACTTGTTGCAGTCCAAGGTCGGTTGTTGATCCAACAAAATCGCAACTCTTACGCAGGTCGCGCAACCGGCGACATCCATTTCGGAATCAGCCCGCATTCGCCTTATACTGTGTCGTCGGGCTTGTTGCGCGGATTAGTCGCGCTGGCGCGCGAGCGCGAGTTGCCGGTGGCCATGCACGTGGCGGAGTCGCGCGAGGAACTGGAATTGATGGATTCCGGCTCGGGACCATTTCGCGCATTGCTCGAGGAGCGCAGCATGTGGGACGATGACGCGATCTCACGGGGACGTCGGCCGCTGTATTATTTGAACCTGCTGGCGGAGGCGCCACGAGCACTGGTGATTCACGGCAATTACCTGGATGATGAAGAGCTACAGTTCTTGGGTGCAAACCACGAGCGGATGTGGCTGGTGTATTGTCCGCGGACGCATGCGTACTTTCGGCACCCGACCTACCCGTTGGCCGCGGCGCTGACCTCCGGAGTGCGTGTCGCGCTGGGGACGGATAGCCGGGCGTCGAACCCGGATTTGGACTTATTCGCGGAGATGCGGCACGTTGCGAAAGCGTTCCCGTCGATTGAGCCGCACACGGTGCTTCGCATGGGAACGCTCACCGGTGCAGAAGCGTTGGGCCGCGACGCGGAGCTTGGCAGCATTACGCCGGGGAAGCTGGCGAATTTGGTTGCGATGCCGTTGGACGAGGATGCCCCCACGAGTGCCAATGAGTTGTTGAACTCGCTTTTCGCGAATGACGCGATGCCGTCGGCCGTTTGGTTACGCGGAGTGAAAGTGTAGCGTGACGCGCCGCAGCCGGTGACCCGTTGAGTTGCGGCTATTCTCTTAAGATGATGAAATCGGAGCCAGGCTATTTCTTACGAAATGTGCCGGCGCTTTGGATGGTTTCGGCGGGGACGGCGGCGTCGAGCCATAACTCGTTGCCGCGGACTTCGCCAGCGAAACCGATGGGCGGAGATTCGGGGAATTCCTTCGCAGGCGGGCCAAAGTGTGGCCCGGTCATCGCTTCGGAAAGGCGGCGATGCCACTTACTGCGTCCGTGCGGGCTCATGAACAGTCGCACGTCGGATTGCTCCGGCAACAGCCGGTTGGCGGTGGACAGCTCGGGTTGGTTCCACGCGGTCGGCAGCTTGCGATTGAGCAACTGCAAGCCCTTGGTGACTTGCTCAGGCGTGGCGGCGGCCAGCAGTACGGTTTGATCGTCGACCTGCACAAGCCACACTCGGAGTTTTCCGCCGGGGCCGAAGAAGCGCTCCATGGCCTGGCGAATCTCTGGAATGGCGGGCATGCCGTCGATCGTCGCGACATCGAGCGAGTACTGCGTCGCCGCTCGTTCGCCAATCTTAGTCTCCTCGATGTCGAACACCATCCGGGTGCCGTCCTTGGCGTCGCGGTGCATTTGGTTCCAAAGCTGCATCACGTCGCCGGCGTGTTCGGCAAATGTTTTGGCAGAGGCAACGCGGAGCGCGAGGAAGTTGTTCGTGTACGCGCCGTCCGTCTTTTTGCCGAGTGGCGATGCAACCGCCCATGACGCGATTTCGGACGCCGCCGCTTGAAAGGCCTGCACGAAACGGGCGGCGGTTTTGTCGTTGAGGTCCACGTGTTCCGCGTCCTTCAATTCATTGAGGATCTGGCGTGCGTACGTGGCGCTGGCGACGCTCACTAGAGAGGCTGGGAGGTGGCCGGCGCCGTGGACCACAAAATCCAGTTGCTGATACATCGAAGGCGGCGAGGGAACTGCCGCGTCATCACCGGTAGCGAATGGGTGTTCGTCAGAAGACTTTACTCGCAAGGACGCCATGGCATTGCCTTGGTCGTCGAGTCGAGCGGCGAAGCTGATGGCGGCCGCATGCTTGAACCAATCGTGAAGCTCAGGTGACCGGCCAATCCACTTGTGAATTGCGGCCTGTATCGGATCGTAGTTGCCGCCGGTCGCTTGTGCGGCGGCGGCCCCGACGGCGAACGGATCAGCGACTTCCTCGGCGGCGCCGAAGAGATCGTCCGTCGACTCCTCAGCGGCTTCGGGATTCTTATGAACTCCCGCGGGCGCCTTGTCCGCCCACCGCAGCGCGGCGCTCACGCCGCCTGGCAACACGACCACGGCCACGTCATTGACGTCGATCCAAGCCTTCCAGACCGCGATGGTCGCTGGCGGATTCGGTTTGTCGGCAAGCATTTGTTCCATTCGCCCGCGTTGATTGGGGTCCATGACAAACGCCCAGTCACCGAGCCGCGCGATCAGCAAGTCCTCGTCGGCGACTCGTATTGCGGATATCGCATCGCCCGCTGTTGCTCCTAGCGACTTCAACATGCTGTCGTAATCGGAGACCGGCAGCCACACGGCGAATTGCGGCGCGGAATCGTCGTCGCCATCGCCTGGAAGGACGGCCAGCAGAAACGCGCCTTGTGTGTTCAGGCCTTCGTCGATTCCAGTGACCGCCTTCAGAAACACCAATGGAGAGGGGTACGGAGAACTTAAGGTTTTGAGCAGACGGTCGACTTTGGTATCCGTTGCGTCGAGGTTCTTGATCACGACAAAGCCGAGTGCGTCGTGAGGGACGTGCTGGAGAACATCGGCGGCGAAGATGGTTGTCGCCAAAAGAGACGCGAATGCGACTGACGAGAAAGATGCGAGATTTGCGAACGGCGGGCGGAGTTTCATGGCAGGGCCGGGGACTGGCTCATTTTGTGGAGTCTTCGCAGCAAAATGTGCCTGTCCCCTTCGCTTAGGGCTATTTTGTTAGACGCTCACAACCTCCATTATCTTGGAGATGGGTGCGCGCGGCAACCACGGACCGCTAAACCGCAAGCGCAGAATGACGCTCTATCGGTCAAGTTGCTGGCGGGCGGCGGCGATGACGGCTTCGGGCGTGAGGCCGCGGTGCCGGTAGATTTCCTGGTACGGCGCCGAGGCGCCGTACGTGTCGAGGCCGATGAACGCTCCCTGCCTGCCCAGGTATTTGTCCCAACATTGGCGAACGCCGGCCTCGACGGCGACACGCGCAGTGACATTTGGCGGGAGCACTTCGTCGCGATAGGCGACCGGCTGCTCGTCGAACAGTTCGAACGACGGCAAACTGACGACGCGGCTACGGATGCCGTCGGCCGACAGCTTCTCGTGCGCGGCGACGGCGATTCGCACTTCGCTGCCGGTGGCCATGAGAATTACATCGGGCTGGCTGTCGCGTAGGGCAGTTTCTCCGAAACTGCTCGAATCGAGTTTCGGAGAAACTTGGCTACATGAATCGGCCAGCACGTAGCCGCCGCGGGCGACATTTGAAGCCGGCGCGTACTTCGTACGATCAAAGGTCGGCAAGTCCTGGCGTGTCAGCACAAGCGCGACTGGCCGCTCGGTCTGTTGCATCGCGATGCGCCAGACTTCGGCGGTTTCATTGGCATCGGCCGGGCGGAGGACAAGCAATCGCGGGATCGCGCGGCACGCGGCCAGGTGCTCGACCGGCTGATGTGTCGGTCCGTCTTCGCCAAGGCCGATCGAATCGTGCGTGAACACGACGATCGTCGGAATCTTCATGATCGCGGCAAGCCGCAACGCGGGGCGGCAGTAATCAGAGAAGACGAAGAACGTCGCGCCATAAGCGCGCAGGCCGCAGATGACCATGCCGTTGACACTGGCGACCATGCCGTGCTCGCGGACGCCGAAGTGCATGTTGCGGCCGCCGGGATTGTCGGCCGACAGGTCCCCGCCTGCTTCTTCGAACGTAAGCAGCGTCTTGGTCGACGGCGCGAGATCGGCCGAGCCGCCAAGCAGCCAGGGCACGCGCTTGGCGATGGCGTTCAGCACTTTGCCGCTGGAGACGCGCGTGGCCATGCCCTTGGCGTCTGCCGGGAAGCTAGGTACATCTTTGTCCCAACCGTCGGGCAGCTCTTTCTTTTGAATCTGCCGCAGCTCGCGGGCCAGCTCAGGGTATTTCTTCTCGTAGTCGTTGAACAGCTTCACCCAATCTCGATGCAACTGCGCACCGCGCTTGCCGAGCGTTTCCTGAAAGTGCTTGGGCACTTCGGGCGGGACGAGGAACTTGGCATCGGTGGGCCAACCGTACGACGCTTTGGCTTTGGCGATTTCTTCGGCGCCGAGCGCTTCGCCATGTGCCTTGGCCGTGTTGGCCTTGGTGGGCGCGCCGTAGCCGATGATGCTTTTGACCACGATCAGCGTGGGGCTGCCATCGTGCGAGAGGAAGCCGCGATACGCTTTGTCAATAGCGGCCAGGTCGTTGGCGTCGTGGACCGCGAGCACGTGCCAGCCGAGGCCGCGGAAACGGGTGGCGACGTCTTCGCTGAACGCGAGGTCGGTGGAGCCTTCGATCGTGATGTGGTTGTCGTCGTAGATCCAGCAGAGGTTCGAGAGCTTCAAGTGCCCGGCCAGTGATGCGGCTTCGTTCGCGACACCCTCCATTAGGTCGCCGTCGCTGCACTGGGTCCAGACGTTAAAATTGAACAACTCAAAGCCGGGGCGATTGTAGCGCGCGGCGAGCCAGCGGCCAGCGATCGCCATGCCGACGCTGTTGCCGCAGCCCTGGCCGAGCGGGCCGGTCGTGGTTTCGATGCCGGCCGTGTGCTTCAGCTCCGGGTGACCGGGCGTGCGGCTACCCCATTGGCGGAAATTGCGCAGCTCATCGAGCGAGAGCGACGGATTCGTAGATGCAGGCGGCTCGCCTGCAAATGATACGGCAGGCGAGCCGCCTGCCGCCACGTCCACGTCGCGAATGCCGGCCAGGTGGATCAGCGAATAGATCAGCATTGAGGCGTGGCCGCAGGAGAGCACGTAGCGATCGCGATTGAGCCACAGCGGGGCCGCCGGATCGTAGCGCAGATGCTGCGTCCATAACTGGTAGGCGACGGGCGCGAGCGCCATGGGCGTGCCCGGATGGCCACAGGTGGCCGCCTCGACGGCATCCATCGCCAGCGTGCGGATCGTATTGATGGCGGTTTGTTCGACGCTCTCGGCGATGGTGGACATGAATTCGCGTAGCCCTGTTCCCTGTTGCAAGCGGCTGAAAATGCTAGCCCGTTAACAGTCCGTTGAAAAACTGTGGCTGGCCTCTGTGAGGCCGGCTTTTCGTTGAGGATTCCGGGGTCACAGACCCCGGCTACAACATTTTTCAACGGGCTGTTAAGCCATTCAGCGATTCTAATGGTGCGAATAGTGATGGGTCAACGCGGACAGCATAGTTCTGCGAATTCATGTCATCCGAACGTCGTAGGACTCACGTTGGCAGTCGGCAGCCGCGATCGCAATATCGCATTGGAGCGTTCAACGAATCTTTGTCGCTTGTCCTTGATGGAATTTCGACGTACAATATTGTTGTACAAGTTGAGGAGATCGAATTACGGGGTTTCTCATGATTAAAACCACATACAGCCAAGCTCGCGAGAATTTGGCATCGCTCTTGAATCAAGTCACTCGGGACCGCGAAATCGCGATTATCCAGCGACGTGGGAACGAGGACGTAGCGTTGGTATCGGCGGACGAGCTTTCCGGCTTGCTCGAGACGGCCCACTTGCTTCGTTCGCCCGCTAATGCGAAGCGATTGCTCAAAGCAGTGCAGCGCAGCCAGTCCACGAAGTTGCCCACGATGACGCTTGATGCGCTGTACGAGGAGCTTGGGCTCGATGGCAAGAAGTAAAGCGCGGCAGAAGCGGGAGGCCGTCTTTCATCCGGAATTCATTGAAGACCTTCACCACTGGATAAAATCGGATCGCCGCGTGGCTTTGCGCGCGTTAGAAATTGTGGAAGCAACCCTACTCGATCCATTTTCCGGAATTGGCAAACCGGAGCCGCTGAAATACCTGGCGCCCAACACTTGGTCGCGACGACTGACGCAGGAACACCATGTCGTGTATCTCGTTAAAGACGATCGCGTGGAGTTTCTGCAAGCCCGCTACCACTACTCGTAATCGGCGGAAATTTATTGCCGCGGTGAAGCTATACTCAATCGGTTGGTGTCGCAGTGCAGCGCGTGTTCAATCCAATTCCAGCCGACAGCCTTAAGCGTAGCTTTCCTGTGCCTGATTGACGTTGCCAGGGCGCGGTAGGCGTCTTCGATGCTAGACGATGTCAGCACGAAGCGCTCGGCTGCGCCATTACCAATCCCCGAGAAACTCCAAGCGATCGCCCATTGAATCGGCGTCAAGCGTGTTGGCTAAATGAAGCAGACGGCGCAACACGTCGCCCATAGGGCGTTGCTGCGAGACGACGATGCCGGCGTGATGTTGGCCGAGCCGCAGCCACTTGGCATGCCGGCTGGCGAAATGTCCTACGTAAATGTTACGATGGCGTAGCCCTGGTCGGCGGCCCAAAGAAGCTGCGATTCATCCGATTCGTGCAATCGGCCAGCTTCAGGGGTCGAAATGGCGTCGAAGCCCGCCCGGCGAAGCGCTGCAGCTATCGAACCATAAACGTCTTCATCCGTGAAAAACCGAACGGCGCTCATGGAGACTAAGGCAATCCATGCTTCGCCTTGACGACTGCTTCATCGTCGGCCGCCAAGTCAGCTTCGATCTCGTCGAGGTGGTCGTAGGCATAGGCCAATGCGTCATGCACATCAGCCGGCTTTAAGTGCGGGTACTGCTGAACGATCTCTTCGACTCCCATACCCTGTCGGTAACTAGTCAGGATTGTAGCGACGCGGATTCGCGTGCCCGCCACGACTGGCTGGCCGCCGCAATGGGCGGGATCTTTCTCAATATGGCTCATCCGAAAAAATCTGCAACACAACAACGGAAGAAGATGCCGCGAATTAGCGAAGGGTTATTGGACATACGTGTGAGCTTGCTTTGGGTGA
>JAKEIB010000126.1 GCA_022614705.1 Planctomycetota bacterium | reverse complement strand
TAAACGCCGAGCGTTTACGCTTTCTCACTACGACGAGTGTGAAGCCGCGAGACGGTGCGGCTGCGCGAGCGGGCCGCTGAGTGAAAAAACGCATTGGAATCCCCGCATCGAGTTGGAGGGATGATTATTCGCCAGTGCATCCGACGATGATGCACACTACGAATCGGTCCCACGTGCCGCCTACGCCTGAAGAGAGCCACAATTGACTGCGCCAGCACTCCGCTAGCGTCAGTTGATTGTATTCAATCGCGGGAGTGTGAAAAGCTTGTTTCGCGGTGCAGAGTCTGCGCAAAGCGCAAGGATTGGTGGCCATCGTTTTGGATGGTGGCGCGCTATGCCGCAAGCGGCGCCGCGCGACCAACGGTCACGCCTTGATGACGAACTCTTCGGATTTTGCAAAACTTTCGCGACGATGCGCAAAGCTGATCGAACGCAAGCAAAATTTATTGATTTGTGCCACAGAGAAGTCTAAATTCGGGGGGCGCGATGCTGGCCGCGGGCGATTACGCTTACTGGCACAAGACCAACATCAACGGCGCGCAAGGCTATACGGATTGGCTTAACAATTTTGGCGAGTCGCAGCCCGGAGCGGGCGGCGGGGGTGCGGCTGGAGTGCCGGAGCCGGGCTCGATGGCGCTGGTCTTCGTGGGTCTCGTAGCCGCGGCAGTGCGACGCGGAAATCGGAAATAACGACACCGATTAAATTGCGTTGAAACGAACGCGGCCGCTGGTGACGAGGGCGTCACCGGCGGCCGTGGTTTTTGTACGCTCTTGGACCTCGCCCCTCCCCTAACAGCCCGTTGAAAAATATTGTAGCCGGGGTCTGTGACCCCGGAATCCTCGACGAAAAGCCGGCCTCACAGAGGCCAGCCACAGTTTTTCAACGGACTGCTAACCCCTTCCCCAGGCCGGGGAGGGGAAACCGCGGCGGCTTATTTGCCGCCGCTCATGGCGGGGAACATTTCGTTGATCATCGTGATGGCGGCCGGGCCGACCAGCACGATGAAGATCGCCGGGAAGATGAACAGCACCAGCGGGAAGATCAGCTTCACGGCAGTCTTCGCGGCTTTTTCCTCGGCCATCTGACGGCGGCGGGTGCGCATCGAGTCGCTTTGCACGCGGAGCGCCTGGGCCACGCTGGTGCCAAACTTGTCGGCCTGGATCAGGATCGCGGCCAGCGCTTTGAGGTCGTCGACGCCGGTGCGGGCGCCGAGCTCGTGCAGCACTTCGTTGCGTGCGCGGCCCATTTGAAGCTGCAGGTTGCACAGGCCGAATTCCTCGGCAATGACGGTGTAAGTCTTCTTCATTTCCTCGCTGACCTTGCGCATCGCCTGGTCGAGGCCCAAGCCGGCTTCGACGCACACGACCATCAGGTCGAGCGCATCGGGCAAGCCAAAGAAGATGTTGTCCTGTCGCGATTTCTTGAAGAACCAAAGGATGATTTCCGGCAGATAGAAGCCGAATCCGGCAATGCCGATGGTCCACAACAAAGCTTCGGTCGTAACACCCTTGGTAAACAACATGGCGCCGCCGCCGGCGAGGAAACCCACGGCCAGGGAAATCACCTTCAGCCCCAGGAATACGCTGGGGGCCGTCTCGCCGCGGAAGCCGGCGTAATTGAGCTTGGCGCGCAGCTTGCCGACGTCCGCCTCGGTTTTGGGCTGGAGCGGCTTGGCCATTCTGGGCGAGGCCTTTTCCAGCAGCCGGGTCATGCCGTCGGCGCGTTTGGTGACGCCGCGCGGGCCGCGGCCGTCGGCACCGCGGCGCGACGGGTCGCGAAACTCATCGAGGCGGGCTTCGGCGCGGGGCTTGCTCTTGGCCAGCAAGTCGAGCAAGAACCAGGCGCCGCAAGCAACGGCGCCGAAAATGGCGAGTTTGACCAGGAGCGGCGTGCTGATGAGGGCGGCTAGAGTGAACATTGCTTTGTGCGAGTAAGTTAAAGCGATAATGACGAATGTCGAATGACGAATGCCGAATGGCCGGTCCGAAATTCGTCATTCGTCATTCGGGAATTCGTCATTCTGATTCAGACCCGAATGTTGACAATCTTTCTAATTACCAGCGCCCCGAAGAGCTGCGATAGGACGCCGCCGACGAGCATTTTCTTGCCCAGGTCGTCGGTGAACAGCAGCATCAAGTAGTCGGGGTTCATGCGATATACGACGGCAAACAGGGCGGGCGGCAGGGCCAGCAGCACGATGCCGGAGAGTCGGCCTTCGCCGGTGAGCGCTTGGACCTGTCCCCAGATTTTGAATCGTTCGCGAATCAGGTAGCCGATCTTGTCCAAAATTTCCGCCAAGTCACCGCCCGTCTGACGTTGCAGAACGATGGCGGTGACGAAGAACTTCAGGTCGAGGTTGGGGACGCGCTTAGTGAGGTCTTCGAGCGCTTCCTCCAGCGGCTTGCCGAGATTTTGTTCTTCGAACGTGCGGCTAAACTCGCCGCCGATGGGGTCGGACATTTCCTGGGCGACCAGGTTAAAACCGGCGGCCAAGCTGTGGCCGGCGCGAAGGGCGCGGGCGATCAGCTCGAGCGATTCGGGCAATTGGGCGCCGAACTTGGCGAGCCGGCGTTTGCGTTTGAACAACAGCCAGACCATCGGCAGCACGGCGAAGAACAAGGCGATCAGCGGGGCGAGAGCCATGCTGAATCCGGCCAAGGTCGGCAGGATCAGGCCGGCCGCCAGGAGTGCGCCGGTGATCGTGACGAACGTGGGCACGGACATCGTGACGTTCGCCTGTTCGAACAGCATCCGCAAATTCAAGTAGCGCGACACGAACTTCTCGACGGAGCCCGAGCCGTCGGCGCGCATCGCGGTGAGCAAATCCGTGTATTGGGCGGCGTCGGATTTACCGCGACCTTTCTTGCCGCTCGTAATCGCGCTGAGCCGATCTTCGACCTCAGCCTCGCGATGGCCTTGCAACAGGAACGCGACGAAGCCGACCAACGCGGCGACGCCGAAAAATACAGCGGAGTAGATGATGATGGGGGACATGATGTTTCAGGGACGTCGCATCGAACGATGTGTACGTTGATTTATGGTTCAGATTGCGGATTTCGGATTGCGGATTAATTAAGCAATTCAATCCACAATCCGAAATTCTTTTAGTCTCGCAGCATGATTCGTTCGCGGAAGGCGCTCGCCGGGAGGCGTACGCCGTTGGATTCGAGGCGGGTCATGAACGAGGGGCGGATGCCGGTGGCCTGGAAGTGGCCGACCGCCCTGCCCTTTTCGTCCACGCCGTCCTGGTTGTATCGGAAGATGTCTTGCATGACGATCGTATCCTGCTCCATGCCGATCACTTCCGTGATGTGCGTGACCTTACGCGGGCCACCTTGCAAGCGAGTGGCCTGCACGATGAGATCGACGGCATTGGAAATTTGCTGCCGCATGGCGCGGACGGGCATTTCGAAGCCGGCCATCATGATCATCGTTTCCAGGCGGGCGATGGCGTCGCGCGGCGTGTTGGCATGGCACGTGGTCAGCGAGCCATCGTGGCCCGTGTTCATGGCTTGAAGCATGTCGAGTGTTTCGGCGCCGCGGCACTCGCCGATGATGATGCGGTCCGGCCGCATACGTAGGGTGTTTCGTACGAGATCAGTGGCCTTGATCTGGCCCTTGCCTTCGATATTGGGCGGACGGGTTTCGAGCCGCACGACGTGAGGTTGCTGCAACTGAAGTTCGGCCGCATCTTCGATCGTGACGATGCGGTCGTCGTTCGAGATGAAGCTGGACAGCGTGTTGAGCAGCGTCGTTTTCCCGGAACCGGTACCGCCGGAGATGATGATGTTCAAATGGGCCTTCATGGCGCCTTCGAGCAGCATCACCATTTCGGGCGTGAGGCTTTTGTAGTTGAGCAAGTCTTCGAGTTTGAGCGGATTGGAGCCGAAGCGGCGGATGGTGACGGTCGGGCCATCCAGCGCGAGCGGCGGAATGATCGCGTTCACGCGGGAGCCGTCGGGGAGGCGGGCGTCGCACATCGGGCAGACTTCGTCGACGCGCCGGCCGACCTTCGACACGATGCGGTCGATGATCTGCATGAGGTGCTTGTCGTCGCGGAACTGGCAGGTCGTCTTCTCCAGGCAACCGCTGCGTTCGACGTACACGATCTTCGGGCCGTTGATCATGATTTCGCTGATCGACGGTTCCTTGAGCAGCATTTCCAGCGGGCCGAGGCCGAAAGTTTCGTCGAGCACTTCCTCGACGAGCCGGTCGCGCTCGCTGCGGTTGAGGAACGTGTCCTCGGTATCGCAGAGGTGCTCGACGACGAGTCGGATTTCGCGGCGCAGGACTTCGCCTTCGAGCTCGCCGACGCGCGACAGGTCGAGCTTATCGACGAGCTTGGTGTGAATCCG
>JAKEIB010000012.1 GCA_022614705.1 Planctomycetota bacterium | reverse complement strand
GAACTTTTCCTGACGCTGCTCGTTTCAAATTAAGCGATGGGAAATCGAGAGCACCAAAACTACTTTGCCAACTGCGGCGCGTCAAAATGTAAACGGCTCTAGCCGACTCACCTGCTGGGGATTGATGCTTGGCGTACACCACAAGGCATCTCTCTATGCCACCTTAAGCGCGATCGGCATGTGTTGAAGCCTGCCGTGTTCCACGCGCACGATTCTGGTGGCCAGCGAGAGCGTGCTTTCGCGGTGAGTGATCATGACCAGCGTGCGGTTCTGGCCGAACTCGGCCAGCGCTTCGTGAATCAACTTCTCGCTTTCGACATCGATCTGGCTGGTGGCTTCGTCGAGAACAAGAATTTCTGCGTTGCGCAGAAACGCCCGGGCGAGAGCGATCCGCTGACGCTGGCCTCCGCTCAATCGCTGCCCATTTGGTCCGACAATGGTTTGATAGCCTTGCGGAAATGCCGAAATGAAGGCGTCCGCTCGCGCGAGTCGAGCAGCCGCAGTTACTTCCGCTTCCGTGGCATCCCAGCGGCCGTAGCGGATATTGTGCAGGATCGTTTCATTGAACAACTCGGTCTGCTGCGTCACAAGGGCGATGCGGCTACGCAAATCTTTTAGTGCAACGTCGCGGAGCGAGACGCCGTCGATGAGCACTTGGCCCTGCTGCGGATCGTAAAAGCGGCACAAGAGATTGATGAGTGTGCTCTTTCCGCCGCCATTCGGACCGACAATTGCCAGGTGGTCGCCGCGCGTGATGGTCAGATTCACGTTCTCGATCACTTTTTGGATGCCGTCGTATGTGAAGTGGATGTCGCGAAACTCGATTCGCCCGTGGGGCGACGGCAACGGTTTTGGGGAAGTCGATTCCACTAAGTATGGCTTCATTTCCAAGATTGGGTACAGAAGTCCGGCGGCAGCCATGCCGCTATTCACCCCCGAGATTACGCTCGATAGCTTCCGAAGCGGATCGGAGGCGCCAATCAGCATGGCGAAGAACACGGTCACCAGTGTGATGCTCAGCGGCTTGTCGGACATCGGAATGCCGAAGATGTGGGTCTCCTGATTGATCACCAAGTAGCCTGAGACAATGACGCCGGTGCACAACATGCCCATACCGAGCAGCTCGGTCACGGGGCTGGAAAGAGCATTATAAAATGTTGCCTTCAGAGCGATGCGGCGGATATTCTTCGTCGATTCACGAAATCTCTCGCGCTCGAAGTCCTCCATGGTGTTGGCTTGCACGGAGAGGAGCGAGTTGAACACTTCGAGCATTACATGATGAAAACCCATCGAGCGATCGAGAATGCTCAGCGAAAGCGCGCGGATCCTCCGGTTGAGGAACAGGATCAGGAATGCAGCGAGCGGCGCAAAGATCAGCGACGCCAGCGTGAGTCGCCAGGAAATCACCCACGCTCCGCCGAGGCAAGCCACGATCCGCAGTGGCTCGGTCACCGCGCCGCCGTAAAAATTGGTAATGCCGGTGGCCAACATGTCGGTCGTGTGCGTGATGTGGGCCGTAAAGCCGCTGATTCCTTGTAAATCGAAGGCCGGTCGATCGAGCGAAAGAGCCTTGTCGAAAATCCGGCCGCGAACATCGCGCGCAATGCTTTGCGAGACGTAGGACACGAGCATCGTGTTGCTCAGCATCAAGAACTGCTTGAGAGCGGTGGCCACGGCGACGAGCAGGGCGATCAGCGTAACGGTCGCGAACGGTTTCGACGGTAGAAAACGCGAAAAAAAAGGCTGCAGCCGCTGAGCAGAATAGACGCCGGCACGATCGACTTTGATTTGAGTTTGCAGCATATCGAGCCGAAACCCAAGCTCGCGTTCTACCGCTGGTTCGGAGGCGGAAGAGCGGCGCTCGTCTAGTTTTTGAATTTCAGCCTGGTGGGCGGCCAGGCTTTGCTCCGCTTTTTCCAAGCGCTTTTGATTCCACGTCTGCAGCGACTCGCCGTGCAGTGTGGTTTCGATAATCGGAAATATGGCGGCGATGTTGGCCCCCCAAAGCACGGCCACGCCCAGCGAGCACAACAGTGCTAATGTCAGCGCCGGCCAATGCCGCCAAGCCTGCTGCAATGCCCTGGCAAAGTCGTTCATCTCGAATCACAGCCCTTATGTTTGATGTTCTAGAATCCAGCGGTAGCACCTTATTCGCGTTGGGCAAATTGTGCCAAACACGTTGTGGGTCGGGAGTTTAGGCGACCTGGCGGAATGCGACAAGCACGAATTTGACCGACCATTGTGGCGGGGTGCAGCCTGCGGTTTGCGCGCTTGTGCCCCCGTTTCTTAATGCCTGTGTCAGAATTTGGACGAGAAGTGGCCTCGCATCGCCAAGTTGAGGAACCTCGGCAATCTGGAGACAGAACGGCTTTCTCTCACAGTCTCTGCAATAACTGCTGCCGTGCCACGCCATCAAGTGGCGCAACTTGTCGTTCTTCAACGTCTTATCACATGGTTGTTGCCCAGATTAAATCGCTAGCGAGGAATTACAAAGTGCGGGCTGTACCCATTGTGGCGTTGACGGCAAACATGTACTGTCAACTTGTTTTTGCTCGGACTCTCGGCCGGCATATTTCGCATTCCGACAGGGCCGGATTACTTATTCAGCAACAAATTCGCCACGTTTGAGGCACGAGTGTGAATGACGAAGGCGAACTAATTGGAGAGATTGCCTTGGATGGACCTTGCTTGCTTCCGCGATGTGTCCACTTGTCGGTTGCGCGCCATGTGTTACCGCCCGGCCGGCGACAACCGGTAGCCCGATCGGCTTTCCCGGCTGGTTGGGCCGCCGTGCGCAACCAGTCGCGCGGCTTCAGTGTTGCCCTGGGATGGGGATACAGACTGGCTGCGCCACATGTGGATTTGGCACGAGGTGCGCACCACCGGCCGGCTGTGGCGCCGGCAAGGAGAGACCCTGATCCTTGAACCCGCATCGACGCCGCATTATTTTGGTTTGGCTCAGTCGCTGGCCGATGGATTCGCTAGCCGTCTCGCGGCCGGCCAGTCGCAGAAGTACCACGTCGTGGTGCGCCCGTTCAGTGGCTCACACCAAGTGAGGCACGTCAACGTCTCAGGAAATATCGAGTTCCAATAGGCGCAGTCCATCCAGAGCAAAGTGTCGCGGTCGGCTGAGTTGGGTCGGCCCGCTACGATTCGTCCGCAGTCAATTCATCTCCGGCCTAAAGGCCGGAGCTTGTTCCTTACTCCTGCGCTCACTGCATGCGGATGTAGGTTTTTCATGGCCTCTTCGCTCGCTCGTCCAACGGCCTCGGCGAAGACGCCGTCGGCGCAGAGGGAATCACCCCAGAGCCATTCTTCGAGTACGGGAAATACTTTCCGAATAATCTTGGAGGAACCGCCCTTGAGATATTGCACCGCTTTGGGAAGAGGCACCGTCGGTTGCAGTTGGATGAGCATATGCACGTGATCGGGCATGATTGTCAAGATGCGGGTCGATGAGCTGGGCGAGGTTCACAACTTTGCAATGCCAACCAGCGACACCCGCTGATACCTTACGACAATTGTTGGTGCAAGCCTGGGTGTAAGCGGCAAAATCGTATTCGCCTAACTGCTAATGTAATCTGCAGTTACGAAAAGAACGCGTCCGACTCGAAATCAGGCGACCTGGTGTGCGCCTCCGCTCCTTGCCACTGGGGAGAAACTGGTGATAATGTTGGCAACGCGGTCGCACTTCGGCTGCAATCCGGTGTCAACGTTGTTTCATCCCATTCCCCGATGCTGGAAGGACTTGTAACAGGTTTGCACTGCGGACGCGTGACAGAATAAACACCCACGTTGTTGACTCAAAATCCAGCGACCGCGACGCAGCGAATGGCCGTGCAACTCTGAACGCGCAATCCAAGACCGTTCAGGATGCTAAAGCGTGTTCGGTGACAATCAGCGGCCGTCTCGACTTCCGCGG
>JAKEIB010000125.1 GCA_022614705.1 Planctomycetota bacterium | reverse complement strand
GTCGAACGCAACTTGTTGAAATCCTAAGAGTTAACCGAAGTCACTCCGGCGTTAGCCGGACAGTAGTGATGCCGCCCAATTAATCCACAACAATTCGATCACCGGGCGAACTAAGGTGATCGTTGACGGCACATGGACCGCCCCGCCTGGCCAACTCTGAACTATACATCCGTATACAATTCTGCTATACTGCCCGGACGCTGCATTCCGGCGCGACTGAGCTCGCCGAAGTCAGCCTGTTCTTTGGCAATTGATTGAGAGCCGTCAGCTATTAGCCCTTAGCTGTTAACCAGAGGATCGCACTCGGACGTACTCACGATCCGAGACTGCGCTATTGGTGCGCGCCCGCTGAAACCCGCTGCATCGCTCCGAAACCGCGTACGAGGCACCCACGAAAACCTGTCCCCTTATGTCCCCTTTCGGAGATTATGCACTTTCTCGAATTGAGACGGGCCGGGGAACTGGCTCATGTTGCGGCGATCCACCATCGCCGCGATGGTCGCGGAGCAAAGTGTGCCGGGCACCATCCGCCGCGGATGGTCCCCTTCGCCGCTCAGCCGAGCCGACCTGTCGGCGCATCCCACGAAAATGCCGCCAAGCTGTCGCTGCCATTTTTCCGACTTTCTGACCGCTGGCGTGGACTTTTTCCTAAAGTTCTACATGCCGATTGCCGATAACGACGCTGCGGCGCTTTCGCGCGCCCACACTTTTCTACCAATCTCTTCCGGCTACGCGGGTTGGAATCGTGACAGCAAAACTTACTGTGCTCATCCCCTGCAAGGATGAGCGGCGGAATATTCGTGCTTGCATTGAATCGGTGCAAGCACTTGCGGATGAAATCCTGGTCGCCGATTCGGGCTCGGCCGACGGCACGCTCGACATCGTTCGCCAGATCGGCGGTTGCCGCATCATCGAGCGGGAATACGTCAATTCGGCGAATTTCAAGAACTGGGCAATTCCGCAGTCGCGGTATCCGTGGGTGCTCGTGGTCGACGCGGACGAACGCGCAACGCCGGAGTTGGCCCAGGAAATTCGCCAGGTTCTCGCGTCGCCGCCCGGCGACAAGGACGGTTACTGGATCGACCGCGCGAATCATTACTTGGGTTACCGCATCAAGCATTGTGGCTGGAACAGCGACGCGGTGATCCGCTTGTTTCGCCGCGACAAGAGCCGGTACGAAGCACGTTGGGTACATGCGGAAGTCGATCTACCGGCGGAGCGGCTCGGTAAGCTCAAACATGCATTCTTGCACTACACGACTTGGGACTCGGATCAGTACCTCTACAAGTTGAACCGCTACGCCGGCTGGGGAGCGCTCAACCTGCGCGACCGCTTGCGCCGGCCCAGCATGCTGGCGATGGTCACGCGAGCGCCGCTGCGGTTCCTGCAGCTCTATGTCTTGCGACTCGGCTTTCTCGACGGCATTCCGGGCTTTCAGGTTTGCATGCACACCGCCTACTATGCGTTCCTCAAACAGGCCAAGCTGTGGGAATTGCACCATGCGATGCAGCAGCCTGATCCGGAGGCCGAGCGCGCCGGTGACACCGAGCAGGAACAGATTCTTGCCTTCGAGACGGCGCGCGGCGATTCGGCCAAGGTGGAGCAAGAACGGCGACGTCGGGCCGCTTAGAGCGTTTCTCAAATTGATGTAACGGGGTGGCTGGGGTGGAGTCCGCCGCGGCGGACGACCCCCAACGCCCTGGGGACTCCGGGCACCGAACAGGATGTTCGGTCGGGTCGACCCCAGGCACCCTGCGTTGTGTTTGGACGGATCACAACCGGACGGGGACAGGGCGAGGCCATGCAGTTTGTCGACTTAGTTGGGGCCAGTTCGCGGATCATCGAAATTAATCCCGTCGATGGGGCGCTCGGTTCCCGGCTGGTTGCCGCTGGGTGCGCGCGGTATCTGGCCGTGGCGAACAGCCCGCGTCGCCGCGACGCGATTTCTGACAAGCACCCCGCACTTGCGGGGCGCGTGACGGTCGCCGGGCGCACCGGCGCGGTTCGTCAGAACAACGCCGAAGTGTTGATCCTCAACGGCCAGTCGTCGCTGCACATGGCGACATTTCGATCCGTGCGCCACGCGCGCTTCGTTGCGATTCCGCTGAGTCTCACGCCGCATTTCGGACTGGCGTTGCAGCTTGGATTGCTGCAATGTGCGCTGGGGCGATTCGCGTTGCCGCGAATCGTATCGATCGATGGTTCGCGCAATGCCGCGAAGCTGCTCGTTTTTCGCGTTCGTCGGCAGCGGCCGCACAGCGGGGCGCGTCGATTCATTCCGCATGCGTTGGGCGTGGAGGGTTTTCTGCGAAAACTGCAGGCCGGCAAGGTTCGGCACGCCGTGTTGCGTTGGTTCGAAGCGTTGCCGCGGCTGGCGGCGGGCGAAGACGTTGATCTGCTCGTCGACGACGCGGATCTGGAGCGAGTTCGCGCGTTGCTCGACGCCGGGCCGGGCGTGCAGCCTGTGGATCTCTACTCGGTGACCGGATTGCCCGGCGCCGACTACGGGAAGATGACGTACTTTCCGCCGTACCTGGCCGACGAGTTGTTGGAGCGGGCCGTGGACCTTCGCGGACTGTGCAAGGTGCCCTCGCCGCGCGAGCACTTCTTGAGCCTGGCGTATCACGTGCTGTATCACAAAGGCCTCGATTCCGGGCTCGCGCGCCGCGGCGAGAACCGGCCGCAACGCGTGTGCCCGGACCATGATTACACGGCGATACTCGGTAAGCTGGCGGCGCGAATTGGCATCGACGTTCCAATCACGCTGGAGGATTTGGACGAGTGTCTTGATTCGCAAGGCTGGCGGCCGCCGCAAGACATGCTCGTGCGATTGGCGAAGCGGAATGCGTGGATTCGCACGCTGCTGACCCCGGCCGCGAACGAACGCCATGACAACGGGTTGGCCGTGTTTCTCATTCGCGAGGAAGCGACTCGCCGCGGCGGAGTCGAGAAGGCGGTTCGTTGGCTTGAGAAAGAGGGCTTTCGCATTCTCGACGTTCACCACTTCGACGCGCGTCTTTCCAACCTGATTGCCCGTTCGACGCGCGGCGGCAACTGGGGGCAGGGGCCGTGGTGCAACTCGGGCGGCAAACCAATTGCGGCGATTGTCGTTTACGATCCGAACCCGATTCGCCCGTCGCGACGTCGGAAGAAGCGACAGCCGCAAGTGGCGAACGCCAGGCTGTTCTGCAAAGACGCCCTGCGCGACTATTTCAACGAAGGCTTTCCCAAGGAACAGCATTGCAACGTCGTCCATTCGAGCGACAACGGTCGCGAATCGATGGACTATCTGCGGATCATCATGCCGGAAAAGATTGATCAAGTGCTGGCCGGCATCGAATCGGTGAAGCTGGCTCGGGCGGCGTAGTTTATTCTTACTTTGCGTCCGCCAGCGACACAACGAGACGTTTTCCGACGGCTTCGGCATAGCGAACGAGGGTTTCGACCGTAGGGTTGGCGCGCTGGCCGGTTTCAAGCTTTGAAAGCGCCGAGCGGTCCATCCCGGTGATCTCGGTTATGTCGGCCAAGCTGAGGCCTTTGGCTTCACGCGCCGCCTTAAGTTGCGTAAACAACTTCTCAAGCTGGTCCAGGCTTGCCATGCGCTCATGATGTCGGGCGATCAGATCGGGCAATTCGCCGGCCACTTGTTCGCGAATCGCTTTGTACTTTGCGGCTTCTTCGGGCGTAAGACGACGGTTTCGAGTAATTCGTTTCATGGTCGTAGTTTCCTCGGAACGTCATACGCGGTTACGGGGTAAACCGTGTCGGCGTCAATTTCTTCGTATACCACCATAAGATGTCTTCCCGCGTTTGTATCACCGAAGATCACAGGCCGCCCTGAAGAATGACTAATATCCGCGTCCGATGCGCTCCGAAATATCTCCTCGATTTCCTCCTTAGTGACGCCGTGCTCATTGCAATGTTGCACATTTCCGTCCGGGTCGTCGTCGAGGTCCCATATAATTGAGTCGTACGACATACTCGGTAGGCGATCAAAAGGCTGTGGTATTATAATACTACCATATAAGTGTCGATGCAAGTTTAGCCTGACGTCTGTGTTTGGCCCAGTGCGTGTAAGAAAAGTGTGAATGAACGCGTTCCGGCAACGGTTACAAGGTCGAAGTTTGCGCAGAGAAAAAGTGTAGCGTCGCCGTTGAGGTTTTTTCGGCGATTTGCAAGGTGGGGGGGATTGGTGTAACGTCTAAGGGTGCGAAGTGGATTTTACGGTCGGGGATTTGAGGAGATGATCGCATGAATGAGACTACGAATTCTTCACGGCGCGGTTTTTTGAAGACGTCGACGAGACTGGCGGTTGGGGCGACGTTGGCGAGCACGCTCGCTGTGCCTCGCGCGGTTCACGCGGGGGCCAGCGAAACGCTGCGCGTCGGTCTTATCGGCTGCGGCGGGCGCGGGACGGGCGCCGCGCAAAATGCGCTCGACGCCAGCCACGACAATGTATTAGTTGCGATTGGCGATACGTTCGCCGATCAGGCGCGCAGCAGCCTCGACATCCTCCGCGGCATCGAAAGCATCAAGGATCGCGTCCAAGTGGCGGACGATCACATCTTTACCGGATTCGACGCCTACAAGCAGGTGATCGACAGCGGTGTGGACGTGGTGATCCTGGCGACGCCGCCACACTTCCGGCCGCAACATCTGGCGTATGCGGTGGACGCGGGCAAGCACACGTTCGTGGAGAAGCCGGTCGCGGTCGATGCGCCGGGCGTGCGCAGCATCATCGAAACGTGTGACAAGGCGAAGTCGAAAGGGCTGGCCGTCGTTTCTGGATTATGCTGGCGGTATCAGCCGAACGTGCGCGAGACCGTGCGGCGCATCGTCGAAGACAAAGCGATCGGCGACGTTGTCGCCATTCAATCCAACTACAACGCCAACACATTGTGGCACCGCGGCGACAAGCCGGAGTGGAGCCGGATGGAGTATCAGCTTCGCAACTGGATGTATTTCGATTGGCTATCGGGCGATCACATTTGCGAGCAGGCGGTCCATAGCCTGGACAAGACGGCGTGGGTGCAGGGCGATATTCATCCCGAACGGGCCTGGGGAATGGGCGGCCGGCAGCAGCGGACGGGCCCTGAATACGGCAACATCTACGACCATCACACGGTGTTCTACGAATACCCGAATAACGTTCGCGTGTACTTTACGTGTCGGCAGCAAAACAATTGTGCCAACCTCGTCGAAGAGTTCGTGCTTGGTACAAAAGGCCGCGCGCAGATCATTGCCTGCCGTATCGAGGGCGAGAATCCATGGCGGCCGGAACGTGGCCCAAGGGCCGATATGTACCTCTCAGAGCACCAAGAACTGTTCAACAGCATACGCGACGGCCAGCCGATCAACGACGGGCACTACATGGCCAACAGTTCGATGCTGGCCGTCATGGGGCGGATGTGCACGTACACGGGCCAAGAGCTCACGTGGGACCAATGCATCCATAGCCAGCAGCGATTGGGACCGGAAACTTACGGCTGGACCGACGACGTGCCGCCGACGAACGTGGCGATCCCGGGCGAAAGGCGACTGGTTTGACATAATACAAGGTCGAGAAACTCGCAGGGTGCCATGGCCGCTGCTTTGAGCGGCCATGCTTCCCTGGAGTTTTCCATGCCCACGCAGAGCCGTGGGCATGGCACCCCTTTGGAGAAGGTTTGCTGCAAATGCGGGCATTAATGATTGTGGTGTTATGCTGTGCGACGTGTGACGCAGCGGGGGCGAAGGAGCAAGGCGTGTTGCGCGCCGGGATTGTTGGATGCGATACCTCGCATGTGATCGCATTTACCGATTTGATCAACAACCCGGCCGCCAGCGGGCCGATGGCGAACGTTGAGATAACGGTGGCGTTCCCCGGCGGTAGCCCAGACATGGCGGTCAGTCGCGACCGGCTCGCGGGATTCGTCGAACAACTCCGCACGAAGAAGGTAGCGATCGTCGACTCGCTGGAGCAATTGGCCGAACAGTCGGATGTTGTGCTGATTGAAAGCGTCGATGGGCGGCCGCATCTGGAGCAGTTTCGCGCGGTCGCCAGGGGCAAGCCGGTGTTCATCGACAAACCGGCGGCCGGCTCGCTGGCCGACGTGATCAGAATTTTCCGGCACGCGGAGGCGACCAATACGCCGGTGTTCACGTCGTCGTCGCTGCGGTTTATCGATGAAGTGCAGTCGATTGCGAAGGACCCCGCGCTCGGGAAATTACTCGGCTGCGAAACGACCGGCCCGCTCCACATCGAGGAGCATCATCCCGATTTGTACTTTTACGGCGTGCACGGTTGTGAGGCGTTGTACACCGTGATGGGCGTTGGATGCGAGTCGGTCGCGCGCACTGACACCGATTCCTCGAGCCTGGTGGTTGGAAAATGGAGCGACGGACGGATCGGTTCATTTCGCGGCATGAAGATTGGAAATTCGGGATATTCGGTGACTGCCTATGGTATGAATGGCATCGTTCACCGCAACGGCTTCGCCGGTTACGACCAGGCAGTCCGCGTCATGTGCGAATTCCTTGTCAGCGGCAAGTCGCCCGTCAGTCGCCAGGAAACGATCGAACTCTTTGCGTTCATGGACGCGGCCGACGAAAGCAAGCGGCAAGGTGGCGGGCCGGTGGCGATTGCGGACGTACTACAGAAGGCCGAACAAGAAGCAGCCGGGAAGTAAGACCGTGTATTAACCCTCTCCCTTTGGGAGAGGGCAGGGTGAGGGCGCCTTGCTTCCCGGCAGTCCCCTCACCCCGACCCTATCCCGCAGGGAGAGGGAGAGAGATGATAGAGAGTTGAAGGGAGCTTTCTATGGCCAATCTCAATCGACGCACGTTTCTGGCGGGAGCGACCGCTGCCACGCTGGCCTTGACGTCGAGGCGCACGCGCGCCGCCGACGCGAACGACACTGTGGTTCTCGCGCTGATGGGCGCGAACAACCGCGGCTCGCAGCTGGTGAAAGGATTCGCCGGGCAGGCGGGCGCGGAGTTCGCCTACGTCTGCGATTGCGACGAACGAGCGCTCGAGAAGGGGATCAACGAGGTCGTATCGAACGGCGGCCGCAAGCCGAAGGGCGTTAAGGATTTTCGCAAAGTGCTGGACGATCCGGCCGTGGATGCGCTGGTCTGCGCGGCGCCGAATCACTGGCACGCAGCCGCGACGATTCTGGCCTGCGCCGCCGGCAAGCACGTGTACGTGGAAAAGCCGGTCAGCCACACGCCGGACGAAGGCCAGCGGATGATCGCGGCGGCGCGCGGTGCGAATCGAGTCGTGCAGGTTGGCTTGCAGCGCCGCAGCGGGCCGTTGTATCGCAAGATGATCGATCGAGTCCGCGACGGCGCGATTGGCCGTGTGCTGTATGCCGGCTCGAAGTACTTCGCCGATCGCCCGACAATCGGCCATGGCAAACAAACGTCGCCGCCCTCTTGGCTGGACTATGATCTGTGGCAGGGGCCGGCGCCCGCGCGGCCGTATCAGGACAACCTCATCCACTACAACTGGCATTTCTTCTGGCACTGGGGTAACGGCGAACTGGGCAACAACGGCGTGCACACGATCGACCTCTGCCGCTGGGCGTTGGGCGTTGACTACCCTTCGAAGGTCACGGCGTGGGGCGCCAAATTGCGGTTTGACGACGATCAGGAAACGCCCGACACTTGCACCGTCATATACGACTGCGATGGTCGTTTGCTCGTGTGGGAAGGCATCAGCTGGACGCGCCGGAACGACAACAAGAGTCAAATCGGCATCGACCTGCGTGGAGAAAACGGCGCGATTTATGTCGATGACAGCGGCTACACGATTTACGACCCCACGGGAAAAGCAGTGGAGAGCGAAAAGCTGGGCCGCGGCGACGCGGAGCATTTGCAAAACTTCCTCGACGCGGTGCGCAACGGCGCCTCGCTGAACATGGACATCGAGGAAGGGCACAAGAGCACGATGTTTTGCCATCTCGGCAACATCGCGTACCGCACCGGGCAGCCGCTGGCGGTCGATTCATCGACCGGGCACATCGTCAATAACCCGGCGGCCGAGGCGCTGTGGAGCCGCGAATATCGCGACGGTTGGATGCCGAACGGGTGAATCTACTCGGCCCCCAAGCGAAACAATATTGCAGTGCCCAGCAGCACGAGCACTGCAAAAATCGTTCGCCATATTGGTCCAGGCGCGACGAGGAGCAGTACGCCGACCTGGCCGGCGAGAATGCCGGCAACGGGCGCGAGCAGGCGAGCCCGCCAGCGCAATTTAGACGCGAACATAAACCCGACGCCAATGAGTCCCCCGAATAGCGCAGCGCCGCCGAACAGGGCCACGAGTCGCCAGGGCCAGTCGACCGCAAGCCAGGTGTATTGCTCGCGCCAGCGTTCGACGTCGGCGCATACCAAGAGGCACGCGAAGACGGTGATCAGCAAGGCCAGCGACGCGAGGGGGAAACTGGCTTTCATCGAACTGTAGCCGAGGTCTGTGACCTCGGTGAATCGGGATGTCGCCTCGGGCCGGCCTCAGAGAGGCCAGCTACAATCGTGGCGCATAGTTAAAACGGCCGGCCTCATAGAGGCCAGCTACAGTTACCATTCTTTGGCGTCGATCGTTTGTCCGTCCGCGCGGTTTGCGAGCCGACCCAGTAATCCGGCCGATGCGCTTTCGCCGATGAATCGCACCGAGCCGTCGCCAAGTGCGAAGTTCACGCCGTCGGCGTGACGGCTGGAAAAACCGCCGACAATGAACGGCGCGGCCGGGCTGCCGCCCAGCCGAGTGTGCGGAAACTGCCCGTTCTTATCCGGTTTAAGCGGGAGCCCGGTTTGAAACTCCCTGAAAACTTCATTCGACTCTCCAATTTTGGTCGTATCGGCACTGGGATCGGCGGGAGCCGCATCGATCACATTGTTTTCAGCCGGCGGAGCATCGTCGGGTTGCTGTGCTGGGGTATCAGGTGCGTCGGCCGCATCTTCGTTGGCTCGGCCTTCATCGGATGGTCCGTCTTCGGTAACTGGTGCCGCCGCTTCGTCGACTGGTTCGTACTCGCCGGTTTCCGAATTCAGCTGCAGGGTTTGGCCGGTGATGGGATCGATCTGCTG
>JAKEIB010000124.1 GCA_022614705.1 Planctomycetota bacterium | reverse complement strand
TGCAGCTCGTATTCCGTCCTGGCCGGATGGAATCGATTCGACCGTCACCAGCGGGTATCTCGCGTTGGCGTTCGGGCTGGCTGCGCTGGGCTACGTGTGCATGGTGCTCGATATCCGCGCCTACCTCCGCTCACTGCGTCGGGCGCTGGTCGTGATCGCAGGGTATCGGACAGAGCTGCCGGAGTGGGTCCGCAAGGATACGCCGCGGTGCATCCTGGCGCTGGGCCTGACGCTTCCCTGCACGGCCGACGACGTCCTGGCCGCATACCGACGTAAAGTCAAGCAGTTACACCCGGATCGCGGCGATCGGCGCGACTTCTTGCGATTGCAGGCCCAATTCGAGCAGGCGATGGCGCTCTTGGCGAACAAGTAGGTGCCGCGAGCCGAGCGGCATTCTTCGCCACGCCCACGCTGAATGGATCGGCCGGAAAACCAACGCGACGCGTTCGCGCCGTCGCCCGTTGGTCTAACATCTGAATCGCGGAAAGGCCGGCCGCATACGTGAGGAACAGCCGCCGGCTGACGCCACCGTCGCGGCGCGCCGCCTCCTGAAATCTGGACAGTTGAAGCATAACCTTAGACGCATTCTTCAAGTTCGATGCGACCGAGAACGCCCCACGATTTTGAACATAGGCAGTGAAAATCTGGAGAACGTGAGAACACGTTGCAATCGAACGGCAGCTAGCGGTCAAGCGATAGCTGATCTTGCCGAAATACCCCGGTGCCGCTAACATCGCGAACCCCCATTAGTCTAATGACCGTTCCATTCAGACACGAAGGCGGCAACCATGAACGAGCAAACAACGACGTTGGGTCAACTGGCCACGCTGGTTAACGGGCAGGCGCGGGGTGACTCGGCAACAGTGATCCACGGCGCCGCTGTCCTCGGCGAAGTCGTAGCGGGGCAAATCACGCTGGTGGATCACGCGGACCGGGTGAAGCGTTTGGCGGCGACGCAGGCGACCGCCGTCGTGCTGCCCGAGAATGTCGCCTGCGATTGGCCGGCGGCGATCGTCGTCGCTGACGCACACGCCGCATTTGCCCGCATCATCGTTCATTTCCGCCCGCCGCGCCAGCACGCCGCAACTGGCATTCACCCCAGAGCGATCGTGAGTCCGTCGGCACGCTGGGGCAAAGGCGTGTGTATTCATGCGGGCGCCACCATCGGCGAAGACTGCCAGATCGGCGACGGCACGACAATTTTTCCCGGCGCACATGTCATGCCTGACTGCGCGATTGGATGCAACGTGACGGTCGGCCCCGGCGTCGTGCTGTATGAGAACACCATAATTGGCGATCGCTGCATTCTCCATGGTGGCGTGGTCATCGGCGCGCATGGCTTCGGTTTTTCGCAGGTCGGTGGGCGGCACGTGCCGTCGGCCCAGCTCGGTTACGTCCGGATCGATGCCGACGTGGAAATCGGCGCGGGCACGACGATCGACCGCGGCACCTACGGCGCAACCTCGATCGGCGCAGGCACCAAGATCGACAACCTCGTGCAGATCGCGCACAACTGCCGCATCGGTCGGCATAATCTCATTTGCGCGCAAGTGGGGATCGCCGGCAGCACGACGACGGGTGACTATGTGGTCATCGGCGGCCAGGCGGGACTGCGCGACCATGTGCATATCGGCGCCGGCGCGCGGCTCGGCGCGATGGCCGGCATCACCAACGACGTGCCCGACGGCGCTGCGATGTTGGGCATCCCCGCCACGCCCGAGCGGGAACAGAAGCTCAAGCTGGCGGCGGTCGCGAAACTCCCCGAAATGCGACAGGAATTCAAGGCCATGCGGCGGGCAATTGCCGAGCTGCAAACCGCGATCGGCGACAGTCAAAAACCACTTGAATCCGACCAAGCAGCATGATCTGTGTGGTCGCCGCGGCGACCTCGCGGCTCAGGAAAGAATGTTTAAACCGTGGGCGGCACTGCTTGCCTTCCAACGAATGTAATCGGTCTACGGCGAGCAGTGCTCTCTGATTTGTCATCGCCCTTGGGAGTTCCGCAAGCAGTGGCACACGGGTCAGCAGAACGTCGAATTGGCCTGCTCGCGGCTTGGGGCCGATTTCCCGTGCTCGTGGCCGAGGCGCTGCGGCGCCAGGATTATCACGTCAGTTGCATCGGCGTGGCCGATCACGCCGATCCGGAGCTCCGCGCGATTTGCCATGAGTTTCAGTGGGTGGGCTGGGGAAGTCTCGGCGGCGCGATCAAATTCTTCCGCCGTTGCGGCGTGCGCGAAGCCACGATGGCCGGTAAGTTTCATAAGGTGCTGATGTATCAGCCCGGCCTCTGGTGGCGGCATTTGCCCGATTGGACGTTTATCAAGACGTTTTATCATTACCTCATTACGCACCGGCACGACAATAAAGACGACACGCTGCTCGGGGCGCTGACGGACGCCTTTGCCGCCGAGGGAATTGTGTTTCACCCGGCCACCGATTTCGCTCCCGAGCTGCTCGCGCAAGCCGGGAACATTGCCGGCCGGCCGCCATCGGCCACTCAGGAGAAGGATATCGAGTTCGGCTGGGACATCGCCAAGCAATTGGGCCGCCTCGACATCGGCCAGAGCGTTTGCGTGAAAGACCGCGCCGTGGTGGCGGTCGAGGCCATCGAAGGCACCGACGCCTGTATCCTCCGCGCTGGTGAACTCTGCAAGAAGGGTGGTTTTACGATTGTCAAAGTCGCC
>JAKEIB010000123.1 GCA_022614705.1 Planctomycetota bacterium | reverse complement strand
GCCCGCGATGCCGATAGCGATGGCGAACTGGTCGAATTAACAATCGCGTAGGTCAGGCTGTGCCTGACCGTCGTCGAATCAGTCAGGCACAGCCTGATCTACTTAGCTCTGGCAGCAGCCGGTTGTGCGAACTTTGCCGGTCGCGTCGTGCATTCACTGGCCGGCGGGCGCCGCATCCTTGACACTTTTCGGGCATCAGCCTACCGTGAGGAAAAGGCTGGTCTCCGCACCGAACACTCCCGCGCGGGCCTTGATTGTTAACTTGGCGCGGCATCACCCGCAGTGACGTGGGGTCGCCCTTTTTTGCTGCGCCCATGGTCGCCAGCCGGCACTAGCAGGCGCCCCGTGCCAAACCCTTGAGGCTTTCTCTCGATGACTCGTTATTTGCCGATTGCCGTTGGCGTGTTGCTCATTGTCGGCCTGACTATTATCCAAGTGCGGATGACCGACCGCCTTTCCGGCGCGAACGTCACTGCCGAGCAGCGCGCCGAGCTGTTGAAAAACATTCCCATGAACATCGGCGACTGGCACGGCACGGACATGCCCATCGACGAAGCCGTGCGTCAGACGGCCGGCGCTGTTGGCGCCGTGTCGCGCCAGTTCCGCAATGTTCGCACGAACGAAGTTGTGGACCTGTGGCTCATCGTGGGACATGGTCGCGCGATTTCGGCCCACACGCCGGACATCTGCTATCGCAGCTCTGGTTTCGCCGCGCGGGCGAGAGAAAACTCGCTTTACCCGATGGAGATGGACGGCGGAACCCAGGTTCCGTTCTTGACAAATACGTTTTTTCGCGAGGACATCACGGGCAGGCGGCTGATTCGCGTCTTCTGGACGTGGTTCAACACCGAGGATGAAAAGCACGAGGGGAAAGTTGTGTGGGAAGCGCCATCCAACGCGCGCTGGTATTTCGGCAACACGCGGGCGCTATACAAGATGTACTTCACGAGCCAGATGCGCGACAACATGGAAACGTCCGAGCAGAGCCCGTGCCTGCGATTCGCCCGGGAATTCATTCCCGTCGTGGACAAGGCGCTGTCTCAAGTTTACGGCGGCGGTGCAAAGGCCGGCGACACCGTGAAGGATGCCGGGGCAGCGAGCGACACGACTGCCTCCGACACAGAACCGAAGGGCGCTGCAGAAACTGAGGAAGCTCCCGCGGAAGAGCCTGCCGAACCGGCTGCGCTGACTACCGAGGAAGCGTCGAGCGCGAAGTAGCTGAAGTCGCAGGACTTCAGAAATCGGCTGAATCCTTGCGAATCCAGCTAGACCTTCACCGTTCAATTGCGCCGCTACTTTTTCGCGCGCGTTTACATCACGCCGACGCGGCCGTCTTCGAGACCCAGCCGTTTCATCTTCTTGTAGAGCGTCGTGCGATTGATACCGAGCTGGTCGGCCGTCATGTTGCGGTTCCAGCCGTTGGATTCGAGCACTTCGCGGATGATCTGCCGCTCCGGACCCTCCAGCGCTTCCTTGAGCGTCTTTTGGCCGATCGGCGCGCTAACCACCACGCCGCCCGAGCCGCGGACTTCCATCGGCAAATCGGCTACGGTGATGATCGGACCTTTGCCCAGCAGCACGGCCCGCTCGACGACGTTCTGCAACTCTCGGACGTTGCCCGGCCAATGGTAGCGCTCGAGCGTCGCCATCGCATCGTCGGCGAAGCCCGTCACCTCACGACGCGAGTCTTCGCGAACTTGTTCGAGAAAGCTGTTCGCCAGCATTGGGACGTCGCTCGCGCGGCTGCGCAACGGCGGCAGCTCGATGTTGATCACGTTCACGCGATAGTACAGGTCCTGGCGGAAGCGTCCTTCGGCGACCGCCCGCGACAAATCTTCGTTCGTGGCCAGCACCACGCGTACGTCGACTTCAAACGTTTTCGTGCCGCCCACTTGTTCGAACTTGAGCTCCTGCAACACGCGGAGCAGTTTCACTTGCATGGCCGGGCTGGCGGTGCCGATCTCATCTAGGAAGATCGTGCCGCCATCGGCTTGCAGGAATTTGCCCATCTTCTCGCCCGCCGCGCCGGTGAACGCGCCCGCGACGTGGCCGAACAATTCGCTTTCCAGCAGCGTTTCCGGCAGCGCGCCGCAGGCCACTTCGACAAATGGTCCTTTGGAGCGGCTGCTGCGGCGGTGAATGGCCCGCGCGATCATCGATTTACCGGTGCCGCTTTCGCCGGTGACCATCACCGTGGCTCGCGTATCGGCCACGCTGCCGATCATCTCGAACACTTTCAGCATCCGCGGGTCGCGACCGACGATGTTGTCCATGCCGTAGTGGCGATCGAGCTGGGCCCGCAGGTTGTCGTTTTCGCGTTGCACGGTGCGTTGCGAAATGGCCCGCTCGATGGTCATCAACAGTTCGTTATCGATGAGCGGCTTGGTGATGTAATCAAACGCGCCGGCGCGAATCGCCTCAATCGCCCCGTCCGGTGTGCCGTAGCCCGTCATCAGAACGACTTGCGCGCCGGGCCAATTGCGCCGGCATTGTTCGAGCAGATCGAATCCATCGCCGTCGCGCAGACGGACGTCGGCCAGCACGAGCTCGAACGTCTTGCGACGCAAGTGATCGAGCGCGTCCACGTAACCCGTGGACGTTTCCAGCTCGTATCCCTGGCCGCGCAGCCAATCGGCCATCGATTCAAGCACTTGGCGATCGTCGTCCACCAGCAGCAGTTGCGGTTTGGTCATGGCACGTCTTGCGTTCTGTTCCGTTTCAATACCGCATCCTGCGAATCAGTTCTCTTCTTAGCTCCAATAGCTGCGACGCCACGCGTCGCGGACCCCCCGGCGATGCGTTGCAGCGCGGCTACTGCGCTAGGCAACGCGAGCGCAGTTCTGTCGCCAAATATCTACGTCACGGGTAGAGGCCGGTCAACGTACGGCGCGTTTCGAGAACGCAGATGGCCGGTCATGACGGTTATCCGCGTTGTACAGAGAGATGACGAAGAAACGCCGTACGGCTAGAATACCGTAAATGCCGCAGTACCAGTTCACGCCGTACTTTGAGAACGAAGTTTTGCGAAAGCGGCTCTACTTGACCAAAGACATATGTATTCGAATTCAGTAGTGTCCGGCTATAAGTCGAACAGTTTCAGTTGGTTAGGGTCGGAGGATTCTGGAAACGG
>JAKEIB010000122.1 GCA_022614705.1 Planctomycetota bacterium | reverse complement strand
GATCCTTCGGTCGCCGAGCCTCCCTCAGGATGACAGCACGGTTTTGAAATTGGTTGTACGCAAATGAAACGGCAGCGGATGCGCGAATTCATGGTTGGGCCTCCAGAAAGCCCAAGCATTATGCCGCTGCCGCTGCGGCGAGTCAAAAACAAATAGCCCAAGTACAGTTTGCACGATAAGAAAGAGTGGTCCTCTCACTCCGCGAGAGGAAATTGCGTCTCGCGGAGCGAGACGACTACAAAAGTCAGCCCAAGGCATCTTTCGAAGCCTTGGGCTGGTGTCTTTCGAGCAAAGTAGGTGTCAAGTGTCCGGTGTCAGAAATCCGACACCTGTCACCTGACTATCTAAGCACTACGGCGTCGGAAGCACAGGGCCGCCAGGCCGATGGCCAGCATCGTGATACTTGCCGGCTCGGGCACGGAGCCATTGCCGCCACCGGCGCCGGCACTCGGCTCGCCGAAGTTCTGCACCCACGTGTTGTACCCGCCCGGATTACCGCCGTAGGAGTCCGGGTCTTTAGCCCACAGAGCGTAGTCGGCCTGGTCCACTTTGCCGTCGCCGTTGTAATCGCCGGGAATTCCGGCTGAGAAGCCGATGTCCATACCGACGAACGAAGTGGCGGCGGACGTGGACTGGTACCAGAACACCGACGAGTTGTCCGTTAACATGGCCGGGTTAAGGACTTCACTGGCGGGGATGAACGTAATCGTGGAGTCGAACCCGCTGATGAACAGGTTCCCATCCTCGTCCAAAGCCATTTCACGGCCTGTCTGGGACGTCGTGCTCAGGTCGATGTCGGCGACCTGGGTGTATTCATTGCCAGGATCGAAGACGTACAATTTGGTTTGTGAATTTGGCACCGCGCTCGTACTGAACCCGCTGTAGAGGGCATACACGTAGGGCGAGACATCCGGATTGTAGGCGATCGCCGCGAAATTGCTGCCGATAAAGGGCGTTCCGAAAACAGCATCGGTGGTAGCGGTGACCTGATATGCGGGCGTCATTGTGGTGGCCTCAACTTCATACAAGTCGCCAAAGCTCGAAAACGCCAAAACTGTATTGTTATCGCGCCAAGCTGTCCCCTGCGTGCTCCCGGCAACCAGTATCGATAAGGGAGTGGGTGGGGTCTGGCGGCCGTTGGCCAGCGCTGCTCCGGCACCCAACGTATCGCCGGCCGTGTAGTCGTACACGATCACGGTTCCGGCTTCGAAGCCTACAGCAGCAATCTTGGTGTTGTCGGGGCTGACCGATAGACCCGCCAGCCGAGACAGGGTAAGGCTGCCGTCGTGCCCGATATTATTGGGCGCGGCGCGGGTATTGCCGATCGCCTGTCCAGCGGGCGCGGGGATCGAGCCCTGGGTGGCAAGGTTATAGATGATGCCGCCGTTGGCCGCGATGCCGAAATCGACGCCTAAGAGGTTGCCTTCGGAGTTGTGGGTCTGCCCATCCAAATTGTCGAACTCAACCGATTGAATGAAGGCCGTGGTCGACCAGGGACCGGGGTGCTTGACGCCGCCGCTCGCCGAGGCCGGGCCACGCACTAATTCCAGCGTTCTTGTTGCGTTGCTGTTGTTGAGCCCAAAAACGATGTCCCCCGGCTGCGGCAGCGTGGCCGGATTGGGTGGCGGCGGCGGCGAGGCGTTCGACTCCAACCGAATGTTATCGATGCGATTGTTACCGGTGCCGGTGCCTGTCGCACCGTTGACGGTATATCGCAGGTAGGCGGTCGCCGCGTTGTCCAAACCAGAAGTGACCAACGGCCCGGTCAGCGAATACGCGGTTGCCGGCACGACGGGCGACTCGAAGTTGGTAAAGATCGTGCCGTCGGTGCTGTAAGACCACTGGTTGCTGTTAAAACCGGAGCTGGTGCCCTGAGTTGCGTAAGAAACTCCGAGGTTGCTCAAGCCGGTCATCGAGAATTCAAATTGGAGATAACCGCCATTGCCTGGCAACCCGGTGCCTGGGATGAGCGTCAGCGACTCTTCGCCCGGAGTGTTCACTGGGATTGAATTGACGCTCGTGCCGGTGAAGTCGTCAATGTTTCCCGCGAAGCCCGTGAGGCTCAACGTGCCGGTCCCCGTGGTGGCGCCAATCAATGTGGGGTGGGCAGGTGAGCTGCCCGGCGGTCCAGCGGTTGTAATCGCCAAATCGTTGAAATTCCAGTACGCGATCAGATCCGCGGCGCTCGCCGCCAACGGCATTGCGGCCAGCGCAACGAGCGTAGACAAAACAAGAACCATGCGCTTCATCAGTAGCTCCCTTTGCAAGACTCAAAGCCTGTGAAATACCACCGACGTGCCTGAGATGAAATCCGCTGCAATCCCCAAACTGTCAGCCTATGCCGATGCCGCGCGGGATGCAAGGATTCTGACAGTTTTTAACAAAACTTTCACAAGAAAAACCGGGGGAACTGCGACCAAAGGAACCAAAATGGGATAGGCAGATCAGCGCGTAAACCGCTGGGTAGAAGGCGTCTGACTTTCAGCAAAACGAGGTAGTGGTACAGTTTGCTTCTGTCACCCCGAGGTCCGCCGAGGGGTCTGGCTTGATTCCTCGGCGGACCTCGGAATGACACGATGCAGAATTAGGCGAACTGGACCACTACCCATACCCAAAACGAGTGGCAATTCTCGGCCGGATTTTTATAATCTACGTGGACGCGTGAAATAGTTTAGGCTGTAGGTCAGGCTTTCCAGCTCGCCCCGGCGAGTCGCCTGTGGCGACCTGACTTGCTCGCGGTTTCTGTCGGGCTAAAAGCCTGACCTCCTTATCTGGCGACCTAGCAGGCGATTCTGGAGTGGGAGTTCGATCCATGTCCACGAAATATCGACAGCTGCGCGACGGTATTAGCTCTGTAGCAGGTACACTCCGTGTGCCGTCCGCCGACCCCAATAAGAAATCATGGCATCCTGGCAATGCTGTTACGGCACGCCGACCCGCCGCGGCGGGTGCCCGGTGCCTACTACATGGTTTCACACTGGTAGAGCTTTTGGTGGTGATCGCGATCATTGGCATCCTGGTGGCGCTGCTGCTGCCGGCCATTCAGGCCGCCCGGGAGGCGGCGCGGCGCACGCAGTGCCAGAACCACGTCAAGCAGATCATGCTGGGCGTCCTCAATTACCAAAGCGGACGAAATAGATTCCCGCCCGGACGCCAGCTTCCCGACTGGGTGCTACGGAATGGGACGCCGCTCGCGACTTACACCAGTTACAGGTCGGTTCAATTTAACACCACGCGTTCTACCGGCTTCCGCTCGGTACACCTGTGGATCCTGCCCTACATGGAAAATCAAGTCGTGTATGACTTGATCGATTTCAGCGTACCGCACCAGAAGCAAATGACGCAGGGCGGTACGCCGGTCAATTTCAACTATCAAGCTTACGCCACGGCCGAAGCGTTGTTTCTCTGTCCGAGCGATACGAACGTCGGGCGCATCGTTTCGGAGAACAACTACCGCTACAATTTCGGCGGCTCGACGCCCTACGGCGGCGCCGAGGCGTCCAGCAAACAAACGACGCACGATACGCTCGACGCGCAAGGTTTTCCCGTATTGGGAAACGGCGCGTTTTCGGCTGGAGACGGCTTGAAACCCGGCCAGTTCACCGACGGAATTGCCAAGACGGCATTCTTCTCCGAGAGGATCAAGGGGAGTGGGCAACCCACGTCGGCCCTGCCCACCAAGGCCGAGATTATCACCTGGCCGAATCGCACGGACGGCATCGTGCCCATTGAGCAGCTATTCCGCGACTGCGCGAACTATCAGCCACAGGTGGACACGTTCAACTTTTTTGGCACCGGCTCATGGCTGCCCGAGGAGGACTGGTCCAACGGCTGGCCCTTTGCCGGTTACGACTCAACTGAGTACAACCATGTCGCGCCTCCGAACTGGTCCGGCTGGGACTGTGGAAACTGGAGTTCCATTCCAGATACGCCAGGTGAACACGCCATCATCGCAGCGCGGAGCGAACATCCGGGCGCGGTGAACGTGGGATTCGGCGACGGCCACGTAACGACGATCAGCGATAACATCGACCTTGTCGTGTGGCGGGCCATGGGCACCCGCGACGGCGGCGATACGGTGGAATACGCATACTGATGCTCGACAGCATGCAGCGGTACTGTCTCCGAGTCGCGCTCGTTGTTTCGCTTGTCGGCTGCGGCGGCGGAACAACTTCCGTCAGTCGCGTCGAGGCGAACGCTGCCTATCAGGAAGGAGTGGCTGCGCTCGACGAGCGCAATTACCAGGCGGCGTTGGACAAATTGACGATTGCCGCGGATTCTGGCTGGCTGAACCCGGACTTTGCGGTCGATGCCATTGCCAAGCGCGCCGTCGCAAATGCCGCGCTCGGCAACTTCACCGTAGCCGGCGTCGACTTGGACAGAATTCAATCCGCGCCCGATCAGAGCATCGTCTTGGCGGCAAAGGCTTTTGTTTTGCAGAAGCAAGGAAGGACTGCCGAGGCCGGCTATGCGCTAAAGCAAGCCAAGCGGCTCAATCCCGCGATTCGGCCGTTCGAGTGAATTTCGCGGGGCATGATGAACCAGCCATCTCGTGCGCCCACGGCAGTCCGCCGCAAGGGTAGAAACCCAACGACAACCGGGGCCACGGTAGTGGTACAGTTTGGTCGGTAAGAAAGCGTAGTCCTCTCGCTCCGCGAGAGGAAATTGCGTCTCGCGGAGCGAGACGACTACAAATACTCCGGCCACTTTTTCCGCGACGCGCGGTTCGGCATCTGGTAGTATGAAGGTTTGGTGATCGCGGGCGGGTAAAGAGGTTGTGGTAACGTGGCGCTTCGCTATTTTTGGCTAGTTCGCGGCAAACTGCAATTCTGCGTGGGTTTTGTGGGCCTGCTCTTAGCTCTGAGCCAGCCTGCGCAGGCCCAACTGCGCATCGTCAGCTACAACACGGCCACGGGAAACGTGTCGCCCGGCGTGCAGACGGCCCGCGCGGGCAGCGACATCGTGCTCACGGCCATTGGCGAAGAGTCGATCAACGGCATCGCCCGGCCGATCGACGTGCTGCTGCTACAGGAGCAGTTCTCCAATGCCGTGTCGACCCAATCGTTCGTCGATTTGCTGAACGGCATCTACGGCACCGTCGCGACGCCAACTCCCTATGCTCGCGGCAGCCTGAACGCGGCTACCAGCGCTCCCGACGGCCAGGCCGGCGGCCCGACCATTGTCTACAACACCCAAACCGTCGAGCTGATTGCCGAAAACCGCTTCGGCACGGTGAATGGCTCGAATCAGGCCCGTTCGACGATGCGTTACCAGCTGCGTCCCGTGGGTTACGGCGCAACCGCCGATTTCTATGCCTACAACGATCACTACAAAGCCGGTTCCAGCACGAGCGATCTTGATCGGCGAAATATTGAAGCGAGCTCGATTCGAAACGATGCCACGTATGGATCCGACGCGCTCGGCGAAGGCGCCCACGCAATTTACGTCGGCGACTTCAACATGCAATCGAGCAGCGAAGCGGCGTTCCAAACGCTCATCGCCCCAGGCGCCGGTCAGGCAAACGATCCAATCGATCGACTCGGCAGCTGGAATAACAACGCCTCTTTCGCGGATATCCACACGCAGGCGCCTTGCCTGTCGAGCTGCGGCGGACTGACGACCGGCGGCATGGACGATCGGTTCGATTTTCAGCTCGCTACCGGCGAGTTTCTCGACGGCGACGGGCTGAGCTACCTCGGTCCGACCGTCCCCGGCATGTCGGGCCTCGCGCACTCCTACCACGCCTTCGGCAACAACGGCAGCACGTTCAACGAGAACATCAACGACCCGAGTAATACCTACGTTTTCAACGGCGTGACGTCGTACACCAAGCCGCAAATCCTCGACGCGCTCCATACGGTCTCCGACCACATACCAGTCGTCGCCGACTTTCAGCTCCCGGCCATCATGGAAGCCGTTGCGGGAATGGTGCCGGCCACGCTTAACGTGGGCCAGTCGTTCAACCTCGACGTCATGGTGAGCAACAGCGCCCCGGTCGCAGTCGCTCTCGGTGCCGATGAACTGACCTACTCCCTCACCACGTCTGGAAGCGTGTCTGGCAGCTTTCTGAATCAGGTGGACACGGCCCTGGGCGGCGGCAATACGCACTTCGTGACGCTCGACACCTCGACGCCCGGCTCCAAGACGGGCACCATCACGCTCCTGAGCACCAGCCAACAAGCCGGCAACGCATCGATACAAATCCCGGTGAACTACTGCGTTGACTCGTGCAACGCGCCGGGGCCGCCAGTCGTCGCGGCGCAGTGGACGTTTGAGACAAGTATTCCAACGACGGCCGGTCCGCACGCCCCCGAAGTGGGAACCGGTTCGGCACTCGGTTTTCACGCGGGAGCTACAACGTACAGCAATCCAACCGGCAATGGCTCGGCCGAATCTTTCAGCTCGACGAACTGGGCCGTGGGCGATTATTACCAGTTCCAGGTCAGCACCGAAGGGTACCAGGACATCAGCCTCGAGCTCGACCACACCAGCAGCAACACGGGGCCGAGGGACTGGGGAATTTTCTACAGCACCACCGGCGCCGGCACGTTTATCGACACGGGCATCACGTACTCAGTTCTGGCCAACGCCGCGCCGAACCCGACCTGGAACTTAACAACTCATCTTGTCGAACACTTTTATGAATTCGATCTGAGCAGCATCGCGGCACTCGACGATCAACCGACGCTGTTTCTGCGCCTGGTCGACATGTCGACCATTTCGGCAAATGGCGGAGCTGTCATGACGGGCGGAACGAGTCGCGTGGATAATGTGACCATCATTTACCATTTGATGCCGGCGGAAGATCTTCCCGGCGACTTCAACGAGGATGGCGTGGTCGACGCGGCCGACTATGTGGTGTGG
>JAKEIB010000011.1 GCA_022614705.1 Planctomycetota bacterium | reverse complement strand
GGCCATCACGTTGGCAGACTCGCAATTCCAGAATGCCTAACGTCATAATCCACGTCCCCATAAATCACCAAGATCAACTACAAACGGCTAAACTGTTACCCAAGATCAACTACAAACGGCTAAACTGTTACACATTTTGCATTTTGCAATCTCCGACCGCTTCGATCGCCGGTGAGAGGCCCCCACACAAAGAGACACGAGCTTATGGCTGCTGTGTTTCCACCCTGACCAGGTTCGCAAGGCCCCCATTGCAGAGGCCCCTCACCGGAGATCGCGCTGACGGCGTTTCGCGCCGCACACTATTTGTACGCGGGGCCGGGCTGGGCGTCAAAGGCTGGAATAAGTCGAGGGTCAAGAGTCGAGAGCCAGAATTCGGATTTGCAATGGCGCGGGGCATGGCTTCACCCACCACGAGATTATCGGGCTTCGATCCATTTGGAATATTACTTTTGACTCTATCGCACCATGAGTTTCGCGGCGGCGTCGCGGGAGAGCGTTTTATTTTGGTTGGCGATTTCGATCGTCATGTTATCGCGCGAGAGGTCGTTGCTGACGAGGGAGCCCTGGGCGCCGATCTCCAGACCGGCTTGTGAAAGGTAACGCAAAAACTCGGGCGACTGATCGGTGACGCGGGCCACGCGGAATCGCTCGCCAACCTTGCACTGAGCAAGCGGCCGGTCGGCCGCGGCCGCCATGCTGCCGTCGGGTTGCGGGATGGGGTCGCCGTGCGGGTCGGTGGCGGGATGGCCGAGGTAGACGTCGATGCGGTCGACGAGCGCGTCGCTCACCGCGTGCTCCATGTGCTCGGCTTCCTCGTGCACTTCATCCCAAGTGAGGTTGAGCGTCTGGCTCAGGAATTGCTCGATGAGCCGATGACGCCGCAACATGCGCAGAGCCAGTGCCCGACCGGCCGGCGTAAGACGCACGCCTTCGTATGGCGTATAGGTAGCCAAGTAGCTCTCGTCGAGCGTTTTGAGCATGCTCGTCACCGTGCCGGGGAGCACGCCGAGCGCGGTGGCGATCTGGCCGGTGGCGACGGCGTCGGCCCCGGTCTGCTGCGCCAGCAGATAGATCGTTTTGGCGTAGTTTTCGACGGTAAGGCTGGCCATGGGGACTGGATGCTGGATGCTGGATGCTGGATGCTGGATGCAGCGAGCCGGGCCGTCCTCGGCCCCGATGCTGGGTACTGGCGGTACGCCGCAACCGTTCAACATCAAGTATCCAGCATCCAGCAGCCAGCATCCAGTATCCTATATGTCTCAGGTGTCTCAGAACGATTCGGCGGACTGGCGGCGGATTTATCCGTTCGCGTCGCATTGGGCCGAGTTGCCGGGCGGGCGGATGCATTATTTGGATGAAGGGCCGGGCGGGGCGGGAAATCCCGGTCGCGGTGAGCCGTTGGGCGTCGATCTCGCTGAGCCCTCGACACTCTTATTCGTTCACGGCAATCCGACGTGGTCGTTTCATTGGCGGGCGCTTGTTGAGTCGTTGCAGCCACGGTATCGCTGCATCGCACCGGACCACTTGGGTTGCGGCTTGAGTGACAAGCCTCAGCAAGACTTCTCGTTAAATGACCACATTGAGAATCTCTGCACGCTGGTCGATAAACTTGCGCTCGAGCGCGTGACACTCGTCGCCCAGGATTGGGGCGGCGCGATCGGCTTGGGAGCAATGCTCCGCATGCCGGAACGGCTGGAGCGGATCGTGCTTTTCAACACGGGCGCTTTTCCGCCACGGTATATTCCGTGGCGGATTCGCGCGTGCCGCGTGCCGGTGATTGGCAGGCTGGCGGTGCAGGGAGCAAATCTGTTTAGTTTGGCTGCATTGCGGATGACGCTGGCTCGCCGCACGCGGCTTGATCCCGCGATTGCGGCGGGTTACCTAGCACCGTACGACTCGTGGGCCAACCGCCGGGCCGTGTATGGATTCGCGAAGGACATTCCAAGCCCACGTGGACGAGTCTCTCCGAGACTCGAATCCGCGTCCGCCGCGGCGGACGCGGCCACTGCGGACACTCGGGAAACCCTCGCGGAGATCGAGCGCAAGCTGCCGACGTTTGCCGATCGGCCGATTTGTTTGATTTGGGGAATGCGTGACTGGTGTTTCCGACCCGATTGCTTGGAGCGCTTTGTTGAATTCTGGCCGCGGGCGGAAATGCACCGGTTGCCGGACGTCGGCCATTGGGTTGTCGAAGACACGCCCGAGGAGTCGCTGGCAATCGTGGAGGCGTTTCTAAAAGCAATACCAGAAGATGAACCACGAAGGCACGAAGGACACGAAGTTCGGAATCTCACTTCAAAATGATCCGAATGTTCAGCTCAGTTCTGGCTAATACAGTGCTGCTGCGTGATGCACAAGATATTCGTTCTTCGTGCTCTTCGTGCCTTTGTGGTTAGATCAGTCTCGGCATTTTCATGAGGCCCGATTTGGCAAACTTTTCAGCGCTTCCCGTGGGTGTCGCGGCGACATTGGCCTCGATCTACGAGGCGACGGCGCGGAAGCCGGGGAACGTGCATCCGGGAGCCAGTTTTGCGGACCTGACCTACGCAGATTTCGTCGCGTCGGCCGTGGCGATTGGGCCAGCGTTGCAGCGCGCGTGTGCAGCGGGCGTTGGCACAGCGGTTCTCGAGGCGGTGCGCGCGACGCGCGCCGCCGTCGGCACGAATACAAACCTGGGCACGTTGCTGCTCTTCGCGCCCCTGGCGGTCGTGCCGAGCGACATCAATCTAGCGGACGGAATTGACGGCGTGCTCGAAAAATTGACGAACGAGGACACCCGGCTCGTGTACGAAGCGATTCGGCTGTCGTCGGCGGGCGGATTGGGTGAAGTAAAGGACGCCGACGTACACGCAGACGTGCCGGCCGATTTAACTTTGGTGGACGTAATGCGGTTGGCGGCGGATCGGGATTTGGTCGCGCGGCAGTATGTCATCGAGTTCGCCGACGTCTTCAGCGGCCCGGCGATGTGGATCGCCGCAGGCGTATCGAGTGGCTGGCCCCTAAGTCCGGCGATCATGCATGCGCATCTGCGGCAGATGGCACGTCATCCGGATAGTCTTATCGCCCGCAAATGCGGCGTGCCGTTGGCCGTGGAATCTCGCGAACGCGCGGCGGTCGTGCTGGCCGCTGGTTTGCCGGGCGAGGCGGCGTATGAAGCAGCGGTCGTCGAGCTCGACGGCTGGCTACGGGCCGATGGAAATCGGCGCAATCCGGGCACGTCGGCCGATTTTGTCGCGGCCGGACTGTTTGTGCTGTTGCGCGAGGGGCGATTAGACTGGACAAAGGTCGCGTGGAGTTGAAAGAAGCAAATCCAAGCCGACGGCTAGCCGTCGGCTTGGGAAGTTCTCAGGTAGCACAATAGCGGCGCTTTCCATGTCGGAATCTTTTCACGTCCGGATTGCCAAAGCCGAGCATGTTTTCAGCGCGGCGCATTTCATCACGTTCGATCGGATTTGCGAGCGGCTGCACGGGCACAATTATCACGTCGCTGCGGAAGTGCGCGGGCCGCTCGATGCCAACCAACTGGTAATCGACTTCTTGCTGGTGCGCGACAAACTGCGTGAGATTGTTGCGGTGCTGGACCATTACGTGCTACTGCCGACAAAGCATCCAGAGATTCGCGTGACGGACGACGGCCGGGAAGTGACGGCTACCTGGGGAGATCGGCGGTGGATGTTTCCGAGCGGTGATTGTCGGCTGTTGCCGGTCGCCAATACGACGGCGGAGATGCTGGCGCGACACATCGGGATGCAACTGCAGTTGGCGCTCGAGCAGGCGGGCGGGAGGTTGGAGGGCTTGCAACTCGAGGTGGACGAGTGTGACGGGCAGGTTGGCGTTTGGCGGTGGGTTTGCGATTGATCCGTCTATCCAAGCCGGCGGCTTGCCGCCGACGCCGACGGCTAGCCGCCGGCTTGGATGATTCATCGGTGATGCTAGTTGTAAAGTTCACGCGACCGGCAGTTCTTCTCAAGTCATCACGTGCTTCGTGTCGATATGCCGCACGATAGGGCTGCGCGCCAAGCGGCGCCAGCGGCACCGTCTCCCTGATGGCAGCACTCGTCACGCTATGTCCGACATCCACAACGCGGCCGTTCTTCTGATGACGCTGCCCGAAGAGGAAGCGGGCCAGTTGATGGCGAAACTCGAGCCCAAGCAGGTCGAGCAGGTGTCGATCGAGATTGCCCGGGCGCGGCAGATTTCGTCCGACGAGCAGGAGCGGGTCATCAAGGAGTTCACCGAGGCCAACCCCTCGATGGGCGGCCGCGGCGGCGGGCTGGAGCTGGCCAAGTCGCTCATTCAGAAGGCGCTTGGGGAAAAGGCCGCGGCGGCCCTCAATAACATCCGCCAATCGATCGAAGCCACGCCGTTCGGCTTTCTGCGGCACGTCGATAGCCAGAATTTGCTAACGTACATCATCGACGAGCATCCGCAGACGATCGCGCTTATCATGTCGCATTTGCCGGCGAATTTCGGGGCGGAGATATTGGCGGGCCTGCCCGAATCGCGGCGGCTGGCGGTAGTGCGCAGGATCGCCACGATGGGCCGCACGAACCCGGAGATCATTCGCGAGGTGGAGAAGGGCCTGGAAAAACGCATGTCGAGCGTGATGAGCCAGAGCTTTGAGCGGGCCGGCGGGGTCGAGGCGGTGGCCGAGATGCTCAATGTTTCCGATCGCGCCACGGAACGGGCGCTGTTGGAAAGTCTCGGTCAGGAAGACGCGGAACTGGTGGACGAGATACGCCGGCTGATGTTCGTGTTCGAGGACATCGGCCGGTTCAGCGACAAGGACATCCAAACGGTGCTCAAGAACGTCGAGACCAGCCAGTGGGCCATGGCGCTCAAGGGCGCGAGCGACACGCTCAAGGAGAAGATTCTCAAAAACATGTCCGAGCGGGCGGCGGAGACATTGCGCGAAGAAATGGAATATCTGGGTCCGGCAAAGCGCAGCGTCGTCGAAGCGAAGCAGCAGGAGATTGTCGACGTGATTCGAGCGCTGGAGGATCGCGGCGAGATTGATCTCAATGCGATCAATGAGGTGGAGGAATTAGTGCAGTAGGAAGAGTCGAGAGCTAAGAGTCGAGAGTCAAGAGCCAGAAGCCTTCCGGCTCTCGACTCTGGACTCTTGACTCTCCGCTCTGCTAGCATGAACGCGACACGTCAGGAGTCGTGCGTTCATGCCCGCCGGTTCGCCCACGCCGATGATGCAGCAGTACCACGAGGCCAAGCGGATGGCCGGGGAAGCGCTGCTGCTGTTCCGCATGGGCGACTTCTACGAGCTGTTCTTCGACGACGCGAAGACTGCGGCCCGCGTGCTGGGCCTTTCGCTCACCAGCCGCGACAAGGGCGAGGATCCGGTGCCGATGGCCGGGTTTCCGCACCATCAGCTCGATTCGTACCTGGCGAAGATTATCGCGACCGGGCATCGGGCGGCAGTCTGCGAGCAGGTGGAAGACCCCAAGCTGGCCAAGGGCCTAGTGAAGCGCGAGGTGACGCGGATCGTTACGCCGGGGACGGTGACGGATGATGCGCTGCTGGACCCACAGGCGAGTAATTACTTGGCGGCGGTGACGCCGCCTGTAGCTGGGGTCTGTGACCCCGGCCGCAAATCGACTGCCACGACCGGGGTCACAGACCCCAGCCACAGTTCGAAGCCGGCGGCTCGCCGGGTTGGACTCGCCTGGGTCGATGTTTCGACGGGGCGGTTCTATGCGGCGGCGTTTGACGAGTGGCAGCTCCCGGATCAACTGGCGCGGATCGAGCCGGCGGAGATTCTCATCAGCGACGAGTCGCCGTCGCTCTCCAACGACTTGGCGGGCGGCGCGGCGATCACGCGGCGGCAGGCGTGGACGTTTGGGCGCACGGCGGCGATCGAATCGCTGGCCAAACACTTCGGTACGCGTTCGCTAGACGGTTTTGGTTTCGATGCGGAGCGCGCGGCCGATGTGGCAGCGATGCGTGCGGCCGGCGCGATTCTCAATTACTTGGCGGAAACTCAAAAGGCGTCGCTCGCCCACATCGATCGGCTGAACGCCTATTCGTGCGACGAGCGATTGGCGATCGACCCGGCCACGCGGCGCAGCCTGGAGCTATTGGCGACCATTCGCGACGGCCGGCGCGACGGTTCGCTCATCGGTACGCTCGATCGCACGGTCACAGGCCTTGGCGCGCGGCTGTTGGCCGACTGGATGGCGGCGCCGCTCACCGACGTGGCGGCCATCAACGCGCGGCTCGACGCGGCGGACGAGCTTGTAAACGACGCAAGTCTCACGGCCCAAATTCGCGAATGTTTGCGGCAAATCTACGACATTCAGCGGCTCTTGGCGCGTGTGACGACCGGCCGCGCCAGTCCGCGCGATCTGTCGTTCGTTGGCCGCACGCTGGCGTGTTTGCCGAAGGTGAAGGCGAAGCTCATGGGCCGCGCGAGCAGCCTGTTGCAGCAGATCGAGCAGCGGCTCGACTTGTGCGCCGACGTGCGCGGGCCGCTGGAGCAGGCGCTCGTGGACGACTGCCCGCTCACCACGCGCGACGGTGGCTTCATTCGGGCCGGCTTCCGCTCCGATTTAGATGAGCTGCGCGAGCTGATGGCCGGCGGCAAGCAGTGGATGGCCGAGTATCAGGCGGCCGAGTGCAAACGCACGGGCATCGCCAGCATCAAGGTCGGGTTCAACTCGGTCTTCGGTTACTACCTGGAGGTGACGCACACGCATCGCGACAAGGTGCCGGCCGAGTACATTCGCAAGCAAACGCTCAAGAACGCGGAGCGGTACGCCACGCCCGAGCTCAAGGAATACGAAGAAAAGGTTTTGTCGGCGGAGGAGAAAGCAAAGCAGCTTGAGTACGACGTGTTCGCGCAGCTACGTGAATTGGTGGCGGCCGCGGCCGGGCGTTTGCAAGCGACGGCGGGAGCGCTCGCGGAGATCGACGTACTGGCCGCGCTCGCCGAGTTGGCGCGGTCGCGAAACTACGTGCGGCCGGATGTCGTCGCGGAGCCGGTGCTGGACATCGAAGCGGGGCGGCATCCGGTGCTCGACATCACGGAGCCAGAGGGGAGCTTCGTGCCGAACAGCGTTTGTTGTGCGGCAGGGTGTGGGAATGACGAAGCACGAATAACGATTGACGAATGTCAATGCTCGGCCGATTCGTCATTCGTCATTCGTCATTCGTCATTTGGTTCGTTCCTTCTCATCACCGGCCCCAACATGGCCGGCAAGAGCACGTACATCCGCCAGGCGGCGCTGCTCACGCTCATGGCCCAAATGGGCAGCTTCGTGCCGGCGCGGCGGGCGGTGATTGGCGTCGCCGATCGTATCTTCGCGCGCGTCGGCGCGAGCGACGAGCTCTCACGCGGGCAAAGCACGTTCATGGTCGAGATGACGGAAACAGCCCGCATCCTCAACACGGCCACGCCACGCAGCTTAGTGATTCTCGATGAGATCGGCCGCGGCACGAGCACGTACGATGGATTGTCGCTGGCCTGGAGCATCGTCGAGCACATTCACAATGCGGTCGGTTGCCGCACGCTGTTTGCAACTCATTACCACGAGCTGACCGATCTGGAGGAGCAGCTTCCTGGCGTCAGGAATTACAACGTGGCCGTGAAGGAATGGGACGACCAAGTCGTGTTCCTGCACCAGATCGTGCCCGGCGCGGCGGACAAGAGTTACGGCATCCACGTGGCCCAACTGGCCGGCGTTCCACGGAGCGTGAACGACCGGGCACGCGAGGTTTTGGCGTGGCTCGAAGCACAGCACAATTCGTCCCACGCCGCCGCTTGCGGCTCAGCGAAAGCGTCCATCTCATCACTCCCATCGACCAACGGCCAGGCGGTTCGCCCAAACGGCCAATGGCAGATGACGCTGTTCGGCGTCGAGGAACATCCGCTGTTGGACGAAATCCGCGCCGCCAACCTCGACGACATGCGGCCACTCGAAGCGATGGAACTGCTTCATTCGTGGCAGCAGCGTCTCGCCGATGAATCTTCTTCAAAATAACGATAGCCGCCACCCCAACGGGTCGCCGGCGCGTTGGCGAAACTTCTTGGGGGCGGTAAGATGGTCGGTTCGCTAGCTAAACCGCAAGCGACAAGCCTGATGTTGCGGTTTAACCACTGACCTCTGGCCTCCGACCTCTGACTTCTTCCGCCGATGCCTCGTTACAACCACGTCACCATCGAGCCCAAGTGGCAAGCGTATTGGGAGAAGAACCAGACGTTTGCCGCGCCGCGGATGCCGAAGCCGGGGACGAAGAAGCTGTACGCGCTCGACATGTTTCCGTATCCCAGCGGCGACGGGCTGCACGTGGGACATCCGGAGGGGTACACGGCGACCGACATCGTGTGCCGGGCGGCGCGGATGCAGGGACGCGGCGTCATGCACCCGATGGGGTTCGACGCGTTCGGTCTGCCGGCCGAGGAGCATGCGATCAAAACGGGCCAGCATCCGCGGATTCAAACTGAGGAAAACATTGCCACATTTCGCCGGCAACTGAAGCTGCTCGGCTTTTCGTACGACTGGGCCCGCGAGCTGGCGACGACGGACGTCGAATACTTCCGCTGGACACAGTGGATCTTTCTCAAGATTTACGACACATGGTTTGACCAAGAGCAGCAGCGCGGCCGGCCGATCCGCGAGCTGCCGATTCCGGCCGACGTGCGCGCGGCCGGCGACGACGCGGTCCGCGCGTATCAGGACGAGCACCGGATCGCGTATCAAACAGAAGCGCCGGTGAACTGGTGCCCCGCGCTGGGCACGGTACTGGCCAACGAAGAGGTGATCGACGGCAAGAGCGAGCGCGGCGGGCATCCGGTCGTGCGCATGCCGCTGCGGCAGTGGATGCTGCGGATCACCGCGTACGCTGACCGGCTGGAAAAGGATTTGGAAGGTCTCGATTGGTCGGAAGGGATCAAGGCACTGCAGCGGAATTGGATTGGACGCAGCAGCGGCGCGGAAGTGGATTTCTTCATCGGAGCATTTGAGCAGCCTGATCCCGGTGCTCTCCGAAGGCTGATAGAGCCTATCGAAGTCGCTTTCCGGACGAAAGTAGAGGGGCACCGTTTTCTCACGGAGGCAGGCAGGCTCTGGAGTCGGAGACGATCGCAGCGCGGCTTCCCGCGTAAGCCGAGCGATGATGTCCTGCGAATTTACACGACCCGCCCCGACACGCTCTTCGGCGCCACCTACATGGTCATCGCGCCCGAGCACCCGTCCGTCGAACGGCTCACGACGCCGGATAATGTCGCCAAAGTAACGGCGTACTGTTTGGAAGCGGCCCGCAAGAGCGACTTGGATCGCACCGAGTTGGCGAAGGAGAAAACCGGCGTCTTCACCGGGAGTTATGCAATCAATCCGGTTAATGGCGACCCGCTGCCGATTTGGGTCGCGGATTACGTGCTCATGAGCTACGGCACGGGCGCGATTATGGCGGTGCCGGCGCATGATGAGCGCGATTTCGAGTTTGCGCAGCAGTTCGGTCTGCCGATTACGGCGGTGGTCGATCCGGGGGATGCCGTATCGGCGGCCGAGCGCGAAGAAGTTCTGGCCGGCAAGCGGTGTTTTTCCGGCGAAGGTACTGCCATCTATTGCGGCACCTATGATGGTTTAACGACGGCGAAATTCAAAGAGAAAATCACTGCCGATCTTGCCGCAAAGGGGCTGGGTCGCGAGGCCGTGAATTACAAACTGCGTGATTGGTTGTTCTCGCGGCAGAGGTTCTGGGGCGAGCCGTTTCCGATTTTGCATGAGTTGGATGCAAGCGGGATGCCGACCGGGCGCGTGCGCGCGGTGGATGAGAACGACTTGCCGGTCGATCTGCCGCACTTGGAAGATTTCAAGCCGCACGGCCGCCCCGAGCCGCCGCTCGATAAGGCACCGGAGGAGTGGTTGTATCCGGTGATCGGTGGCAAGCGATACAAGCGCGAGACGAACACGATGCCGCAGTGGGCCGGATCGTGTTGGTACTATCTGCGGTTTCTTGATCCCAAAAATAAACAAGCGGCAATTGACCCGGCGATTGAAAAGGCCTGGATGCCCGTGGATTTGTACGTCGGCGGCGCGGAACATGCTGTCCTGCATCTCTTGTACGCGCGATTCTGGCATAAGGTGCTGTTCGACCGCGGAATCGTGAGCACGCCGGAGCCATTCCGGAAGCTGGTGAACCAAGGCATGATCCTGGGCGAGAACAACGAGAAGATGTCAAAGAGTCGCGGCAACGTGATCAACCCGGATGCCATCGTCGCCGAATACGGCGCCGATTCGCTGCGGCTCTACGAGATGTTCATGGGGCCGCTAGAGGCGTCGAAGCCGTGGAGCATGCAGGGCGTCAACGGCGTGTTCGGCTTTCTGAACCGCGTATGGCGGCTGGTGATCGACGAACGGGCCGAATCGATGCAGCTCAACGCGGCAGTGGTGGACCGCGAGCCCACGGCCGAAGAAAACCGAGTGCTGCATCAGACGATTCAAGTGGTGACGCGCGATATCGCAGCCTTGGCGTTCAACACGGCCATCTCGCGGATGATGGAGTTTACGAACTTTTTTACCACGGCGAGCGAACGACCGCGCGTGGTGCTGGAAAAGTTCGTGCTGCTATTGTCGCCGTTTGCCCCGCACATCGCGGAAGAATTGTGGCAGGCGCTGGGACACAATGCAACGCTTGCTCACGAGCCGTGGCCGGAATTTGATCCGGCGCTAGCGAAGGAAGACACGATTGAAATCCCGGTGCAGATCAATGGCAAAGTGCGTTCGAAGATCACCGTGGCTGCGGACATCGACAAAGCCGGGTTAGACGCAGCCGCGCGTACGGATGAGCGTATCGCCGAATTGTTGAGCGGAAAGCAAATAGTGAATACTATTGTCGTGCCGGGGCGGTTGGTGAACTTTGTGGTCAAGTAGGTTTTTTTGAACAGGAGGAAACAGAGGCAACGGAGAATTGATATTCTCTGCTTCCTCTGTTTCCGCCTGTTCAAAAAGTCAATTGATTGGATAGCAGTGCTAGGTTAACACTTGTCCGACGACCGGGCGGGGGCTCCTGTGAAGAACATCGTCGCAGTGGTATTGGGAGGCGGGCGAGGCACGCGGCTGTTGCCGCTCACTTCCTATCGCGCCAAACCGGCGGTGCCGCTGGCCGGGAAGTACCGGCTCATCGACATTCCGATCTCCAACTGCATCAACAGTGAGATCAATCAGATCTACGTGCTCACACAGTTTCAATCGGTCAGCCTACATCGCCACATCCGCGGCACGTACCGATTCGACGGCTTCAGCGGCGGGTTCGTGGAAATCCTGGCGGCCCAGCAGACGATGGACAAAAAGGACGGCGGGCACGATTGGTATCAAGGCACGGCCGACGCGGTCCGCAAGAACCTCCGCTATCTCGTCCCGCCGGAAATCAAGTACGTTCTGATTCTCTCTGGCGATCAGCTCTATCGCATGGACTTTCGCGAGATGATCGCCACGCACGAGGTGGCGAAGGCGGACGTGACAATCGCGGCCAAACTCGTCGATCGTGCGGCGGCCAGTTCGCTGGGCATCATGCGGATCAACGCCGGCGGCCGGGTTGTTGGTTTCTTGGAGAAGCCGAGAACGGAGGAAGAGCTGAAGGACGTTGTCATGGACCCCGCATGGCTGCGCGAGCGTGGCATCGCCGCCGGCGATTGTCTGGCCAGCATGGGCATTTATTTGTTCAATCGCGACACGCTGGTGGCCGCGCTCGAGAAGACGAACTATCCGGACTTTGGCAAGGACGTGTTTCCCGCGACCATCCGCTCGCGGCACGTGCAACTTCACGTGTTCGACGGCTACTGGGAGGACATCGGCACGATTCGCTCGTTCTACGACGCGAACCTGCAGTTGGCGCGGCCGAACCCGCCGTTCGAGCTGGCGTCCGCCGCGTCGCCAATTTACACACGCCCGCGATCGTTGCCGCCGACTCGCACCGACGGTGCGACAATTCATCACAGCCTGGTGGCCGACGGCTGCGTGATCGGTGCAGGGGCCCGGATCGAAAACAGTGTGATCGGCTTGCGATGCCATATCGGCCATGACGTGACGATCCGCAATTCAGTGATCATGGGCGCCGATTTTTACGAAACGCCCGAGCAACTGGCGGCCGATCGCAGCGCGGGCCGGCCGCCGATCGGAATCGGGGATGGCTCGGTCGTGGAAAATGCTATCGTGGACAAGAACTGTCACGTCGGCCGGGACGTGCAGGTCATTGGCGATCCACAGCAGGTGGAGCGAATTTGCGGTGAGAAATGGGACATGCTTGACGGCATAATGGTCGTGCCGAAGAATGCCGTATTGCCGGACGGCTGGCGGCGATAATGCTTCAATGACGCTGTATACGTGGGTTGCTAACTGTCGCTACTTGTAGAATCGCGACAATCTGAACGCCAAGCGTCGCCCCTTCGTAGACGATTCGGCCATTTTATGGCATAGTGAATGAAGCATCGGGAAACGCGGATCTTTCGCGGCCGACGCCTCTGCCGCTATTTCTTGGAGTGTGATGGATGAACGTCTTGTTTCGCAAGCGCCTGGCCTGGTTGGGTTTCGTGGCGGCCGTCGTTGTCGGTCAGCTCTGGACGAGTGGTGGCCTGTTGGCGCAGGAGTCGACCAAGGAGAGCGTCAAGATTCAACCCTACACCGGGCCGCCGATTTTCCTAGAAGAAGTGCAGCAGGTTGCCGAACCCTCGATCGTTCGCTCGGAAACGCTGACTGAGCCGTACAAGGACGGCAAGGTTCGCGTGGAGCGCGAGATCGCTCATTTTTCGGACGGCCACTTCGAAGCCCACGGCGCATACCGCGAGTTCTATCCGAACGGCAAGTTGTTTATCGAAGGGCAGTATCGCCGAGGACGCCAAAACGGTGAGTGGACGTTCTTTTTCGACAACGGCCAGCAGAATCGCAAAGCGCTGTACAAGGACGGCAAGCCCGACGGGCCGCGCGAGATTTTTCGCGCGGACGGCACGCTGTCGGCCAAGCGCGGCTTCGCCGATGGCCTGCGCGACGGGGAGTGGATCACCTACGACGAAACCGGAAAGAAGCCGCAAGCCGAGGAGCATTACGCCAAGGGCAAGCGCGATGGCGTCTGGAAATATTGGTACCCCAATGGCAAGTTGAAGCAGCAAATTACACTCAAGCAAGGCAAGCGGGACGGCGTGACCACCGAGTGGGACGACAAGGGCGAGAAGCGCTTCGAGGCGACATTCGCCGACGACAAGCTGCACGGCACGGCCACGCGCTGGTACCCCGACGGCCGCAAAATCGTGCAGCAGTACGAAGAGGGTCGGCTAGTGTCGCAATCGAGCTGAGCGGATCGGCTTATGAGGGCGACCGGTAGCCGCTTGCGGTTCAGCGCTAAGCCGCAAGCGGAGACGTTGCCGATTCCGTTGCTTCGACGCCTTCTGATTAACTGGTCCCATGCAGCCGCCCGTGCCATCGCCAACGTCGCCGGAAAAGGACAAGGCCGGGCCGGCGCGTCGGCCTCCGGCGGCGATCGTGTGGATAATCGGTCTGTTGGTGCTGCTCTTGATCGTGATCGCGTCGCAGTGGGTCGCGGACGACCGGTCGATGATCGACTACACGTTTTTCGAGGCGCAGCTGAAGAACCGCAACGTGAAGCTGCTCGACGTGTGGGGCCGCGACGCTTACGGCGAATTTGTCGAAATCCCGCAGTCGCCACCGACATCGGGGAAGACCTCAGAGCCGGCGAACGATGAAAAATCACCGGATGCCAAGAGCCAAATCATCCGACCGCGACCGTTGAAAAGGAGGTTTGTCGTCACGCTTCCGAGCGACGACGTTGACGCCGAGCTCTTGAAGCAATGGAAAGACGCGGGTGTGGAGCCGATCGTTTTTCATCGGCCGAAGGACTACAGCCAGTTGATGCTGCTCGTTTGGCTGGGACTCTTGCTGTTGTTGGTGGTGGGGGGATGGAGCATGGCGCGGCGGGCGCGCGACCAGATGATGGGCGGCGGGATGCTGCCGGGTGTGCTGCGCAGTCCCGCGCGGCGTTACTCGGCGGAGGGCACGAAGGTGGCGTTCAACGACGTCGCCGGGCTGGGCAACGTGAAGCGCGACCTCCAGGAGATCGTCGATTTCCTGCGCGACCCGGCCAAGTTCCAGCGCCTCGGCGCGCGGGTGCCCAAAGGCGTGCTCCTCGTGGGCCCGCCGGGCACGGGCAAGACGCTCCTGGCCAAGGCGGTGGCCGGCGAAGCGGGTGTGCCGTTCTTTTCGATCAACGGCTCCGAATTCATTCAGTTGTTCGTGGGCGTCGGCGCGGGACGCGTGCGCGACTTGTTTCAGACCGCTCAGGCCAACGCCCCGGCGATCCTGTTTATCGACGAAATAGACGCCGTCGGCCGGCAACGTGGCGCCGGGCTTGGCGGCGGGCACGATGAGCGCGAGCAAACGCTCAACCAGATCTTGAGCGAGATGGACGGCTTCAGCCCCACGAGCACAGTGATTGTCCTGGCCGCCACGAACCGGCCCGACGTGCTCGATCCGGCCCTATTGCGTCCCGGGCGATTCGATCGGCACATCACGGTCGATCGGCCGACGCTGGCCGGTCGGCGCGAATTGTTCGAGGTCCATTCACGCGAAGTGCCGCTGGCCGAGGACGTCGATTTTGAGCGGCTGTCGCGTGCGACTGTAGGCATGACGGGGGCCGACATCCGCAATCTGGTGAACGAAGCGGCACTCTGGGCGGCGCGCCATGATCAGAATTTCGTTCGCATGAGCGACTTGGAGTTTGCGCGCGACAAGGTGCTCATGGGCGCGGCGCGGGAAGACGTGCTGGCCGACAAGGAGAAGCTCATCACCGCGCACCACGAAGCGGGCCACGCCCTACTGGCGTGGTTCACGCCGGGGTGCGATCGCGTACACAAGGTGACCATTCTGCCGCGCGGGCGGGCGCTCGGCGTCACGCAACTTGTGCCCGAGGAGGAACGATACAACATTTCGCAGCCCGATTTGCAGGCGCGGCTGGCGATGCTGCTCGCCGGCCGCGCGGCCGAGAAGATCCGCTTTGACCAGTTCAGCGCCGGCGCCGAGAGCGATTTGCAGGAAGCGACGCGGCTCGCGCGGCGAATGGTCACCCACTGGGGCATGAGCGAGCGGCTCGGCCCGGTGGCCTATCACGTCAGCGAGGACCACCCGTTTTTGGGTCGCGAGATCGCCCAGCACGAGCGGCAATTCAGCGAGCACACGGCCCAAGTGATCGACGAAGAAGTGGCCAAAATCCTTCACACGGCCGAGGACCGCGCGAAGCGTACCATTCAGCAGCACAACGACAAGCTCAACGCGCTGGCCGAAGCACTGTTGGAACGCGAAACGCTCGACGAAGAAGAAATCCGCGACATTCTCGGCCCGGGCGTCAACGAATCGAAAGAGCGCGGCGTGACGGTCGGGCCGGCGCAGGTGGCGGCGGTGCGGAAGTAGGCACTCGCCCGGCGGAAAGAGCTGTCGATGCACACGACTCGCGAAGGGATTCGTGTCAATTACCGACCGCGTCGCCTCACATTGAACTACGCTGATCCAGCAGCCGGTGACGTTTGCGGTAGAAATATACGGTCACCCACGCGCCGAGGATGCCGAAGACCAAGGACAGCAACAGGTGGCCGGTTTTTTCGAAGACGGCCCACATGATTCGGCCGCTATCCAGTTTTGGGCCGAGCCAAAGCAGGAACGTGTCGGTGCCGATGTCGATGCGATGGGATCGGAGGACGACGAACAGGGTGTAATAGATGCCGCCCCAGAGGACGAAGCCGGCGCAATAGGCGCGGCGCTCGCCGACGTTGGCCCAGGTGCCGTAGGCCATGAGAACCAGCGTGGCGAACGTTACCACCTTCACCATTTCGATCATGAACGTTCGCTCGCTGTTCATGAGCGCGGCCAGGGCGAAGCCGGCAAATAGGATCAGCACCAGGAATTGCTTGAGGCTGAGGGCCATATAAGCCTTCGCGGCCGTATTACGTAACCCCTCGTGCGTCCATCGCCCTTCGTCGAAGTTAGGCTATCAGCGTAGCGTCGCGCCATTTCGCATCAAAGGATGCTTGGACGCTGTCAATCATATCGCCGGCGAGATCGCGCCGCAGCCAAATATGGCCCATCGCAATAAATCTGCAACATTGGCCTGGACAAGTACATAATATCATGGGACAAGGCGCGCGCCATGAGCGTAGGCGCCTATTCGACGTG
>JAKEIB010000121.1 GCA_022614705.1 Planctomycetota bacterium | reverse complement strand
GCGCGTCGGCTGTTGTGGTGCTTCGTCCCGCGCAGCTCATGTCGTCGAAAGTTGCCGAGATGCTGCCCACCGAGGTGGCCACGGCCGCCGGCCTCAAGTATCTGGGCTTCGATCCGGCCGATGTCGATGAGGTGGTCGCGTTTGCCGATATTTCCGACCCCGCGGCACCGCCGGCCTACGGCCTCACGATGAAGTTCAACAAGCCGTTCAAGGGGTCGTCCATTCCGCAAGAGGCCCGTGCCCACGCACAACTCGGCGAATTGAACGGCAAGAAATACCTCCAGAGCCAACATCCCATGCTGCCGAGCTTCTATGGCCCGAACAACAAAACGCTCGTCGTGGCTCCGGACGAAACATTGCGGCAAATGGTCGAGGCGCAAGGCCAGTCGCCGGGCGGTCCGATCCTCGATCGCGTCCGCCAGGCGCCCGCCGGCAGCGATCTGTACGTCGCGGTTGACGTCGCCAGCCTGCGGCCCATGCTTGGCATGTACCTCGGCATGGCGAAGACGCAAGCGCCGCCCGATTTCCAGCCGTTTTTCGACTTGCCGAATTTTATCACGGCCGCCGAGCTGACCGTAAATCTCTCCGGACCCGGTCCGACCTCGCTCGTCGCCCACGCCAACGACGAAGCGGCCGCCGAGCAGGTGATGACGCTAATCGCCGACGCCAACCAGAAGTACCAGGCCAACCTCAAGGCCCAGCTTGCCGAACAAGCGGCCAGCGAAGACCCGATTGAGCGGGCCTTTGCCCAATACGCTGAGCGCGTCTCTGCCAAGTGGATGACGCCGTTCATGCCCACGCGCGACGGCGCCAGCCTGACGTTATTCCATCGCGAGGGCCTCGACGAATCGCAAAAGACGATGCTTGTTGCGGCTATCGGAATCGCCGCCGCGATGGGACTGCCGGCGACAATGTCCGCCCGAGAGGCCGCTCGGCGAGTCCAGGCTGCAAACCACATGAAACAAATCATGCTTGCGTTTCACAACTATCACAGCATGCGCCGAACGCTGCCGGCCCATGCAAGCTACAGCGACGACGGCAAGCCGCTTTTGAGTTGGCGGGTGCACATTCTCCCGTTCGTCGAAGGCGGTCATCAGTACAATCAGTTCCATCTTGATGAGCCGTGGGACAGTGAGCACAACAAAACGCTCATCGCTCAAATGCCGGAGGTATATACGAATCCAAACCTGCCACTGGAACCCGGCAAGACTAATTACCTGGCAATAGTTGGAAAGGAGTGCGCGTTCGACGGCAGCAAAACCGGCCTCGGATTCCAAAACATCACCGATGGTACCAGCAAAACGATCGCGTTTGTCGAGGCCGATCCGGCACAGGCCGTGGAGTGGACGAAGCCCGATGATTTGGAATTCAACCCCGACGACCCGAAGGCCGGTTTGGGCAATGTTCGCCCCGGCGGCTGGAACGCCGCGTTCTGCGACGGCTCCGTGCAATTCATTTCAGACAATGTCGATCCGCAAGTGCTCAAGGCCCTGTTCACGCGCGCCGGCGGAGAGGTCGTCGACGTGCCCAGGGCGGCACCAGCGCCGCCTGCCGCTCAGGACCGGTACGAATTTCGCGCGCGCTGATCGCTGAGTATTTGCGTGTGCCACTGCTCGCGGCGGCTGTATTAGCAGCGCCGGCGGGTCGTATGCATCGCCCAGCGCCACGCGCACGACGTCGAACGGCCACGGTTTCGCCTCAACCCTTGCGGCCCGCAGCGCCCGCGCCGATAATCGCCGCATTGTGCTCTTACTCCGTGCTCCTTGCTCCATGCTCCCTGCCGTCCATGCCGCTGCTCGTCGTCGGTTCCGTCGCCATCGATAACGTCGAAACCCCCCAGGCACGCCGCGACAATCTGCTGGGCGGCTCGGCCACGCACTTCTCGTACGCCGCCAGCTTTTTCACGGAGGTGCAGCTCGTCGGCGTCGTCGGCGAGGATTGGCCGCCGGAGCACACCGCGCTGTTCCAAAGCCGCGGCATCGACACCTCCGGCCTCGAGGTCATGGCGGGCGGCAAAACGTTTCGCTGGACCGGCCGCTACGAGCCGAACATGAACGACCGCGAAACGCTCGACATCCAGCTCAACGTGTTCGGCCGCTTCAATCCCGTGCTCTCCGAACACTACCGCCGCGCGCCGTACGTGTTCCTCGCCAATGGCGTTCCCGCGCTGCAATTAAAAGTTCTCGACCAGGTTCCCGGCTGCCGGCTGGCCGTCGCCGACACGATGGAGCTGTGGATCCAAACCGCGCACGACGACCTCAAAACGCTTTTCCAACGCATCGATGGCCTCGTCATCAACGATAGCGAGGCCAAGATGCTTGCCGACACCGACAATCTCGTCCTTGCCGGCCACCGCGTTCGCGCGATGGGCCCGAAATTCGTCGTCATCAAGAAGGGCGAGCACGGCGCGATGTTCTTCTCCGAATACGAAACGTACGTGATGCCCGCGTTCCCCACCGAGAACGTCATCGACCCCACCGGCGCCGGCGACAGCTTCGCCGGCGCGATGATGGGCTACCTCGCCGAAAACGACAACTTCGAGCCCGAAACACTCAAAACGGCCATGGCCTACGGGATCCTGGTGGCCAGTTTCAACGTCGAAGGCTTCGGCTTGGAGCGGATGCAACAGACCACTCGCGACGACATCGAAGATCGAATGACGGCCTATCGCAAGATGTTAAGCTTCTAGCAGCCTGATGGATTGCATAGAATAATAGTGACAGCAAACACCGTTATCTTTTCTCAGAAGGCATAGTATGAATGCAGCACTCCGTGTGGTGATTGACAGCGAAAAGCTTCGTGAGTTCTGCCGGAAGTGGTCGATCGCAGAACTTGCAGTTTTTGGTTCGGTGTTGCGCGATGACTTTGGTCCGGCTAGCGACGTCGATTTCCTCGCCACATTTGTTCCCGAATCGTCGAACAGCTTATTGCGTCGACAAGAAATGCAAGACGAGCTCGCCAAAATTGTCGGACGCCGCGTTGACCTAGTGAGCCGCCGCGGAATCGAAATGAGCAAGAATCCGTTGCGTCGAAGGGAAATTCTGTCCACGGCGGAAACCGTGTATGTCGCGTGATATCGTAACGCTGACAGATGTCTATATTGCGCTGGTCCGCATTCGGGAGTTCGTTGCGGGCATGACCAAGGAGGAGTTTGTCAGTGATGAGAAGACCTATTCCGCGGTGCTTCTTAAACTGATGGTTATTGGAGAGGCGATAAAGCGTCTTGCGCCAGATTTTCGCCAGGCGCATTCGGACGTCAAGTGGAAGGAATATGCCGGCTTCCGCGACATACTGATACACCAGTACGACGATGTGAACTTGGAGACAGTTTGGGATATTGTCACAAACGAGCTTCCTGAGTTTTTTGCGCAAGTCGAGCGAATCTTGCCGAGCCCCCCGATTTAACCATGCCTGGCGTTCGCACGTTCATCGCCGTCGCCGCTTCGCACGAGATTCGGCAATCCGCGCGTAAGCTCGCCGACTTGCTGCGCCCGGCCGCCGGCGATGTGAAATGGGTCGCGGCCGAAAACCTTCACTGGACGCTGCAGTTTCTCGGCGACATCGATAACGTCGAGATTCCCACCGTATGCACGGCCGTATCGACCGCTGTCGCCGACGTTGAAGCATTCGAACTCGAAGCGCGCGGGGCAGGTGCATTCCCGGCGCCCGACCGGCCACGCACGCTGTGGCTCGGCGCCGGCACGGGCGCTCAAGCGATGGTCGCACTTCACGGCGCCATCCAGAAGAAGCTCGACCGTCTCGGCTACCGCGGCGAGCGCCGCCGCTTCGTGCCGCACATAACTCTTGGCCGTGCTGGGCGCAACTCGCCGCCACGTTCGCTGATCCGCGAGCTGGCCACCCTCGCCGAATTCGACGCCGGCACGATGCTCGTCGACGAAGTTACGGTCTACGCCAGCCAACTCGGTCCCGACGGGCCAACCTACGACATTCTCGCACACGCTCCGCTTAACGGATAATCCGGCGTCCGCGGGTCGCGCCGTACACTGCCAATCCGCCCAATACCAACAGTACGACCGACGCCGGCTCAGGAACCAATTGCTCCGCATACCACGTATCGACCGAGATCGTTGTCGGCGCGCCGACAGCCGCGCTTAATACCGGATTCTCCCACGTCGTCGTGTACACGCTGATCAACCATTCCGGCGGATCGACGCCCATGACAATCACCTCGTGCGTGTCGCCGAAGCCGAGCATGAAGTCCGGTTCGCTGCCGAGAAACGTCTTCGGCAGGGCTGGGAAATCGACCGCGTCGAGCGATTCCAGCGGGGGTTCCACGAGCGTTTTGTAGAACGATACACCACTGAATGTCACCGGGCCGACGATCCCCGGATCAGCGACCACGAACGTCACCGCAGCCGAATTCACCCTCCTGTACGTCGGCGTGCCGCCTGGTGTGTCCATCGTGGGGAAAGGGCCGACCATTCCGCCACCAGGCCCGGTCATGGTCACGTTGGTCAGATACGACTCGACGGTTCGCACACCAGCTCCGCCAGTGTTCTGAATGTGAAACGTCGCACCAACGTGGTTCTTGCCGGTAATCGTGCCGGCGCCGACTTCATCCCAGTCAATCGTCAGGCAGTCGTCCCCTGGATCGTTCACGGTTTCGTTCACCACGGCGCCGTCGAACCCTCCGTTGGCTGTTGTCCGGTCGTCATCGTTTACAAACTGCCCCGGCGTCGCAAACTTCACGTGGTAATCTCCGTACATCAGTTGAAACGTCTGATCGCCGAATACTCGCGCCTCTCCAACGTCCCAATTCACTTTCGTCTCAAAAATTTGGGCGGCCGCCGTCCCCCCGAGCCACATGGGTCCACATGCTGCCACCAGGGTCAGCCACCGCGCTGCCCGCCGCCAAATTGTGCGCATTTGCATGGCCTTCTCCTTTCATTTGAACAATGGCGATTGCGAACTGCTGAACCGACCACAAGATTTCGACCTTTTCCTCCTTTCTGCGCCGCATCGCAGCCGACGCACAAAAAAACGACGCTTGAAACCTTTCGTGCGCGACTCGTGGGATGAGCGCGCGGAAAGACTTCAAGCGTCGTTCGTGTGGATTAGCGTTTCCTCGATCAACTAATCGTAATCGGCTCGCACCTCATCCCAAGGGCCTCTTCTCGAGAAAACACAACACGCATCCTACTCCCGTCGGCGGCCCGGCGTCAAGAAATTTCTCAGAATTCCTTGTGCGCGAGCCGGTTAGGTTCCCGACGAACCTGGCCGCCCAAAACCTGCACCCCCAATCCCTTGCGGTGCCCCACCGACATCCCCACAAATTAGTGCCGCGGGCGCATTCTCCTCTTGCAGCCGCACGTGGACACCGATACAGTACACAAGAGTACACTAACGGCTTGCACTCTCCTCCCTTTGTGGAAGGGGCCCGTGCTGTGGCCACGTACGCCGCGTCACTCGGCGTCACGGCGGCCTCCGCCCGGCCCCTCCCAAAGGGAGAGAATTGTCATTCCGAACACAGCGAGGAATCTATGTCGCCAAATCGCAGATCCTTCGCTTCGCTCAGGATGACAGGCTTCGCTCAGGATGACAGTTTTGATGGATTCAGCTGAGTCAACCACTTGCCGCCAGCTCCATTTCGCTAGATAAAGGGGTCCAGTTCATGGTCACGACCGTCGCTACCAACCATCGCCCAACCAATTCCGCCGCCAGCAACCGTATGGCCAAGTCAGAAAAAACCACCAGGAAGCCGACCAAGCCCGCCGGCACTAAGCCGACCAACGTACTGGAAACCAGCCCCGAGCTCCGCAACGCGGTCGCCGCCATCGAAAAGCAGTTTGGTGAAGGGGCCATTATGGCCCTCGGCGCCGATAAAATCCTGCCCATTGAGGGCATTCCCACCGGCAGCCTGGCCCTCGACATCGCCCTCGGCGGCCAGGGCATTCCCCGTGGACGCATCATCGAAATCTTCGGCCCTGAATCCAGCGGCAAGACGACCCTCGCCTTGCACGTCGCCGCCGAAGCCCAGCAGGCCGGCGGTATCGCCGCGTTCATCGATGCCGAGCATGCCTTCGATCCCAGCTGGGCCAAAAAGCTTGGCGTCGATCTCGAGATGCTCCTCGTGAGTCAGCCCAGCTACGGTGAAGAAGCGATGCACATCACCGAGATGCTCATCAAGTCGAACGCCGTGGACGCGATTGTGATCGACTCCGTCGCCGCGCTCGTGCCCAAGAAAGAACTCGACGGCGAAATCGGCGACACGCACGTCGGCCTGCAAGCCCGGCTCATGAGCCAGTCGCTCCGCAAGCTGACCGCCGCCATCGCCAGGAGCCGCACGGCCGTGATCTTCATCAACCAGATCCGCGAGAAAATCGGCGTCATGTTCGGCAGCCCGGAAACCACCCCCGGCGGCCGCGCGCTGAAGTTCTACGCCTCTTGCCGCATCGACGTCCGCCGCATCGGCCAGCTGAAAGAAGGCGAGGAAGTCGTTGGCCAGCGCGTGCGGGCCAAGGTCGTCAAGAACAAAGTCGCGCCGCCGTTCCGTTCCGCCGAGTTCGACATGCTCCACTCCGACGGCATCAGCTACGAAGGCGATATCCTCGACATGGGCATGGAGCAAAAGCTCGTCGGCCGCACCGGCGCGTGGTTCCGCTACGGCGACATGCAGCTCGGCCAGGGCAAGGAAAAGGCGAGACTGTTCCTCAAAGAAAACCCGAAGATAACCGAGGAGATCAAGCAAAAAATCCTGGCCGCCGGCGGCCACCATGTCCTGGCAAATTCCACGCCCGACAACGACACCGCCGAAACCAGCGCCGACGAGTGAGCGCGGGCGAATCGCTTGCGGTTTAGCTTAGTGCAGCGACGTCTGTAGTTTCATAGTGAAATTCCGATTCATCACTGCCGCCACAATCATCCTGGCGCCCAGCGCGCCCACTATATCCGCCCAATCGCCCGCCGCGCGCGAAGCCGCAACCGCCGTCGCCGCCATCGAGCAATCGCTCGTCGACGCGATCGCCCGCGCCGAGCCGAGCGTTGTCGCCATCTCGCGCACTACGCCCGGTCATCCGACCCCCGCCGAGCGACGTGTTGGTGATGTTTTCGGCGAATTGCGCCAAGCTGAGCGTACCGACGCCGCGTCGGCCGTCGTGGCCTCCGGCGTAATCATCGACCGCGCCGGCCTCGTGCTCACTCAATACCTGGCCGTCCGCGAAAACGATCAGCACGCAGTTACCACCATCGACGGCAAAACCTACGCCGCCAAAATCCGCGCTGCGGACCCCCGCAGCGGCCTGGCTATTCTCGCCATCGATCCGACGGCGTGGCCGCTTCAGCGGTCGGGCGAACCCGTCAAAAACGCCCCCGGCAGCTTCCCGTCCATCCGCATCGCCGATATCTCAAATCTCCGCAAAGGCCAACTCGTCATTGCCATCGGCAATCCATTCGCCATCGCAACCGACGGCCAGCCCACCGCGAGTTGGGGCATCATCACGAACGTTGCCCGCAAAGCGCCCGCCGGCACAAACCTCAACGACGCGCCGGGGCCGTATAAAGACTTCCGCACCACGTTGCACCATCTTGGCACACTCCTACAAACCGATGCCAAGCTCGGCTGGAGCACCGGTGGCGGCGCGCTCGTAAACCTGCGCGGCGAGCTCGTCGGTCTCACCACCACTGCCGCCACCATCGCCGGCCACGAACAGTCCGCCGGCTACGCCATTCCCATGAGCGCCGCCATTCGGCGCGTCATCGACACGCTCAAGCAAGGCCGCGAAGTCGAATACGGAATGTTAGGAGTCGGCTTCGGCCCCGTGCCAATTACATCGACATCAGATCCCAGCCGCTTGCGGCTTAGCGTGACCCAAGTCTACCCCAACGGCCCCGCCGCCCGCGCCGGCCTCGAAGGCGGCGACGTCCTCACCCGCATCGGCGACCAGCCGGTCGACGACATCGACGACGTGCAATTGGCCATCGGCACGTTGCCGCCCGGAGCAACGACGACCATCGCATACGAGCGCACCGGCCAGCCCGCGACAACAAGTGTGACTCTCGCAAAGCTCGCCGTCGCCGGAAAAACAATCGCCACCGTGCGCCCTGAATCGTGGCGCGGGATGCGCGTGGATTATGCAACGACGCTCGAGGCGCCCGCGCTCACGCAGGCCATCAATTCCAACGCGTTCGATCCGGCCGGCTGCGTGCTCGTCACGGAAGTCGAGTCGAATAGTATTGCTTGGCGCGCCGGCGTGCGGCCAGGAATGTTTGTAAGCCACGTGGCGGGTAAACGCGTTACTACTCCCAACGAATTTCATGCCGCGGTCCGGAACCTTGGAGAAAAGTTGGATCTCCAATTTACAACACCGCTATCACCGGAAACGCCGGCTGTTAACAAGTCCAAATAACGAATGAGTAGCCAACGATTGTAAAAACCAGTTACAATGCAGGCGGAAGCATTGTCCGGCTTTGATTTGTTCGACGTTCAAAAAACCTCGCGAGACCTAACGCGTGGCTAAATTCTGGAGACTCATCGCCGCTTGCGGCATGGCGGCCTGCATTGCGTTCGGACTCAGTGCAACGACGTTTGCCGCGACGCCGGGCAATGTTGACGACGTACTTTCGCGCGACGAAGCGCTCGCCCTCTCCGCAATTGCCGACGCGGATCCGTGCCAGCGCTACCGCGCTCGCAGCTGGCTGCGTCAACGCATCGTGCGCGAAGCCGACCTCGAGCGTTACGGCTTGTGTCTCGACGACGACTGGCAGCGCGCTCCCGCACATCGTCCCGTCATAATTCTCATTCATGGTTTCAATTCGGGCCCGGAGCAAAACGCGGCGCTCATGAAGCCGATTCACGAGCAGCACTTTGCCTGCGGTGCGTTCGCCTATCCGAACGATCACACGATCGCCGCCTCGGCTCAACTGCTGTCCGCGGAACTGAAGAAATTCGCCGCCCGATATCCCGAGCGGCGAATTGCCCTCGTTTGCCATTCGATGGGTGGTCTTGTGGCGCGGGCTTGTATTGAAAACGCGCTCTACGATCCGGGCAACGTCGGGCGTCTCATTATGATCGCTCCCCCAACGCACGGCACGCTCATCGCACACTTCGCCGTCGGCACCGACCTGTATGAGCACTGGTTGGCGCGACGAGAAGGCGGCGCCTGGCGACGCGTTCGCGATTCGATCGTCGACGGCTTGGGCAAAGCGGCCGACGAACTTTGCCCCGGTTCCGAGTTCCTCGGTGACCTCAACAGCCAACCGCTTAATCCGCGCGTGAGGTATTCGATCTTACTCGGCACTGGTGCCCACTTGAACGGTGCACAAGTTGCGTGGATTCGCGAATCAGTCTGCGATAGTCTGGCGAAAGTGCCCGGTGCCGACGGCAGCGCGGAGCGCTTGCAAAAGATTCTCGACGACATCGACGAATTGGTCGCGGGAAGAGGCGACGGCATCGTGGCCGTGAAACGCGGCCGGCTCGATGGCGTCGCCGATACGCTCGTCATGCCGTTCGGTCACATGTCCGTCACGGGCGAGCCGCGCGACGAAGTTCTGCGGGAAGTGCAACTGACCATTCTTCAGCGCGTGCGATAGGGAGCCGGCATGCGAACTATCGACGTCGAGAGCGCCCGCCTCGTGGCACAACAATTGGCATGAATCCAGCGGCAAGCACGAATAGGATGGCGCTCGTTGGTTCCGGGACGCCGCCGGCAATGGTCAACAAGCCGCCGTCGCCGGCGCCGATCCCATACGGTGGCAGCGGCAACGTCACTCCGAAGTTTTTTTGCCACACGAGGTAATCGCCGATGTCGACGACGCCATCCAGATTGCCGTCCGCGAAGTACGCGGTCATGGAATTGACGTAACGCCGCCAAACCACGTAGTCGGCCTGATCCACAACTTGATTTGGCGAGTAGTCGCCATCCAACGTAAGTTCGATGGTCACGGGAATCGTCTGCACGTCGTCGTGAATATCGAAGACCAGATCGGGAAAATCCACCAGGTGCGGAATCCAAATGTTGCCCAAGCTGATGGCGCGAAATGCGGGCAAACTTCCGCCATCCAAATCCAGCGCGCCTTCGGTCAGTTCGGTCGCATTGCTCGAAAGTTTAAACCAATCGCCGTTGGGATCCACCAGACCGTTGCCAGGCGTAGCGCCGGACGGTTGATCGTAGTTTTCGGTGATCGACTTCCACACCGCGCTGGAGCCATCAAGCGCACCGGACGCGGAGGTGACCGAATAGAAAACGATGGGCACCGGCGTCGCGGATTTGTTCAGCAGCCGGACCTCACCGGTGAGCGGAAACAACTGGGCATGCAAGTCGGCGGAATATGCGGGCGCAGCGACGGCCAAACCGCTACAGATCGCGACCACGCAAAGCAACCGCCTGGCCATTGTGCCTGCTTCTCCGACACGAGGTGCGTGCGCGTGTCCCGCTGGTCACGCACTATTCCCAGGTGCTCGTCAAAAAAAGCGCTCCGTACCAACTTATCGTACCAACTGACAACGGTTCCGACAATCAAATGGCGCGTCCACTTGTCTGCGATTCGGCTGTAATTCGCATGTCGCGACCGCTACGGTTGCCGCAACCGGCCATCGCGATCGGCCTGCCACGTTTGGCCGGAATCGGCATCCAGTGCGGTCAGCCAGCCGCCGCCCCAGCAGTAGGTATCGATGCAGACAAGATATCCGAGGTCGAGAATCTCGCCGTTCTTCAGCGAAGTGTGCCCCACTACCGCTATTTTGCCGGACTCATGGGGATCGGGAATGCCGAACTTCAGCGACTGCCAGCGCATCGTTTGCCAGTGTTGCTGCGCGAGCGGGCGCTCCGCCTCATAATTGGCGTGAACAAAGAAGTGCGTGTCCGTTTCAAAACAATCGCCCCACGTGCGAATAAAATCGACGTGCTCGGGCGGTACGGGGAAAAACTTGCCGTCGGCATCGCGGTACGATTCGACAGTCTCCGCTCCGCCGCATTCGAACCAGTCGTCGGGTTGTGGCCGGCCATCCACAAAGTTCAGCATCATTTCTTCGTGATTGCCCAAAAGCGGGACAAGCCGGCACGTTTCGCGCAGGGCGAGAAGTTGCTCAATCACTTGGGAGCTTTGCAGGCCGCGGTCGACGCAATCGCCGAGCGTGATCAGCGTGTCGTTCGCCCGTGGATTGGTGGCTTCGACCAGCGTGCGCAGCGCCGCGGCGCATCCGTGAATGTCGCCGATAGCGATGATGCGCCCGGGCATGACATAGGTCAGGCTTTCGGAGCCTGACGTTGCGGGTATGGAGTCAGGCTAGAAAGCCTGGCATACGGAACGGCTCTGAATTGTCGCGATTCGCATTGGCAGTTGCAATGGCGCGCTACCGGGGTTCGTTGACACACGCGGCGAACAAGCGATACGATAAACGACGTACAAATGCCCGACAAATTTCCTGCCGGCGGCAGCTCTCGCCGCATCACGGAGGTTACCAACATGCCTGAGCCGATCACTCAACTCGAACACGCGCGGGCCGGAACGGTCACGCCGGAAATGGTCTATGTCGCCGAGCGCGAGCAGCTCGATCCAGAGCTGGTGCGCAGCGAAGTTTCTGGCGGGCGGATGGTCATTCCGGCGAACAAGGTACACCTGGCCGGCCGGCTGGAACCGATGGCCATCGGCATCGCCGCGCGCTGCAAAGTGAACGCCAATATCGGCAACTCGGCCGTCACCAGCAACCTCGACGGCGAGCTCGACAAGCTGCACCACGCGGTGCACTACGGCGCCGACACCGTGATGGACTTGTCCACGGGCCGCAACATCGATGCGATTCGCGAAGCGATCATCGCTGCCTCGCCTGTGCCCATCGGCACCGTGCCGATCTACCAGATGCTGGAAGAGCTGGGCGGCGAAATCGAAGACATGCGACCGCAACATTTCATCGACATGGTCGAACATCAGGCCAAGCAGGGGGTCGATTACATGACGGTGCACTGCGGCGTGATGCTGGAGCATTTGCATCTGACGATGAATCGCGTGACGGGCATTGTTAGCCGCGGCGGCTCGCTGATCGCCAAATGGATGATGGCCCATCGTCAGCAGAATCCGCTGTACACGCACTTCGAGGACTTGTGCGACATCATGCGGCAGTACGATGTGACGTGGAGTCTCGGCGACGGCTTACGGCCCGGCTCAATCGCCGACGCCAGCGACGCGGCTCAATTCGCGGAGCTCGACGTGCTGGGCGAGCTCACGCGTCGCGGTCAAGAGCGCGGCACGCAGGTAATGGTCGAAGGGCCTGGTCACATCCCGATGCACGAGATTCAAATGAACGTCGAGAAGGAGATCGAGATTTGCAACGGAGCGCCGTTCTACGTGCTCGGCCCGCTGGTGACCGACTTCGCGCCGGGCTACGACCACATCACCAGCTGTATCGGCGCCGCGCTGGCCGGCTGGCACGGTGCGGCGATGCTGTGCTACGTCACGCCGAAGGAGCATCTTGGATTGCCGGAGCGCGAAGACGTAAAGCAGGGCATGATCGCGTACAAAATCGCGGCCCACGCCGCCGATATCGCCCGCAAACGCCCCGGCGCGCGAGACCGCGATGATGCACTCTCCCGCGCTCGCTTCGCCTTCGACTGGAACGAACAGTTCCGCCTGTCGCTCGACCCCGAAACGGCCCGTGCCTACCACGATGAAACGCTCCCGCAGGACACGTTCAAAAGCGCCCACTTCTGCAGCATGTGTGGGCCGAAGTATTGCTCGATGAAGATCACGGAAGAAATCCGAGCGATGGCGGCGGAGAAGCCGCTGGAGTTACCGGTGTCATGAGTGTGTACTGGTGGCTTTGCGCAATTGCCTTGGTATTTGGCTCTACGTTTGCGCACGTTAAAGGCGCGGATCTTGTACGGCGTGCTACAGGACGTGAGTCGCAACCCTAACGGGGTAAGGGGCGTCCGCAGAACTATACTCCTT
>JAKEIB010000120.1 GCA_022614705.1 Planctomycetota bacterium | reverse complement strand
GCTAGCTCCACTCATGCTGGCAATAAAAGTGCCGCCATGCGCGGGGTGGGATGATCGCGAAACGGGAAGAGCGGTGCTCATTGGCCTGGCTTGCGTGGCGCGAAGCGCGCCGCCAACACGGCGCATCACCTCCTAAATCGGCCGCGGCAAAGTCGCTTCTGTTGCCCCACTCGGTACAATCGGAAAAGTTTCGCGGCAGCCGTGCTAGCGGACTGCATTTGGCGCGACTGAAATGCGTGCTCGCACATCAAACGCGGCCGCGATGAAGCCGCTGAGAATTACTGCGACGGCCCACAGAGCTTCCCACGATCGATTTCTCGCGGCGTAGTCGATAGCGGCATACACCATCCACAAGCTGGACAGAAAAAACACGGCCGGCGCCACTGGATACAGCGGCACGCGATAACCCGACAATCCAAGCGCGCCGCGCTGGCGCAGCACAATCAGCGAGATTGCCACCAGGGCAATGAATCCCCAGTAGAACGGCGTCGTAAAGACTACCAGTCGATCGAATCCGCCGGGATAAAGGCCGAACGAAACAACCAGGCCAATGGTGGCGGCCGCTTGCACGAGGAGTGACCGCAGCGGAATTCCCTTGGTTTCGTCCCACGTTCCCAGCCAGCGGAAACTCGGGTGATGAGTGCCCAAAGCGTAGTAAACACGCGCGCCGGTAAATACCGTGCCGTTGATCGCACCCAGACACGAGATAATCACCAGCAGGCTGATCGCCGTTGAGCCCCACGCTTCCAGCCGCAGCGACATGACCTCGGCCGCGACGGCATCCGAAGCAGCCAGGCCGCGCACACCCAGCACGCGGACAAACGCCAATGTGACGAGCAAGTAGATCGTCATGACCGCCGTCGTACCCAGGATCAACGCCCGCGAAATGTTGCGAGCCGGATCGCGGACCTCGGCCGCGACGAACGACATGTCGGCCCAGCCGCCGTAAGCGAACATCACGAGAATCAACGAAAGGGACAACGTTGCATGAGGATTGTTTGGCATGACCGGCGATTCACCGGCGGGCGGCAATGTCACAGCCGTGACGACGATCGCGGCCAGCCCCGCGATCTTGGCCGCCGTCAGCACATTTTGCGTCCACGTCCCCGCCTTCAGGCCCACCGCGTTGAGCAGCGTAATCGCGGCAATCGCGCTCGCGGCCAGGAGCAACTCAAGCCACGTTCCTTCCTTCATTCCCGGAGCCAGCAATTCGCGTGCGTAGCGGGCCATCACAAACCCGATGGCACCGACATTGCCCGGCCGCACGATCCAGAACTCCGCCCAGGCAAACGCGAATCCGACATATCGTCCAAATGCCTGCGAGAGGAAGACGTACGTCCCGCCGGCCTGAGGGAATGCCGTCGCCAGCTCCGCATAGCACATCGCACCCACCAGCGCAATCAATCCGCCCAGGAGCCACACGCCTAGGAGCGAGGCCAGCGACAGCTGCACCACCCATGAGTCGCCCGCACCGGTACGATTTCGGGCGGCCCACTGGGCGAATTGCGCGGCGCCTGCGGCAATGTCGGGCGAAGCGGAATAGATCGCGGACCCGATGATGATCCCCACGATGATCGACGTCGAATCCAATAGCGACAGCTGCCGGCGGGGCAAACCGGCGGGAATTGCTGGGTCATCTGGCGTCGCAGGCATCGTGTCAGTGTAGTGAGTGGATAGCCGCTTACTTGAGCTCGGCGTTCAGCCACTGGTAAACCCGCCCGCGCACCTCATCGGGGAAGTCGTGGCCGCAATCGGGATACTCGACGACCAGCTTGTCCTTCGCGCCAAGCAGCTCAAACACCGGCTGGGCGGCCGAGATGCATTTCCGCACGCCGCTCACTTCGAAGTTGCCGTCGTGCAAGGGCGCCGCGACATACACAGCCCGCGGAGCGATCGCCGCGAGCACTTCAGGAAAGTCGAACGGCATCTTGTTGGGGTCGTTGCCGAAGAGGTCGCGAATCCGCGGCATGTAGCGGTCGCTGGTCCAGCCCTTCAGGTCCCCCTTGTAGTAGTCGTGAAAGGCGTTGAATCCGCAGCTCGTGACCACCGCCTGGATCCGCGGCTCGAAGACGGCCGTATAAAGCGCGTTGTGCCCGCCGAGCGAATGGCCGATCGCGCCAATGTTTTCGGTATCGACGTAGGGGAGCGATTCCAGGAGATCGACCGCCCGGATGTTGTTCCAAATCGCTTTCATCGTCCCGCTTGCGTAGAGCGGCTCGTCGCTGCCGGGCCACTTCTGTTTGAAGTCGTAGGCTTTATAGTCGCCGAAGCTGGGATAGTCGGGAATCAGGCACACAAATCCTTGCTGAGCGAGCTGATGCCCATAGTGCCGCGTCGGCTCGCCGACCAGGCCGGCCGTCTGGGCCTTGCCGTCGGGATTCGTCGGGTGCAGACAGAGCATGGCGGGCGATTTGCCGCCGCCGTCTTTCGGTTTGCCGCGGATTCCCTCCGTGTCGAGAGCCACCGACCTGGGCACGAGCAGCAGTGCCGGCACCCGATCGCCTGGTTCTGGCACGTACGTCAGCTTGATCCGCACATAGTCGGGCGTTTCCTCGCGGCTTTCGATCCGCACGTCCAGCGGCACGCGCCGCGACGGCTCAGGCAGCGGACCCATCGCCCGCTTCATGTCGTCCTGAATCCGATCACGGCGAATCGCATATTCCGCGGGCGAGCGGGCCGGGCGCGTGCCCGTCGAATCGGTGATGGTCAGCGGGTCTTGATGATTGTTCTCCGGCAAATGCGACGGTGCAATGAATAGTGGCCGGCCCTTTTGCTCGTTGCGAAAGAGGACGAGGCCGCACCGATCGGCCGCGACCAGGTCCACGTCGCCATCGCCGTCAATATCCGCCGCCCGTGGATCGAGCCCAAAGCCGGCCCGGTGGGCGTGGTGAATCTTCAGCCGCTGCCACGACCGAGACGCTCGATCGAACGTGTAGGCATAAGCGCAGAGGAGGTCCCATTCGCCCGGGTCGCGCCCTTCGTGTCCCATGTAGCGCTTGCCGGCGACGACATCGAGCTGCTTGTCGCCGTTCAGGTCCACGAGCAATAGACTGTGCGGCTGGGCCCATGTGGTGTCGATGGCATGGCGGGTCCAGGGCGAGCCAACACTGCTGGGCAAGCCAGCAGTGGCACCCGCGCTGGTCCCGCCGGGCCGGCGGGACGTACTTTGCTCCAGCCAATACAGCCCGTAGCTGTGCCCCCGGCCATAGATCAGGTCGCCATCGCCGTCGCCGTCCACGTCGTGAACCAGGATCGGGATGCTGGCGTCGCGATGCAGCTCCCAATCGGGATGCCAGATCCAGCGGCCCCCGCGGCGGTCTTCGGGTGCTTCGAGCCAGCCTTTGGGACCGACGATGTCCCCTCGGCCGTCGCCGTTGACGTCGCCAAAGCCAATTCCGTGGCCGGCAATCTCCTTGGGCAAGTCGTGCTTGATGAACTTTGGTTCGGGGCCGGGCACTACTTCATACCACGCGGCGAAGTCGGCGCCGTTGGGCAGGATGTCGAGCTTGCCGTCGCCGTCGACATCGTGCAGGCGGCCCGTCTCCATCGGACCGGGCGTATCGATCACGTGCTTGGTCCAGGGCGATTCCGGATCGGTCTTGATTTTCTGGCCCGGATGCTCGAGCCAGAACAGCGACTTGCTCCGAAAGTTGACGCTGATGATGTCGGTCCAGCCGTCGGCGTTGACGTCGAGTTCCAGATTCGAATAGTCGTCAAAACGCCCGCGGATCACTTCGACCTCGCGGAGAAAGTGTTTCTTCCACTGCGGGGCTTCATACCAGAAGCCGCCGCTGACGATGTCTGGCTGGCCGTCCTTATTGACGTCGATCACGCCGCAGGCCGGGAATTCCGCAGCCGAGTTGATATCGACCGGAGTAAACACCGGCTGCTGGGCATAGGCCCCACTCGGGATGACAACCACAAAGAACACGAGGACACACGAAGGCAGCAATCGCATGGCACTTATCTCCTGACCTCCGACTTCTGAACTCTGACTTCGGCAACTCTCACTTCAACCCCGCCGCCCGTCCATCGAGTTTCCATTCATCTTTCGGCTTGACGCCCAAATGGGCCAGCACGGTGACGGGCGCATCGACAAGGTACACCTGCTCGTCGAACGTACCGCGTTTCGCCGCCGCACCGCTGACGATGAGGAAACTGTTCAGAATCTCGGGAGTTTTGTGGCCGCCGCCATGCCCCTTTCCTTGGCCTCCGTGGTCGCTGGTGACCACGACCAGCCAGTCCTCTTCGGCAAACGTCTTGCGCCCCTTCACGGCGGCAAGCGTCCGGCCCACTAGTTTGTCGGCCCGCTCGATCGCCGCGACATATTCCGGCACCGCCGGATGAAAGCCGTGCGTGTGGCCGGCCACATCGACCTGCCCGATGTATAGGAATAGAGCATCGGGGTTGGCTTCGGTGATGTGCTTCACCGCCGCGTCCGTCGCCTGGGTGTCGTAGCGGTCGTAATCCGCTACGGAACCTTTTTCCTTTTCCTCAAAGTTCTGGTTCACGTCGGCTGCCGACGTGATGTATTCGGCGATTGGCTTCCACGTGACAAACGACGCGGTCTTGGCATTAGGACGCACTTCCTTCAGCCGGGCAAAAAAGTGCGGAAAATCCGCGTAATTGCGGCCAGTGAAGCTGTTGTCGTGGACGCCGTGCTTGTCGGCCCAGACGCCGGTGAGAATGCTCGACCAGCCGGGACCGCTGATCGTATCGTTCTTCTGATAGCGCTCGCCCAGGATCAGACACGCCGGCGAGTGGATTCCGTTAACCATCAACGCATCGAGATTTGGCGTCGCCGCCTTCTCGATCGCGTCGAACCGCGTACCGTCGATGCCGATATAGAGGACCTTTTTGGCCGGCTCGGCGGCAGAGGCGGGCGAATGGAACAGAAGGAAGCAAAGAGCGCAAAGGGCGGACAGCAGTTGTGCGACGGTTTTCATTGCGCTTTCCGCAAACGGGGTTGTCCCATACGATACGACTAATGAGCGGCGATTACTACAACTACGACGTGCTGGTGGTCGGCGCGGGGCATGCCGGCGTCGAGGCGGCGATGGCCGCGGCCCGGATGGGGGCTCGGATCGCCCTGCTCACGACGAATTGCGACACGGTCGCCCAGATGAGTTGCAACCCGGCGATCGGCGGCGTCGCCAAGGGGCAGATCGTCCGCGAAATCGACGCCCTCGGCGGCGCGATGGGCCGGGCCATCGATGCCACGGGCATTCAGTTCCGCCTCCTCAATCGCCGCAAAGGGCCGGCGATGCACAGCCCGCGGGCCCAGGCCGACAAAAAGGCGTATCAGTTCGAGGTCAAGCGGCTGGTGGAGGAACAGCCGGGACTGGCACTGCGGCAGGAGGTGGTCGAAGATCTGATCACTGAGGAGGGGGGCGGACGAGTTCCAAGTTCCATGTTTCAAGTTTCAAGTTCAGAGAACGACAACTTGAAACTTGAAACTTCGAACTTGAAACATATTTGTGGCGTCCGCGTTCGCGGGGGTGTGGAATATCGTGCACCGGCAGTCGTGCTGACGACCGGAACGTTTCTCTCCGCCATCATGCACACCGGCGAAGTGAAAACACCGGGGGGCCGTGCGGGGGAAGGCACGACCACCGGCATCAGCGGCGCGCTACATCGGCTGGGGTTTCGC
>JAKEIB010000119.1 GCA_022614705.1 Planctomycetota bacterium | reverse complement strand
GGTCGTGTCGCTGGTCCGGATCGCGGTTCCTTGTTCGCTCCTGGTAGCGCTCGTATTGCCCGCGGGCGAAGCGCGGGCCGAGCCGCGCTCCTGGGACAGCGGTGGCGCGAACAACTTTTGGATTAATGGCCTGAACTGGAACCCCGACGGGGTTCCCACCAGCACCACCGATGTGACGCTGGGCAGCGGCATCCTGCCGGGCCTTGAAATTTTTCACTCGGGAGCCAACTCCGCCAATTCCCTAGACATTTTTGGTACGCCTAATGATTTAACCGTCTACGGTAGCGGCTCACTGACTCTCACGTCCGGCGACGTGACGCGCGGAGACACCTTCGGTTTCCCCGTGGTTCATGAGTTCACCGTCCCTATTTTGATGCAGACCGACGGATGCTGGAACATTGTCGGCAATGGATCGCTGTTCGTCTCTTCTTTGGGCCAGGCGGGGAGCTTCCCGATCAATCTGACGAAGACCGGCAATGGATTGCTCCGCATTCAGGACGCACACTACACTGGCACGACGACCGTCAGCGAAGACATTCTGCAGTTTGATAACATGGTCAGCACGCAGGCCATTTCCGTCGCATCCGGAGCCGCACTGTGGCTCGACAGTGTCTCGACGTCTGCTCCGATCACTCTCGCCGGCAACGGCGGCGGATTCCCATCGTCTGGCGCTCTGCAACATCTCAACGGCGAATCCACGCTCTCCGCTCCAATTACGCTCGCCAGCAGCGCACGGATCGTCTCCGACAGCGGGACGCTGACGCTGTCCGGCGGCATCACCGACGGAGCCTCCAGCTTTGGGCTTACCACGACTGGCGCCGGCGTCGTCGCCCTTACGAGTCCCGGTACGTATGACGGCGGCACGATCGTCGATGACGGCACACTTCTCGTCAACCATAACTCCGCATTGGGCTCCGGCGCGGTGACCGTCGACGGAGGCGCAACGCTCGAACTCCAAAACAACGTGACAATCGACCGGCCGCTGCAGCTTGGCACTGGCGGATTCGGGACGCTGTCCAGCTCATCTGAGTACAACACCTGGTCGGGTCCCGTCACACTGCCTGAGACCGGCGTCATAGATGTCGGCGCAGCTCGACTTACAATCTCGGGCAACGTCTCGGGCGTGGGCAGCATACAAAAGATCGGGGCCGGTGAATTAGTACTCACCGGCAGCAACTCCCACCGCAGCACGACCGTCTCCTCTGGTCTGTTGTCCGTTCAGTCGAACGGGGCCCTGCCGGCGGGCGAGTTTGTCTCCGTCTTCGCAGGCGCGACGCTCGGGATCAGCAATAACATTACGACTAGTGCGACCGCCGCGCTCGTGCTCACCGGCTTGGGCGCCACCGGCCAAGGGGCTTTGTTCAATGCAGCGGGCAATAACACGTTCGCCGGGCCGGTGGGACTCGGCTCCGACGCGGCGATCGGCGCCGCGACTGGGACCACGCTGTCCATTTCCGGAATCATCTCCGACTTCACCACGCAGCAGCCGCTTGTGAAGTTGGGAGCCGGCACACTGGTCCTAACAAGCGCGAACACCTACAGCGGGGGAACGATCGTCAATGGTGGCACGCTTTCGATCAACGGCGACGACCGCTTAGGCGACCTCGCTGGGCAGGTGACGCTCAACAATAGCGCCAAGCTAGCGGTGACGGCGAACATGACGACCGCGCGGACATTCAATCTTAACACCGGCAGCATCCAGGCGAATGCGGGCGTGACGCTCTCGTACAACGGTGCCACTGTGAACGGCGGTTTTTTGCGCGGGCCGGGATCGCACGCCATCACCGGAGCTAGCAATTTCAACGGCGCAACGGCCCTGCCCGGCACGAACATCCTCCAGAACGCAGTCACCACGCTGCCCAATTTCACCAACAGCGGCACGATCACCAGCAATGCTGCGCTCACCTGGGACGGTGGTTACAACACGGCCGCCGGACAACTCACCGTCAACTCGACGCTCAACACGTCAGCGTTCGAGAACAATGGCACGATCACCGTCACGAGCGCCGCGACGCTATCGAACAGCGGCAACAATCTCGTCAGCGGCGGCGGCGCGATTGTGAACGTCAACGCGGGCGGCACAATTCAACTGGGCGGTACCAGTCTCGACCTGCACGGCGCGCTGGCCGTGAACAACGGCACGATCAACGGCACGACCAACGTCTATTTCGGCTCTCAGGCCAAGGGCACCGGCAGCTACGGCACGGTGAACGTCTTCGATGGCGGCACGTTCTCGCCGGCCGACAGCCTGGGCGATGTCACGGTCAGCGGCGATTACACGCAAACCGATGAGGCCACGCTGTTGATCGAGATCGCCGGCACGCTGATGGGAACCGAGTACGACTCGGCAACGATCACCGGCACCGCCACGCTAGATGGCACACTCGACGTGTCGCTGATTGACGCGTTCATGCCGTCCGCCGGTGATTCATTCGAGATTCTCGCCGCGATCGGAGGCGTATTCGGCACGTTCGAGACCGAATCGCTGCCGGTGCTCGCCGGAGGCCTGTCCTGGAATGTTTTATACGGCGCGAACTCAGTCGTCCTCGAAGTGGCAGCGCCAGGCCTGCCCGGCGACTACAACGGCGATGGCAAGGTGGATGCCGCCGACTATGTCGTGTGGCGGAAGGGTGTCGGCATCGCATCGACACCAGAAAACTACAACATATGGCGCGCGAACTTCGGCGAATCAATTGGCAGCGGCGCGGGTGCGAACGGCTCGGCGGGAGCCTCGCCCTCCCATGCCGCCGCGCCTGAACCGTCATCGTCGCTTTTGTGGTGCCTCGGACTTTTCGCCGCACCACACCTACTTTTCGACCGCGCGATTTTGCGTAAATCTCCGCGTGGCGGACAAATCTAGTTGTCTGTCCGTATTGGACGGGGCTAGAATATCCACCGTGGCTCGCCGGACCGATTCTCGTCGGCGCTAGGGCGAAGGGAAGTCGCCGGAACAGGCATCGCCGACAACTCGAGCACTTGTCGGAGGCCACCCATGT
>JAKEIB010000118.1 GCA_022614705.1 Planctomycetota bacterium | reverse complement strand
TAAAGTCGTTCACCAGATCAAATTCGGTTTCTTCCCATTCCCAGACATTGCCGCCTTGGCCCGCCGTGCCATAGGGGCTCAAGACCCCCACGTTAGTGATGTCGTTCACCACGTTAAACGGGAAATCGGGGATCACTGCATCAAAGCTCGTGTCCCCCGCAAAATCCACCCCGTCGGGAACGCTGTCACTACCTGTGGGGTAATCGTAATAGACCTCTGCCGTGGGATCGTAGTAAGCCGCTTTGTACCATTCATGGACGCTCGGCAGAAAATAACGCGCTAAGCTGTTGCGGTAGAGATTGTTGGGGTTGTAGCCGACGTCGCTGGCCGTCCAAAGTTGGTGATTCCCACCGCCATCGAGCTTGTAGGCGGGCGTGCCGCCGGTGCTCGTGTTCAGCCAATTGACGAACTTCGCCGCTTCGAACCAACTTATCAAAGTTGCGGGTTTGTTTGCGCCGAAGCTTGAGTGCGTGATCCCCAGACCGCCCTCTGCGTTCGCCTTGTTGATCATATCTTCGGAGATTTCGTACTTGCCAATGCGATATAGCTCAGCCACCGAGCCTGTGGGATTCGGGTCGCCCGTGGTGTCGGCCGCGTTGCTAGGGTTGCCGATCGTGACGAATTCGATGTCGAACGTGTTGGCCCCGCTGCCGAAGGTGTCGCTCCGGGCGCGTTCGGAGAAGATGTTGACAACGAGGGCTGCCAAGAGGATGGCAAACAAATTGGTCGTCTTCATTAGTCGTCCTTTTGCCAGCGTAGCAACGGGCGGCTCGCCTGTTGTCATTTTCGAGATTCAAAACGACAGCCGATCCGCCCGTCGTTACGGCCGACGCAGACCAGACAGGATCACGCCATTGTAGGCACGCGCCCGGCCCCCGAGTCCAGCGCCTCGTCGAGAATTTTGCAAGAATTTACCAACTCGTAGCCACAGGCGGCCCGGTCGCCGCGGCGACCAATGTTGTGGCTCCCGACAGCGCACCCACTCCCGTGGCGAGCGGCACGGCGGCGGGCACCGCCGTTTACAGTCAAAGTTTCGATACCGGCCCTGCGGATATCACGCTGGCCGGCGGGCTCAGTCCCTACGGCACGATGGGCCAGGGCGGCAACGTCTGGGAGTGGGAAGAGACGGACTTTGATCTCGTGAACGACTCCAGTTCGTCTGCTCGCGGCGTTCGCGGCGGCAATTGGAGCAACGGCTCCGGCAGCTTGTCGTCGTCGAACCGCAGCAAGGGAAGCCCGTCCGTCGAGAACATCAACATTGGTTTTCGTGTCGCAAGTATCCCTGAGCCAACTACGCAGTGCCTAGGAGCCTTGGGAATGGTAGCGGTATTGTGGGTGTGCTGGAGACGAAAACGTAGCATGGCCCCCTGTGGGCCGTGTGAATCAATAAGCGCTCATTTATCGCACGGGCCGGGGCCCATGCTACCTACGTTAATACGTCATTAATTGTCGTGGAAGTTCCAGCCGAGGGTTTGCCAGCGGGGGTTGATCCAGCGGTTCCAGTCTTGCCGGGCGATTCCGGCGCGGCGAGGATTGGCGCCAATGTATTGCACAACGCGATACAGATGCTCCTCGTCGCGAATGATCCGATCGTAAGACTCTTGCTGCCACAACTCGCCGCGGCGCCCTTCGCCGCGGTTCACGAAGTTGGCGGTAACGCTCTTCATGGCGCCGATTTCCTCTTCCAACTGGTAGTCCTCCAAGAGGCGAATCGCCAGATGGCAGTGATTGGCCATGATGACAAAGGAGCCGACCTCATACCGCACTTCGTGGAAGTGTAAGATCGCCCGCCGCAACTCGGCGGCATATTCCGGTCGCTGAAACCAGCAGGCGCCGTGGCCGGCATCCATCCACCGTTCAACCTGGCGAAAAACAGTTCGTCCGTATTCCGTCCACGCCGCTTCACTGCGCGGCGGCGGATTCTGGAGTTCCCACTCACGGCGCATCGCGACAAGTTCGTTTTTCCTGGCGGCGGGTAATGCATCGGCCAGATGAAAGGTCACAAAGTACGTTGCGCCCGCTTGACGCCAATGCGGGAGGTTACGCGTGTAGACTTTCACCGGCAGATGTGGGTCGAGCCCACGAAAGCCAGGCGGCGGGTCGAGATTGAACGTCATGCGCGTCATCGTAGCACGGCCGTAGCATGGCCCCCAGGGCCGTGCGAAATCTGTCGGGATTCACGGGCCGGGGGCCCATGCTACGGCACGTTCGCAATTGGAACAACAAACAACCCGTTTTCGCGGAGAAACCTGAATACGTAGTACGCGATTCCCGATTGTTGGCGCGGTAACAGGCGAGTAGGATCGAAATGACTGGGGAAATGGCGACTTGCCCTAAGAATCTCGATGTTCGAACAGACTGTGATGCGCATTTCGCTTCGCCTTCTCACGATTCCGACGATGCTCATCGGCGTCGTTTGCGCTGCCGCCTGGGTCGACGCGGGCGAGCAAGCAGCGGCCGTTTCTGCGCCGCGAGACCGACAGGAAGCGGCTCGCGCAATCGATCGATTTATTGACGACAAGCTCAGCCAGAAAAAGATCGAACCGCTCCCGATTACCGGTGATGAACAGTTTGTTCGTCGCATTTACTTGGATGTCGTTGGTCGCATCCCGACACTGGTGGAAGCTCGCGCGTTTCTGGATTCGAAGGAATCGGGCAAGCGGGCCCGCTTGATCGAGTCGCTGCTGCAATCGGCCGGTCACGTCAGCCACCAGTTCAACTTTTGGGCCGACATTCTGCGCGTCAAAGAGCACGACGGCGGCATCAGCCGCGCGTTTTATATCAACTGGATTAAGGATTCGTTGGCCAGCAATAAAGCGTACGACCAATTTGTCCGCGAGCTGGTGACGGCCTCCGGTTCTGGTTGGCAGCGCGGCAACGGCGCGGTGGGCTATTATTTCCGCGACCGCGGCATGCCGCTGGACAACATGGCCAACACGCTGCGAATTTTCGCCGGCACGCGAGTGGCATGCGCACAGTGCCACGACCATCCGCACGATCGGTGGACGCGCCGTCAAATGTTTGAAATGGCAGCCTTTACCGCGAATCTGACGACGGACAACACCGATGAGCTTTTCAAGGCCATTTACCAGGTCGAAAAGGCCACGACCGATGAAGAGCTGCGACATCTTTCGCAGGTCGTTCGCAACACCTATCACCGTGATCGTGTGCTGGGCACATCCGACGGGACGATCCAACTTCCGGCCGACTATCAATACCCGGATGCAAAGCCCGGCGAGAAAATCGCTGCGCATGCGATCTTCGGCCCGGCCGGCTTGCCCGCCAGCGAAAGCCCGGCCGACTATCGCGATCGTTTTGGTGATTGGTTGACGTCGCCGGAAAATCCACGCTTCACGTCAGTGATTGCCAACAGGCTTTGGAGACGCGTGATGGGGCGGGGGTTGATCGAGCCGGTCGACGACCTGCGGGACGACACCAAGGCGACCCACCCCGAGCTACTCGAATATCTGACGCAGCTCATGAAAGATCTGCGTTACGACATGCGGGCCTACATGCTGGTGCTCTATAATACACAAACGTATCAGCGCAGTGTGGATCCCGAAGAACCGGACGAAGGCGAGTCGAATTACTTTCGCGGCCGGCTGCTCACGCGCATGACGGCGGAGCAGGCTTGGGATTCGTTGATGACGCTGGTCGTGCCCGAGGTCGATACGCGTGAGTCGGGTCTGAACAGCTCGGTGATTTATTACGGGGGTCGGCCTGTGCTGGTGGGCAAGGAAGATATGCACACCCGTTTCGACAAGGTAAAGACCCACACCGTAGACCAGCACTGGGAGTTTGTGGTGTCTGAGCTCAAGGCGATGAAGGACGACCTGCAATCGCAGTTGGACGCGGAACGAGCCGCACCGAATAATGTAAAGCCGATCTACAATTTTGAAGTACGTGCGTCGGAGCTCGGCGCTCCCGCGGCGCCGGGGCATTTTCTACGCACCTTCGGCCAATCGAATCGCGAATTCATCGAAGGCGGCAGTAAGGCCTCGAACGTCACGCAGTTCATGCCTATGTTCAACGGCCTCGTTGAATCACAATTATTGCAGAACCCCGAATCGGTGTTGATGCAGCACCTGGCGAGCAAGGATTCGCCGTCCGAGAAATGCGACATTGCGTTCCTAAGTATTCTCAGTCGTTTACCGACCGACGAAGAACGGGCGATGATTGCGGCGACGTCGCCAACGGACGATTCCTGGCGACAGCAGGATGTCGTCTGGGCGTTGTTAAATTCTCAAGAATTCTTGTTTGTTGAATAGCCGTGTCGTATTGTAGGTCCCTTCTGCCGAAAGGGACCTCAACGAACCATCGATGCTCGCAACTTTGCCCAGGTCCCGCTCGGCAAGCGGGACCTACTTTTGAGACGGTGAGTCACCCAGTGGTAAGGCAATCGATGAACCGACATGAATTCAGCTTTGGAGACGAGCGGTCGCGGCGGCAGTTTATCGCCGACGCGGCGAAGGCGCTGTTGGGGGTCGGCATTGCACCCTTGGCCGGCCAAGTCCTTGGCAGCCAGTTATCGTCCGCTCCTCGGCGGCTTGCCCGCGCCCAAAGCGTCATCTATCTGAACCTGATGGGCGGCGTCAGCCACATCGATACGTTCGACCCGAAGCCCAATCAGCCGGATATCCAAGGGCCGGTAAAGCCGTTGGCGACAAACGTCCCGGGCATCCACGTGACCGAGTACCTGCCGAAAATCGCAGGTCAAATGGACAAGCTGGCCGTCATTCGGTCGATGACATCGCATCAGGGCGACCACATCGCCGCCCAATACCTGCTCCATCGCAGCTTCCAGGAGGGCGGCACGCTGTCGCATCCAACGCTTGCGGCTTGGGCGATGCGTTCGCTGAGCAAATTCAATCCCGATCTCCCTGGCAGCGTCTCCATTGCCGGCAACGACGACAGCGTCAGCACCGGCTTCTTGGACTTGAAATACGCGCCCGTTCCCATTGGCGATCCCAGCCAGGGCTTGCCGGACAGCCGCCGGCCGGCTTACGTCAGCGATTCCCAGTTAGAGTCGAGGCTGTCGCTGACCGGCGCCTTCAATCAGAAATTCCACGAACGATACCATTACCGGCAGACGATCTCGCACGCCAGAATGTTCGCCGATGCCGTGCGTCTGATGCGCAGCAAGGATCTCAAGGCGTTCGATATCAGCCAGGAGCCGGCGTCGACGAGCGATCAATACGGCCCCCATCCTTTTGGCCAGGGGTGCATGCTCGCCCGCCGGCTTGTCGAACACGGGCTGCGATTTGTCGAAGTCGGGTTCGGCGGCTGGGACACTCACTACGACAACTTCGGCATGGTTGCCGAGAACTCCGTCGTCCTCGATCAATCGCTCAGCGCATTGCTGGTCGATCTCGAACAACGGGGGATGCTGGAGTCCACGTTGGTTGTCGTCGCCACCGAGTTTGGCCGCACTCCCAAGATCAACGCAGCGCACAAGGACGGGCGCGATCATCATCCCAATGCGTTCTCCTGCCTCATGGCGGGAGGCGGCGTCCATGGTGGGCAGGTTTACGGTGAGACCGATGCCCAAGGCGCCGAAGTGATTGACCGCAGCGTCAGTATTCCGGACTTTAACGCCACCATCGGTTGGGCATTGGGACTGCCGATCGACGAGCAAATCGCGTCCCCATCTGGGGAGCTATTCCAGATTGCGGACGAGGGGCAACCGTTGAAAGAACTGTTTTCGTAGAATTCGAGCATGATGAAGTACGACTCGTAAACGGAGAATAATTGATGCGATCTTTCCTGATCTTGCTGACCGTGTTGCAAATGGCTGCGATGAGCTCGCTGGCGGTTGCCAAGCCTCCCAAAACGGCCGCTCGGACCCCATTCGACGAATACGTCCAGAAACCCGATGCGGCCTACAAGTGGGAGATCGCCAAGGTCACCGAAGGGAACCCGTCAAAGTCGGTCGTTATTCGGCTCACGTCGCAGTCATGGCGCGGCGAGAACGAAGTCGACCGCCCCGTATGGGAACACTGGCTGGTCGTCGTCAAGCCCGAGAAATTGAAGACGAACAAAGGCCTCCTGATGGTGTCTGGCGGCAAAAACGATGGCTCCATGCCCAAGCGCGCCAATGAAGTTCTTTCCAGGATTGCTGACGCCACCGGCAGCATCGTCGCCGAATTGCGGATGGTGCCCAACCAGCCGCTCGTGTTTCACGGCGATGGACAGGGCCGCAAGGAGGACAACCTGATCGGTTACGGCTTGAATCAGTACCTCGAGACCGGTGACCCCACCTGGATACCGCGCCTGCCCATGGTCAAGAGCGTGGCCCGGGCGATGGATTGCCTGCAAGAGTGGTCTGAGCAAGAGGGCGCGAAAATCGAAAAGTTCATTGTGGCCGGCGCTTCCAAGCGCGGCTGGACAACCTGGATGATCGGCGCCATGGACCCCCGCGTCGCAGCGATCATCCCGATTGTCATTGATGTGGTGAACGTGGAACCATCCATGAAACATCACGCGGCCGTCTATGGCTTTTGGGCCAAAGCGATCGGCGACTACTACGAGCACCAGATCCTGCAGCGGACCCACCATCCGCGGATGAGCGATCTCTACCGCATCGAAGATCCTTACTACTACCTCGACCGGTTGACGATGCCCAAGTACATCGTCAACGGCAGCGGCGATCAATTCTTCTGCCCGGACTCATCGCAATTTTACTTCGACGACCTGAAGGGCGAAAAACACTTGCGATATGTGCCCAATGCAGACCACTCCGTCGATAGTAATTTCGACGCGGTGACGAGCATCGTCACTTTCTACCAAATGATTATTGCCGGCAAGCCCCGACCGCAGATGACGTGGACCTTCGAAGACGACGGGGCAATCCGCGTGCACAGTGACACACCGCCACAGCAAGTGCTTTTGTGGCAGGCGAACAATCCGAACGCCCGCGACTTCCGTCTGGCCACCATTGGCGGCGCCTATTCCAGCACGGAGCTGAAGCCTGAGGCAGATGGCTCCTGGGTCGGTCGCGCGGCGACGCCCGACAAGGGTTGGACGGCATCCTTCGTGGAACTGTCGTACGACACGGGCAGCCTGTTTCCGTTCAAGGTCTCCAGTGCCGTTCGCGTGCTGCCCGATACGTTGCCGCACAAAGGGATTGACCCGGCGAAAATCGAGTACGAGCCCAACGCCACACGATCTTCAGCGGCCCAATAGCGCGCCGCATCGCGACAACGTCTTCGGGGCGAAAAAATTACTTCCCTCCACGAAACCCTCTCCCTCTGGGAGAAGGCAGGGTGAGGGAAAGTGAATCCGGAAGTTATTCTTCGTTCGCCCCATGAAGGAGCTATTCCGAGATGATACAGGTCGTCGCTGATACGAACCCAGATAATCCCGGTCCTTCGACTCTCCACGGCGAACGCAAAGTTCGTCAATACCTGGCTCGGTTGGCGCTTGCCGCGGCGACGTCGATAGTCGGTCTAGCGGTCTGCGCTTCAACGGCTTTCGCGCAACTGACGATCCAAATCGCCGACTATGCGACGATGCCGCTGACGGGCGCGTTGAGCGGCGGCTCGGGCAACAGCCCCTATTTGGCGCGGGTCAACTTCCTGATCGAGGAGCCGGGTGGAGCCGACCGCTTCTTCGTCAACGACATGAACGGCCCGTTGTACATCTTGGACAAGAACTCCAAGCAGTTCACCACGTATCTCAACTTCAACGGTCGCGACACTGCGCCGGGGTTGTTCGACAAGTTTGTTTTTGCATCTGGACTCAACAACGGATTGCTCACATTCGAGTTTGACCCCGACTACGGGAACAATGGAAAGTTTTACACAGTCCATCTCGAACAGCCCACCTTCACCGGCAGCGACTCGCTCTCGCTCGTACCGAATAACGCGACAGTCCCAGGTCTGAATACGTCCAATTACACGCCAACCACGGCGATTAGCTCACCCGGCTACCCCGGCTACACCCTCCCCGCCGGCACGGCTGGGCGACATTCGGTCGTGCTGGAATGGACGGACGCCAACATTTCCAATTCCACCTTCGAAGGCACGGCCCGCGAACTGCTGCGCGTGGAGTCGCGGACGGGCGCCCATGTGATCGGCGACCTGCTGTTTAATCCTACGGCCGGTCCTGGCGACCCCGATTGGCGGGTCATGTACGTCGCCAACGGCGACGGCGCTTCGGGCGAACAGACCGTTCCTCCCGGCGACCTAGCAGTGCGTTCCAGCCCGCAACGGCTCGATACGCTGGTCGGCAAATTGCTGCGCATCATTCCCGACCTGAACGAACACGTAGCTTCCAGTACTGTCAGTAGCAACGGTCGCTACCGAATACCGAATGACAATCCCTTTGCGTCGACGCCGGGCGCCGCCGGCGAGGTGTTCGCGAACGGATTTCGTAATCCTCACCGGATCAGTTGGGACGTCGATCCGGCCGATCCGCAGAACAATCATCTGATCCTCAACGACATCGGACTGCTTGGGTGGGAAGAAGTGAACATCGTCCATTCGGGCGCCAACTACGGTTATTCCCAGCGGGAAGGAACGCAACAACTCAGCACAACGAACGTGCTCAGCGACTTGCCTGCTGTTGACGAGATTCCCGTCCAGATCAACGCCACGACAACCGCCGGCACGATCACGCCCACTTATCCGGTAGTGCAATATGAGAACGGAACGCCGGGACCAACCGGCTTTGCGGGAGGCGCCATCTCCAGCGGCTTTGTCTACCGCGGCAGCCGGATTCCGGCGCTCTATGGCAAGTACGTCTTCGGCGACATCCCGACCGGTCAACTCTGGTACGCCGACTTTGAAGAAATGGTGGCGGCGGACGACGGCGTTCCCGGCACATTGGCGACAATGCACGCCCTGCAAATCCTGTGGGACAATCCGAGCGATGCGCCGGACGGCGGCGAGGAATTGTACAGCACGATGCACCCGATCGTGCTAGACGGTTATCACGGGCGCGGTGGTCAGTTAACCGACTTGCCGAGCAACCGCGCGGATATCCGTATCGGCGTGGACGCGATCGGCGAGTTGTACATTCTAAGCAAGAGCGACGGCATGATCCGCGCGGTCGTCGGACCACTTGCCGCGCCGGGGGATTACGATGGCAATGGCACCGTCGGTTCGGAAGACTATGAATTGTGGACGGGCACTTTCGGCTCCACGCCGGGCGGGGACCTGCGGGCCGACGGCAACGGCGTCGTGGATGCCGCCGACTACGTGGTCTGGCGGAAGCACGCCAACACGGTCGTCGCGCTGCTCAACGATCCGGGGTCGGCGGAAAGTGTCGTGCCCGAGCCGGCTACGCTGGCCTTGCTGCTGGTCGGCCTGGCGGGCCTTGCCTTCCGGCATGGCCACCGGCGACTGCTGCCATCTCAGGTAGATGCCTGCCGCCCAATGCCGCTCAATCTTCAGCGGCCCCATAGCGCGCCGCTTTGCACCAATGTCTAAATGTCTGCTGAGAAAGGGACGCCCGAATGGTGCTAGGCACTTGTTGTTTCGCTACGTTTTGCATTTTATCCACTGCGACAAATCCTATGACCGTTCCGAATGGTGGAAGTATCAGCGATCCCCCCGATCGCGAACTCACCGCCCCGGATGACAAGTGATTTGTCCGGCAGGCCGCGCGCGACGGAGACATTCGTCAGGGCAATCTCGCTACTTCCTGGTTAATTTGAAATTGACCTCGGTCGTTCCTTCCGCCGGCACGGTCAACGTTAGTTCCGTGTTATGGTTGTATTTTTTCGGTACGAGTTCTCGCACCGCGACGCCACCCCCATCAACATCGGAAGCGGATGCCTTTGGATTGCGTGGTCCATAGATCCTCACGCGATGTTCCCCAACAACCGCTCCAGGCCGGCCGTCAATGGTTTTGAGCTGAAATCGACCGTCCGCATCGCAAAAAGCGACCGATCCTTTCCCCGCGATGACACTGCCCGGCGGCGCGAGCGGCTGCGAGACGATGCTGCCGCCAGCCAGCGGCTTCCCGTCGAGAGTAATAACGCCAGAAACGGGTGCGAGGGCTCTCCCTTTATCCTTGCAGCCAGTGACCGCCGGCAGCGAAAATAAGATCACGCCACAATAACACAGGACAAGCCGGCCCATCAAAGTGAACGGATTCGATAGCCTATAGCGATTCACCGATTTCCTGTCCCTGGATGGTGCATGATGCTACGAAAACGTCCATATCGACGGCGTCGCTGATGGACCGAACCGCGCCGTCGCAGAATACGTTCTGAATGATTCCGCCAGCGTGAAAACTACCCCAGGCGCGTTTGCAATTGTCCTGGCAATTGCTGTCTCCCGGAAGCGCCGAGCACAGCTGGTAATCCGGAATCAAAGTGCGGCTTTCGGGGATGCCACTGGATTGATTGTACGAGGTGTAGGGATAAGCCCAGAGCGTTCGCCGGCTGGGGTTCGTGCGCGTCATGTACTCCCCGACAAGTCGAGTCTTCGACATGCCATCCGTGATTTGCTTCAACTTGACCTCCTTTAGCGGTGCCACTTGCGTGGATTGAGTGATCGTCTCGAGAACTGCGTACATTGGGCCACGGGTTTTGGGCCCAGCTTGTTGGTCGAGGATAAGCCACGCCATTCCAAGGGGGTTATCCCAGTACGAGCCACAAAATCGATCCGATCCGCCGCTGCCGGAGTTTGCCCGATACGAACCTGGCTGATACAGATTCTTGGGCGGCGCCAGGGCGGCTCCTGGTCCAGTTGCTGGAACGGTTAGTGTGCCCGTATCTTCATCCGACGGACAAATGTAGGCATCCACGCGTCGTTGCTTGATTTCTATGTTGTGTGTGTGATTGTCAAGAGGGAACTTTGGGTCCCAAAGAGCGTACAGGGCAGTCTCTTCCATGTACGGGAGGATGTCGATGGACCAAGTGGACCAATACGGGCCATCCTGCGGAACATCCGTTTTTGCCGTACTGCCAGCCGGAAACCTCTTTTTTGTGCTCTCAAAATTCAAGATCGCGAGCCCGATCTGTTTCAGGTTGTTGGAGCACTGCGCGCGCCGCGCCGCGTCGCGCGCCGCCTGCACCGCAGGCAGCAACAGCGCCACCAGAACGCCGATGATCGCGATCACCACCAACAGTTCCACCAGGGTGAAACCATGGCGGCCCGTGGGTCCGCCGGGCCGATGCGGCCGAATAGCGGCTCGGCTCGTGGCCCCTAATGTACTGAGATCAGGCTTAGCGCATTTCGACCTCTGGAGCATCATTTCTCCTCCACGCGTCAACCTTGAGTTCAACATGACATGGGGTTCCTTTGCGCGGAGTCAAACAGTTGGCAGGAAGTCCCACAGCATCGCAGTCGGGAGGCACTATACGTTATACATGCAACGGTGTCTCACTTCAGGACCAGCCTGGCTCACACTCCACGGCGTTTCCACCACAATACAACCATCGCGGTCAGCAGCAGCATCGCCGCCGACGACGGTTCCGGCACCGCCGCCCCGCTGCCCATTGCCATGTTGCCGAAACTGGCGCGCCACAGGTTGTAGCGCCCAGCCTGCGTGGCAAGCCCGTCGTCGTTCGGAAGCGGATTGTTGGCCGCGTCGTTCTTGCGCCACACGACGTAGTCGGCGGCGTCCACCTTGTCGTCCTCGTTAAAGTCGCCCGGCACGCCCGTCGGGGTCGTCGAATTCCATAACTGGATGTTATCAATGTTGACCACGATGTTGTTCGGATGCGCGGCCAGGTCCAGACCCCAGTGCCACACATTCTTCAGAAACGTCACGCTCGAAAGGTCGTACACCAGCTCGTGATACTGGCCGTCGGTTGAGAGATTCTGACTCGTCAAGATCGTCGCCGGGACCGCCGGGATCGGCGGGGTACCGTCGGGGTTAC
>JAKEIB010000002.1 GCA_022614705.1 Planctomycetota bacterium | reverse complement strand
TCACCCAAAGCAAGCTCACACGTATGTCCAATAACCCTTCGCTAATTCGCGGCATCTTCTTCCGTTGTTGTGTTGCAGATTTTTTCGGATGAGCCATACTCCTCGATCGCCACCAGTTCTTCGCTCACCGCTTCGATCTGCTGGGCCGCGAGTCGCGGCAGCCGGTCGGCGAAGCCGACCAATAGCGCGAGGTCGCCCAACCGGTTGATCTGCCGCGGTGTTCCGTGGCCCAGGTAGTGCAGCGCTTCGAGCGCGTCGGGCGTGAAAATCTCTCGCGATGCGCCGGCCGCCTTGAGACGATGGCGGACGTAGCCGGCCGTCTCCTCCGCCGTGAACGTGCGGACGAGCGTCTTGACCGCCACGCGTTCCTCCAGGCTCGGCAGCCGGCCCACGGCCGAGACGAGCCCCATCTGCCCGACGAGCAACAATGTGAGCGTTGGCCGCCCCGCATGCTCGAAGTTCAAGAGCAGCCGCAGCGTCTCCAGCGCGCCGCAGTCCTCCAGCAGGTGCGCTTCGTCGATTACGAGCACCGCGTGCCGACCCTGCTTGGCGTTCTGTCCGAGCAGGAATTCCAGCCGGCGCACGCTTTCCTCAATCGTGTGCCGCGGCGGATCGGCCGGCGGCGCGCCAAGCTGCTCCGCCAGGTAAACCAGCAAGTCGCGACTCGACATCTGCGGAAACACAAGGTGCACCACGGGTCGCAGCGAATCGGCCAGCCCCGCGCGAAACAGCTCGACGAGCATCGTCTTGCCGACGCCCGCCGGCCCCGCCAGCAGCGCCGCGCCGCGGCGATTTTCCGCCGCATAACGCAGCTTGAGTAGCGCCGCTTCCTGGGCCTCGCACGAATAAAACGACGTCCGGTCGCCGCACGGCTCAAACGGCCGACCCGTCAATTGCCAATAGTCGAGATACATGGTGGAAGGGAGGTGACAAGTGTCAGGTGTCAGTTCAAGCCGCTTGCGGCTTAGCGACTCGATTCTCAATCGTCCCCAAGAATTCGCACCCGCTTCGGGCCAATTGGTCGGCGAGCGCCGTGACTTCGCGCGGATCAGCGGAGCCTGGTCCGGTAACGGCGATCGCCGCATCGATGCCCATGTTGCGAATCAGTTCCAGCGCGATCGGCTGCGATGCGGAGTCGAGAAACGCGCCGGCGTCCAGCAGCACGTGATCGTACGCATGACGCAGCACGCCCGCGGTGACCACGGCTTGTAAGCCGGAAACTAGCCGCAGCGAATCTTTCGGGATTTTTTCACCGAGGGCCAACAGATCGAGGCGATCGTCGGTGGCCCGGACGACCGCATTGGTGAGCGGAGCGCCGTGTTTGAGCACGTCCTGCCAACCGGCCGTCGGTTCCACTTTGAGCCAATTCGCTAGCCGCGGGTTGCGGAAATTGCCGTCCACGAGGACCACGCGGCGACGGCGTTCGGCCAGCTGCGCGGCCAGGCACAAAGCCGTTGTCGTCGCGCCGCGCCCGGGCGTCAAACTTAGCACACCCACCAGCGAACGTCCGGCGGCCGCATGTGTTACCAGTAGATCCACAACTCGGCCGAGCTGCTCGCCGCAGTGACGCGACAGCGTACGGCATACCTCCGGCCAATGAAACGACGCCAGCGTCGTCCCCGGCCGGAAAAAGTCCCCTTCGGCCGGCTCGCTGTTCAGCCGCGCGATGCCTGTCGATGCGATGAACGACGACAACGGCCGCTTTTCGTTTGCGGTAGCGTTGCCGGTTCGCGGCGCAGTCGGCCGCGGACCGTACAGTGCCGATCGTTCGACCGACGCTGAAGTCGCGACCGACGAGTGCACAACCGGAGCGCTCGCCGCGGGTACTTGTGGACGCGCGGCACCGCCGATCGTCGGACTGGCCGGCGAGGTTTGCGCTTCGTCGGTGCGATAGGCCTTAATGAAGGCCCGGTTGGTTTGTGTCATGATAGGCCTGTCGGGGCGCTTCGAAGATGATGCCCGGCAAAGTCGCGACAGCCGGCGGTCGCGCCGACTCCTGCGCGTGTTCAACGCCGCTCGAGCTCGTTGCTGCCTCCCAGCGAGCCGGGGCGTCCCCGCCCCCGTCCTCCCGCGGCTCCGTCGTCTGCACCTGCGGCAACGGTTCACCGTCGGCGCGCGCGAGCGTAGGCGCCGGCGTAAATTCGACAGGCGGCGAAATCTCGATTGCGGATTGCGGATCTCGGATTGCGGATTGTGGATTCGCGATTGCAGTTTCCATTACACCGTAAGTTGCAGGCTTCGTCGTTACTCCCAGTGGACCGAACGCGGTCGGCGTTGCGATCGTCGGGTGATCGACGTTCGGAGCCGGTTCGAGCGATTGCCGCATTGCCGGCGCCGTCGCGGCGCCGTTTCGCGGACGAGTCGGCTCGCCGGTCGACTGGGCTCGTCGGCCAGAGATCAAAAATGTTCCCGCCGCGGTGAACAGCGCGAACAATAGCAGAAACTGCCCCAGCGGCGCGAGCTTATCCAACAGAGTCGTAGCCGGAATCGAAAACGGATTCGAGTCGGGCAACGCGCGCGACGAGCCGCCGAACGGCCGCGTGCGATACTCACTTCGCGGCGGCCGCTGAAACACGTGCGGCTGCGCATCCGAGCGAGCCGGGTCGTCCCCGACCCCGTTTGGCAGGTCGAATCGATAATCCACGAACCCAGCCGCGGCCGCCCTGGCCGAACGCGATTTTGCCGGCGGCTGGCCGCTCACATCCGGCAGCCGTGCAAGCACGGGATGCGCCTCACCGCCGCCGCGGCGAGCCGATTGGGACGTCGGTTTTGAGGCTTTTCTACTCAAGCTCAGCCGCCTTGACTTACATCGTTGCTTTACCCACCGGCGGTGCGCAGCATCCACCCGTGGAGACACTGTCGTGTCTCATCTGTGTATCGGGTAGCGGTTAAGCACGCCTTGAGAGTGGCGCAGTTGCGCAGGGAATAAGTCGCGCGCCGCTAGCAATTGCAGCAAGCAAGTAGGTCAGGCTATGCCTGACATTCTCGATCCGCCGATGTCAGGCACAGCCTGACCTACTATTCGCTGGCGATCTTCGGTTCCGCCTCGCGCCAGTCGCTTGCCAACCAGATGATCGCCGTGCCGTCGCGGCTGGAGGTGAGCACGTTGCGGCCGTCCGGCGAGAAGCTCACGGACGTGATCTCCTGCGTGTGTCCCGGGAGCGAAAGGATTTCTTTGCCGGTCGTGGCATCCCACAACTTGGCCGTGTTGTCCTGGCTGCCGGTCAGCGCGCGGGTGCCATCGGGTGAAATGACCACCGACGTGATCGCCGCCGTGTGGCCTTCGAGCTTGATCTTCGGCTCACCGGTTTTCGCATCCCAAATGATGGCCGACTTGTCCTGACTGCCGGTGATCACTCGTTCGCCGTCTGCCGAGAACTGGCCGCAGAGCACGGCCCATTGATGGCCCTTGAGCTCCACCTGCGATTTGCCGCTGGCGCGGTCCCAGATTCGCCCCGTCTTATCGCCGCTGACCGTGAGAATCCGCGTGGCGTCGGGCGAAAACGTGGCGCCGAGCAAGCGGGCCTTGTGACCTTCGAATGCATCGCCCGCCGGCTTGCCGGTCGCGACGTCCCACAACCGCGCCGCGCCATCGTCACTGGCGGTAAGTAGCTTGCTGCCATCTGGTGAAAACTCGACCGAGTTGATGTACCCGGTATGAGCGCGATCGAGCTTGCGCAATGCCCGGCCGGTCGCCGCGTCCCAAATCTTGGCCGAATGGTCCCAGCTGCCCGTGGCGACGAGCATGCCGTCGGGCGAAACGGCGGCTGAAGCCACCGCGCCGTGCGGGCTAAAACGCACGACCGGCTTGCGGGCGTCAATGTCCCAAAGCTGCGCGTCGTTGCCGCCGATCGTGAGCACGCGCCGGCCGTCCGGCGCAAACATTGCCGACCATACCTCGCTGCCCATCCTATTGAAATCGAGCAACGGCCGCAGGCTCTGCTGCTGGTTCGTTGCGACGACCGCCGCCGAAAGATCCCACAGCGAAACACGCTTGTCCTCGGCGCTCGTGAGCACCGCCATGCTGGCGTCGGGCGAGAAGCCGACCGCATTGAACGGTTTGCCGGTCGACTTCACCTCAGCGAGCTTGGCCGCGTCGGCCAATCGCCAGAGCCGCGCCATTCCGTCGTCGCACGTCGTGATCGCAAGCGCGCCGTCCCCTGAGACATCGAGCGACGTCACCCACTCGGGATGTTTCAGCACAAGTTGTCGAAGCTCTTCGCCGCTGGCTACATCCCACTGGCCGCAGCTATGGTCGCCGCTGGAAGTGATGAGGCGTTGGCCGTCCGGCGCAAAACGAATGGCCGTGATTGGCCCGCTGTGTCCGACTAGTTCGCGCACGAATGTCCATACGCCCGCTTGATTGTCGCGTTTCCACAGGCGCACCCGGCCGATTTCATCGCCGCTCGCCAGCCAATGGCCGTTGGGGGTGAAGGCAACGGCGGCGACGACGTCTTCGTGCCCGGTAAGCGTGGCGATTGGTTTGTCTGACGAACGGGGCCGGGGACGGCCCGGCTCGCTCGGAGCGGTCCAGATTTGCACATTGTTACCCACGCTGCCGGTCGCGATCCACTTGCCGTCGGGCGAGACGGCCAGCGTGCCGATGCGTCCGGTCGGCGTGAAAGTGGTCAATTGCGTGCCTTCCGTCACGTTCCAAACGCGCACCGAGTTGTCGCCCGCGCCCGTGGCCAAGAGGTTGCCACCGGGGAAGAACTCGGCGGCCGAGACGAGGAATTCGTGTCCCTCTTCGAAGCGATGCAACGGCCTGCCGCTCGCCGCATCCCACAAGCTGGCCGTGCGGTCGCGGCTGGCCGTGACGATTTGCTTGCCGTCGCGCGAGAACCGAGCACTCAGCACCGCGTCCTCGTGGCCGGCGAACACGGTGGCGTGCAGCACGCGCACTTCCTGGTAACCGGCCAGGTCCCACACGCGCACGTGCTGATCATCGCCCGCCAACACGAACTTGCCGTCGGGTGAGAAGACGCATGAGTGGACGTCGCTGCCGTGGCCGCGTAGCGTTTTCACGCCCGCGCCGGCCGCAACGTCCCACACTCGGAGCGAGTTGTCCTCGCTGCCACTGAGCACTAATTGGCCGTTCGGCGAAAAGGCGACGCAGCGCACCGGCCCTTCGTGGCCGGCCAAACGCAAGTAGTTCGGCTTGGGTTCTGGTTGTCCTTCGAGCTGCGCGGCAATGTCCACCGGCCGCACTTCGTCCGGATTCCAAATCATCACCAGCTTGTCGTAACCGCCCGTGGCGACCAAATTGCCCTGCGGCGAAAACCGCGCGCTGTAGATGGTGCCGTTGTGATCGGTAAATTCGGTCAATTGCTTGTACAGAGGCTGATTGGAATTAATTTCGGATTTCGGATTTCGGATTGCGGATTGATCTCCCTCGCCAATCCGCAATCCGAAATCCGAAATCCACAATCGTTCCCACACGATCGCCTTTCCATCCTGTCCCGCGGTAACAATCCGACTCGCGTCCGGCGAGAACTCGGCCGCCCACACCCACCAGCTATTGCCCTTGAACTCCTGCTGCATGTCGCCGGTTGCGAGGTCCCACAAGCGGGCCGTCTTGTCCAGCGAGCCGCTGAGGAGTTGTTCACCGTCGGGCGAAAAGCGAACGGTGAGTACGCCGTCGGTGTGACCGGAGAGTGTGTCGAGTACGCGGCCGTTTGCGGCATCAATAATCTTGATCGACTTATCGCTGCTGCCGCTGGCGATCCGCTTGCCGTCGCGGGAGTAATCGACGGACATCACAAACGCTCCGTGCGGAATCTCGAATCGCACCGCGCCGCTTTGCGAGTCGCGCACCGTCAGCTTCCCACTCCGATCGCCGGTGGCAAATGATTTGCCATCCGGCGAATAAACGACGGTATCGATCGGTCCCGCGGCGTCGTACACGCCGACGCCCAGATTGCACAAGTGATACAGCCGGCCCCACTCCCAATTTCGCAGCTCCGGTTGGCTCTCATTCAGCAGTTGTAGCGCGTAGTCGTAAGCGTTTTCGTCAATCTTTGCCGCAGCCAGACCGATCTGGGCCACGTACGCTTCGTATTCTTCCGCCTTTTTGGCCTGCTCGGCCAACGCGCGCTGTTCGTCGGCCTCCTGGCGTTTGTCCTCGGCGATACCGCGCTGTTTGTCGGCCTCTTGACGCCGCTGCTCGGCGATGCCGCTTTGCTTTACCGCCTCTTTCTCATTCGTTTCGGCGATTCCGCGCTGCTCATCGGCCTCCTTGCGCTTCTCCTCGGCGATTCCGCGCTGCTGCTCGGCATCCTTGCGGGCCACGATCGCCTTGTTCCGCTGCGCATTCACCAGGACGAGCCCGGTCGTCACCGTCCCGATGATTCCCACAATAAGTGCGGCCACCGCCATCTTGGCCATGCGCAGCCGCCGCTGTCGGGCGTTGCGCTCTTTGCGGGCCGCTTCGATCTTCGTCGCGAGCGCCTGGTGGTCTTCATGGCTCGTATCGAGCAACGAAGCGGCCAGGTCGAGGTCGCCGTTGTCCAGCGCGCACTTGGCGTAGTCGAACTGCGTTTCTTTCAGCAGATTGCGAGCCCGTTGGTTCTCGTCCCACAGCGTCATAGACTCCTGGAAACCATACAGCGCGCGGGCGAAGAGCTGATAATCGTGCGACGCGCGGGCCTTCTGCAGGTTCTGGTTAGCATGCGCTGTGAGCACGAGGCTCTCGGAGTGCGACTGATAAACGCGCACCGCCTCTTGGAATTCCTTGACCGTCTGGTAGCGGTCCTCCTGCCGCGTGGCCATCGCCGTAAGCGCGATCGCCTTGAGCTCGCCGTCGTAGCGGATCGGGTCGATCTTGTTCTGCGACGCGGCCATCAGGCACTGCATCACGTCGCGGCCCGAATGGGGCGGCTGGCCGCCGATGATCTCGTACAGGATCGCGCCCAGCAGATAGATGTCGCTCGTCTTGTTGATGTTTTCGACCGGCCCCTTGGCCATTTCGGGCGACATGTACGCCGGCGTGCCGCCCAAACTGTCGGCTTGATACACCGTGTCCACGTGCGCGAACTCGGGCGTGACCCGCGCCAGGCCCCAATCCATCACGAGCACTTCGCCGTAATCGCCGAGCATGACGTTTTCTGGCTTCAGATCTCGATGGATCACGCCGCCCGCATGGGCAAACGCCACCGCGTCGGACACGCGCAGCAAGATGCTCAGGTTCTCGTCGAGCTGCTTCTGGTCGATGACCTTGTCCCACGGTGTGCCGCGGACCCGCTTCATTGAATAGAAGAGCGCGCCTTCGTCGTTCGAGCCCAAATCGTAAATCGGCACGATGTTGGGGTGGTCGAGCTCGCCCGTGACCACGGCCTCGCTGATGAACTTATCGCGCTGGTCCTCGCGCACCTTGGCCGACGGCTTGAGCATCTTCACCGCTACGGTGCGGGCGATCGACGACTGATGGGCCGCGTAGACCACGCCCATGCCACCCTCGCCGATGATGTCCAGCAGCTCGTAATCCGGCACTTCGGCGAGCGTTTTGGGCGCCGGTTCCGGCGTCTTGCGCTTCTCGCGAATATATCGCGACTTCACCGGCAGCGAGGAGCGGAAGCCCGTGACGGTTTCCCGTTGCCGAATCGTTTGACCTTGCTTCGCGCCGACGTCAAACGTCCCCTTCCACTGCGAATCGAGGTGTCGCGCTTCGGCCGGCGACATCTGAAGATCGACCGTGCGATCGCTTTCCTGCGTATGCGTCGAGCGGCGGGCTGCCTTCTTCGGCGGCTCGGCTGCCTCCGCCGGCATCGCTTGAAATTCCATCGTCACGTCCGACTGATCGGCGATGGTCGGCGACTTGCGGTCAACGTCGCCTTCCTCGATCGGCATCACAGGAGCGTCGCTGCCAGGCTCAGGCAGATCGGCCGCGCTCGCGCCACTAAGCTCGATCGTCGGCCCGCCCTGGTCGGTGTCGGTCAGCTCCAGGTCGATCGATTCTTCCGGCACGATTTCATAGGTGGCGCCGCTGGGCTCTTCCGAGTCAGCCGGCCGATCGCGCACGAGATGCTTGTCGTCGATCGTTCGCTGCGCCAGCTTGCGCAGGACCGCGCCGCAATGAGGGCACGTCCCCGCGGTCAGCGCGGCAGCGTCCAATTCGTGATGACAAGCGTGGCACGTTCGCATAGCTGTTTAATTCCGACGCAAATTGCGAAGCAATGCTTTGGGGTGGCACTCCCTGAGGCTCTGCGAAGGGCGTGGTCGTGCTCGCAGCGAGTTCACCACGCCCTTTCAGGGCGTGCCACCCGGACATCCTCAAATCTACAGCCGCTTCTGAAGTCTGGCGACTTCAGCTACGCGCTTTTCAACTGCTTCTATTCTAATCAGTCCCGATCCGCAGCGACTGCCGCATTCGGGCGGTAAGTCCGCGAACCGACCCGTCCCAAACGGCCCGCCCGGCGCAGCCGTTGCCAAGCGCTGCGATCGGCCCGCTCCAGCGCGGCGTCGACCTTGCGCGACCAGCGGGAGCCATTCGCCGCAATGGCCAGGCCCGCCAGCGATGCGCCCCAGCGCAGCGAGCTCGCCGTGATGGTTTTTGTCTCTTCCGTTGGCGGCAGGATCAAGCCATCGGCCGGTAGTTCGCCCACCGGCCACCCATTCGGCTGCAGCGCCGCGTCCGGAACGCCCGCTTCCGGCGGTGGTACGAAGAACGGGTTCTCCTCGAGTGGCACGGCTTCGATCTGCTCGTTCGACTCGCTCGTCGGCGGCCGGTCGCGCGTGCCTTCTGAGTCGTCCGACGGATCGATCACCCGGCCACGCCGCACGTACACCTCGATCACCAGCCGCCGCGAGTTATTGTCCGTGCGAACCAGGAATATCTTGTACCGCCCGTCGGGCAGTGTGGCGAACAGGCCGCGCAGGTCCGCGAGGGCCTCTTCTTTCAGCCGGTAGCGGCCGATTTCCTTGCCGTCCGGCGAATACGCCACCAGTTCCAGGAACCGCTCCGAAGTGGCCGCCGTTTCGCCGCCCGCCGCTCCAATGTCCGTCGATTGCAAACTTTGAATCGTGCCCGACGACTGATCCAACAGCACCTGGATGGGCGCCGGCGGCACAAATTCCAGCCGCGGCACCTGTGGCGTGGTGTCGATCGCCACGTTTACCGTGTCGATGCCCGGGTTGCCCACGGCCACGGTCGCCGAAATGCTGCCGCCGTTGTCGTCGATCAGCGTCAGCGTGATGATCACATCGGCGGTAGGATGAAGTGGATCGGGTGGGCCGAAGTACAGATGCTGCACCTCAAACGACCCGGTGGTGAGCGTCGTCGCGTCGCCCGAAGCGCGCATTGAGCTCAAAACCGTCGTCTGACCATTCACCACGACCGAGCCGTTGATGACCGAGATCGTGTCGATCGTACCGTCGCCCCAATTGACGACATAGGTGAACGACTCGGCCAGCGGATCGCCCACCGCCGGCGGCATGAACGGATTCGTGTTCAATGGGTTGTCGTAACCGAAATCGTTGAACGAAACGCGGACCCGCGTGATGCCGTCGGCATTGATGTCGTCGGCGTTAATCGGATTGCCGCCCACCGGCACAAATGCCGGCAGGAGGTTGTTGACGGTCACCAAGAAGGTCTGCTCGACGAAGTCGACGCCCGCCGTCCCGTTGGCAAACATGTCGGACGATACGAACGCGGCCATGTTGTCGTCCGCGATGCGGATCGTCACCTGATAGACGCCATCATCCGCGTAATTATGCGTACCGCCGAAGCTGCCGGTGGAGAGCACGCCGGGCGCTCCGTTGAGATCGGCGACCGACATCGTGCCCACCTGATCGCGGCCGTCGCCCCAATCGATGAAGTACGCGAACGACTCGTGCCGCGGATCGGCGATCAGCGGCAGCACGGGCGCGTTCGGATTCAGCTCGTTGTCGAAACCGAAGTCGCTAAACGTGGCCCCGAAGCTCACGTCCCCCGACTCATTGATCGTCACCGCCGACGGCGTGACGCTCTCGATCGTCGGCACGACGTTGTTCACCTGGATCACGAACGTCAGGTCGACGAAGTCGACGCCGTTCGTGCCGCCCACAAAGTCGCCCGACATGTTGTCGTCGGCCACGCGGATCGTGACGGTGTACAAGCCGTCGTCGGCATACGTGTATGCCAGATGATCGAACCCGGCCGTTGTCGTCACGCCCGGCGAACCGCTGACGCGATCGACGACCGACACCGTGGTCGGACCTCGACCGTCGCCCCAATCAATCTGGTAGCTCGTGAACGTTTCCGCGAAGGGGTTCCCGAGCGTCGGCGTGGTCGGATTAAGTGCGTTGTCGAACCCAGGGTCTTCGAGCCCAATGCCCAGCGAAGCGAGCGTGAACGCGTGACCCTCGTCCACCATGGCACCCTGCGTGCCGGTGAGCGACGGTGCGACGTTGTTCACAACCACCGTGAACGTCTGCTCGACAAAGTCGACGCCCGCCACGCCGATATTGTTGCCGCCCGCGTCCAGCCCGAACTTGGTCGCGTCGTAGTAGGCCGCCATGTTGTCGTCGGCCAGGCGGATTCGCACCGTGTACGTGCCGTCGTCGGCATACGTGTGCAGGCCGCTGAAATCGCCGGTCGACTGCACGCCCGGCATGCCGTTGATGTCGGCCACGTCCATCGTCAGGACCGTCTCCCGGCCGTCGCCCCAGTTCACATAGTAGCGGAACGACTCGTGCTGCGGATCGGCGATCGACGGCAGCACCGGCGCGTTCGGATTCAGCTCGTTGTCGAAGCCGTCGTCGCCGAACGTAGCGTTGAAACTCACCGTTTGGCCTTCGTTGATCGTGGCCGTCGAATGTGTTTCATCGAGCACCGGCACGACGTTGTTGACGGTGACGACCGCCGACTGCTCGACAAAGTCGACGCCGAGCATGCCACTGGTGAACTTCTGCGAGTCGTTGAACGCGCCCATGTCGTCGTCGGCCAGCCGCACGCGCACCGTGTAGTCGCCGTCGTCGGCATATGTGTGCGACGATTGTAAGATGAGGCCCGCGCCGCCCATCACTGTGACCGTGAGCATTTCCGCGTAGCCATCGCCCCAGATGACGTACGCGGCAAACGACTCGGTGGCCACCGTGAGGGCCGGATCGTTAAATGTGCCGTCAATGCTGAGCGTTTGCCCTTCGTTGATCATCGAGCTCGAAAGGTTTACCGCGGCAATCGTGGGCGCGACGTTTTTAATCGTCACCGACCGGGCCAATGCGGGGTCCGACGCGCTAGAGACGCTGCCCGTGTCGTCATCGGTCACAGTGACCGTAATTGAAAACGTATCCTGCAACGTGGCCGTTGTCGGATGGTCGTCCGCGTACAGGTAAGTGGCCGTGTACGTGCCGAGTGTTTGGTTCACCGTGGCCGAGCTGGTATCGCCGTTGCCCCAATCGATCACGACGGTGAATGTTTCGGTGGCGACACTCAACGCCGGATCGGTGAACGTACCGCTCACCGTCAGCGACTGGCCTTCGTTCAGCATCACATCCGATAGGTTCACGGCCGTGATCGCCGGCGCCACGTTCTTGATGGTGACCGAACGTGCCAGCGCCGCGTCGGATGCACTGGATACGCTGCCGCCGTCGTCATCGATCACAGTCACCGTGATCGAGAACGTATCCTGCGGTGTGGCAGTAAGGGGGTGGTCGTCCGCGTAGAGGTATGTGGCCGTATAAGTGCCCAGCGTCTGGTCGACGATCGCTATGCTGGTGTCGCCGTTGCCCCAATCGATCACGACGGTGAACGATTCAGTGGCGACACCGAGCGCCGGATCGGTGAACGTGCCGCTGATGGTAAGCGACTGCCCTTCATTCAACATCACATCGGACAAGTTTACCGCCGTGATTGTCGGCGCAACGTTCTTAATCGTCACACTCCGGGCCAGCCCTGGGTCCGACGAGCTGGAAACGCTGCCGCCGTCATCGTCAGTGACCACCACGGTAATAGAAAACGTATCTTGCAGCGTGGCAGTGAGCGGATGGTCATCGGCATACAAGTATGTCGCCGTGTAAGTGCCCAGTGTTTGATCGACAATGGCCACGCTCGTATCGCCATTGCCCCAATCGATCATCACCGTGAAAGTCTCGCTCGCGACGCCGAGCGCAGGGTCGGTAAACGCGCCGCTCACTGTCAGCGACTGCCCTTCGTTGAGCACCACATCTGACAAGTTCACGGTCGTGATCGTCGGCGCAACGTTCTTGACCGTCACCGACCGCTCCAGCCCTACGTCCGATGCGCTGGAAAAGCTGCCGCCGTCGTCGTCCGTCACAACCACGGTGATCGCGAACGTATCCTGCAACGTGGCTGTAAGCGGATGGTCATCCGCATACAGATAAGTCGCGGTGTACGTTCCCAGCGTCGCGTCCACCGTGGCCATGCTCGTGTCGCCGTTGCCCCAGTCGATCATGACGGTGAACGATTCGGTCACGATGCCCAGCGCCGGATCGGAGAACGTGCCGCTCACTGTCAGCGACTGCCCTTCATTCAACATCATGTCCGATAAGTTCACAGCCGTGATCGTGGGCGCTACGTTTTTGATCGTGACGGATCGCGCCAGCCCCGGGTCGGACGCGCTCGACGTGCTGCCGCCGTCGTCATCGGTCACAGTCACGGTGATGGAGAACACATCTTGCAGCGTGGCTGTGAGCGGATGATCGTCGGCATAGAGGTACGTCGCCGCGTAGGTGCCCAGCGTTTGGTCGACGATGGCCACGCTCGTGTCGCCGTTGCCCCAATCGATCATCACGGTAAACGTTTCGGTGGCGACGCCCAGCGCCGGATCCGTGAACGTACCGCTTACCGTCAGCGACTGGCCTTCGTTAAGCATCACGTCCGAGAGGTTCACCGCCGTGATCGTTGGGGCGACGTTATCGACCATCACCATCACGCCATTGCCGGCGGCAAAAGTGCCGTCTTCGTCGGTAGCAGTCGCGGTGATGACATAGTTGGCGTCGCCGTCCTCGTAGGTGTGCGTCGCCGACGACGGGTTGCCCGGCACGATCTCGATGTTGCCATCGCCCCAGTTGATCTCCCACGACGTGATCGTGTCGTCGCCCGGATCAGACGAAGAAAGGTTAAGCGTGTACGGGCTGCCTTCATCGACGTTCGGATCGCCACTGATCGTAAGCGTGGGATCCACGTTGTGCACCCGCACGACAAAGGTATCCGAGTCCATGGCCCCGAAGCTGTCGGTCACGGTGACGGTCACTGTGTACTCGGTGTACGGCACGTCGCCATCCGCATACGTGTGCGTCGCGCCGATCGCCTTGGCCGGGCCCATGCCGATGACCGTGGCCGGTTGATCGCCCGTGCCGTCGCCCCAGTTCACGGTTGCCGTGTGCGTGTCGCCCAGGTCGGGATCGAGAAGCAATCCCAGCGGCGGCGCGCCGCCCAGTCCGCTCAAATCGAGGAGCTGGCCTTCGTTGATGTCTTGATCAACGGCCGCGACCACAACGGGACCGGTGTTGGCCAGAATTCCCGCGTCGCCTTGCGACTCGCCACCGCCGCCGCCTTGAGCCGACGCGGCAAACGCATTCACCGCCGCTGCACTGTCGGAAGTCGCTTCGGAAGCCGCCCAATCAAACACAAGCGGCTCGGCGGTCGTGACCGATGTGGTGACCGTCGACTCCTGCCCGGCCTCGATCGTTGGCCCAACGACCAGGCTTTGCACGGCCGCGTCTAGCACGCATCGCCGTTCGAGCTGGCGCACGCGCAAGGACGGATTCGATTGGCGCCGACCGCGCCCAGGGCGGCCCGAGGGCCACGACCCGGAGAACCAAGGCAGTCGCATTGAAACTGTTCCTGGGCGGAGAAGAAGGTGTCAGGTGTCGGGTGTCAGGTGTCGGAGTTCTGACACCTGACACCCGAAACCCGACCCCTATTATCACGACCGCCCCACCACAATGTCAAACATTCTGCACGACGTATCCTCCGAATTGGCCGGGATTTGGGGCTATTTGAGGAAGCTCGGGGCTGCTGTAGCTGGCCTCTATGAGGCCGGCCTCAAGAGGCCAGCTACAACACCGCCCTCCGCTTTTTTCCCCTCAAGCCGCTGGCTCCCATTGCCGAAAACACCTGACGCCAGATGGTCCGATCTCTTCTCTACTGATAGCGATGCTGCCGATGCTCGATAATTCCTCGCCACGCAGTTCTCGACGAGCCGTGATTTCGTGTGTCCGCCGGGCGTGCGTTTCACTCGCCTGCGCCGGTTTGTTGATCGCCTCCGTCGAAGCTGCACGAGGCGAAGCCGAGAGCGCGCATGGCACAAAGCTCGTCGTCCGCGATTCAACGGGACCGGCCGAGGGACCAATCAAGTTCGGGACGTCCAAGCGCAGAAAACTCGAAGTATCCCGGCCCGAGACGCCTACGCCCGTGGCCAAGCGGCTGCCTGACGCCGGCGTGCCTGGGGCAACGCCCCAGAGTGCATTACGGAACTGGGGCGCTGTTCCATCCACCCAGGCCGCCATGCCCGTGGACGCGGCCTCGTATGTGCGCGTGCGCGAACAATCGCTCGCGCGGCAAGTGAACTTTCAATCCGAACCGGCGGCAGCCGAGGAGGCCGCAAAGGCTGAGGCCGAATTTCAAGCCGACATCGCCAAGAACCCGTGCGCCGCGATGCCCGTGAAGCCGTACTCCGAATACGGCATCGGCATCGCCATGCCGGCCGGCGAATTTCCCACCGACTTCGCGAGCTCGTGCTGGACCTCCATCAACGATTCCGCTGGGCCACTTGCGGGCCAGCGATGCTGGGGCACCTCCGCATTCGCCTGGGACGCCACCTGCCTCTGCCACCGTCCGCTCTACTTCGAGGAAGCCAACCTCGAACGCTACGGCTACGGCTGCTGCGAAACGTTGCAGCCGGCCGCATCCGCCGCGCACTTCTTCGGAACGATCCCCACGCTGCCGTACTGCATGGCCGTCGATTGCCCCTGCGAGTGCATCTACACCCTCGGCCACTACCGCCCCGGCAGTTGCCCACCCTGGCGCCGCATGTGGCCCCCCTACAGCCCCCGCGCCATCCTCGCCGAAGGCGGCGTCTGGACCGGCATGGTGTTTCTCATTCCGTAAGCACGTAGCCGCGTCTCTCCGAGACGCGCCACGTCACGCGCGCCATGACAACCCCATAAAGCCGCGACCGTTGGTCGCGGATAGTGCGCCGCCCGCCAAAAATCGCCGCCATTTCCCAAGCGCCGCACCGCCCCCGCGACCAGCGGTCGCGGCTTTGTGGACGACGTGGCCGTCGGTCATCACGAGTGTCACACTGGCAACCGGAACGTCTGTGCGAAGTAACGCAGGATAAGCCGGGCGATGGTGATCCGTTCGGCGGCGACCTTGGCTTGGCCGCGGCCGCCGATCACCAGCGACTCGGGCCGCGTTTTGAATTGCACGCGGGCCTGATAGATGGCGCCCGTGTGCTCCGGCGATACCGCGCCGGCGTAGAGCGATTCAAGATCGGCCCGGCTGGCCGCGTCGTTCGCGGCGCTTTGCACGTCGTGGCGGGCCACGTCGACGACTTCGCCCTCGATCACTTGCCCCGGCAGCTGATCGAGGCGCAAGCGCGCCTTCTGGCCCGGTTGCAATCGTTTGACGTCCGTGTCGTCGACCAGCATCACGGCTGTGAGTCGCATCGGGTCGCCGACGAGGCACACGAGCGTGCCCGGTTCGACGTGCGCGCCACCATTCGACTCGTCGAGCAACGAACCGCTCCATGTGGCGAGCCGCGCCCCTCCCCTAGCCCCTCCCCAATTTGGGGAGGGGTTGGGGGAGGGGAGACGCGGGGCCGGAATGATGACGCCGTCCGACGGCGTGACGAGCGAGAGCCGTTGTGCATCGTGGCGCAGTTCCTCCAAACGCCGCGCGCTGTCGGCAAGCGCAGCCTGGGCGGTCGGCAGGTCATCGTTCGCTTCGCGGTCGAGGCCGCGGAGTCGCTCAAGATGCTCGACGCGAAGCTGCCGCAGCCGCAGTTCGCCTTCGAGCTTTTCCAACTCAAGCTGCGTCTTTGAGTTCGTGAGCTGGCCAATAGTCTCGCCGCGCTTCACGTGCCGACCGGCCGGCAGGGTGTTGGCGAGCGTGCCATCGATCGTGGCCGATACCCGCGCGGCGTCGGCCGGCATCAGCACGACCGGCGCTTTCACGTGGTAGTTCACCGGCAATGCGAGCACGCCCACGATCGCGGCCAGGCCAATCGCCGCGACGAGCGCGAACCGCCCCTTTCGCAGTTCGGCCCGACGAATCGGATTGCGCGCGAACTTCGACGCGCTGGTGATCGGTGCCACTAGCGCGCTTCCCAGCACGATCAGCCCCACGAGGTATGCCAAGTTTTCCAGGTGATACGGGTGGAGGTATTTCACGAGCCCCCACACGATTCCGACAAATACCAGTAGCAGATAGGTCTTGGATGCGATGGCATACATTGCGAGCCATGGCCGCTGGCGCGCGGGGACGAGCGGGTCGTCGGGGGCGGGGACGCCCCGGCTCGCGAAGAGCCAATTTGTTGCGTAACGCCGCAGTGCTTCGCGCGAACGGATCCACAAATTGGGTACTTCCACCAGATCGGAGAGCACGTAGTAGCCGTCGTAACGCAGCAATGGATTGCCGTTCACGAGCAGTGTGTTCACGCTGCAGATGATCATCACGTTGAGCGCCACGAGCTGCACCACGCCCGGCTGGGCGTACCACCAAACTATCGTAGCGACCGCGGCCAGCACGATTTCCACGATGATGCCGGCGGCCGACACGGCGATCCGCCGCCACTTGCTCGGCAGTCGCCAGGCGTCGCTAACGTCGCAATACAAGCAGGGAGCAAAGACCAGCAGCATGAAGCCAAGCTCGCGCACCTCGCCGCCAAAGTGTTTACATGCCAGCGCGTGACCCAACTCATGCAGCGCTTTCACCATACCGATCGCAAATAGCAGCCACGGCAGATTTCGTGCGTCGAACAAAGCCGACATTTCGGGCAGCCGCTGCGTGAACTCGTCGAAATGGCCGATGACCAGCCGCAATGCAAATAGGATCACGAGGATCACCGGCACCAAGGCGAGCGGCGAGAATAACCACCGGCATCGCTCGTGTACCGCCGTGAGAAAGCGGTCCGGATCAACGCCACGAAACCGCATCGCCAACAGGCCGGTCCACGACAACGCCCAGCGCCGCGTGCGCTCGCGTCGCATCCGGCCCAACAGTTCCTCGCCTTGCGCCGACCCAGCGCTCATCACCAGCCCCGCGTCGTGCAGCCGGCCCAAAAAATCCCACACCGCCTGCGGCGTGATCGTCTGCGGCGGAAAAGTGCGGCCAAACAATCGCTGCAGCTCGGCAATGCTCACTGGCTGCCGCAGCCAGGCCATGAGCGCGTACTCCTCGGCCGAAAACTGGAAGTGCTCCAGCGTCAGCGGATCCTTCACGACCCAAGTCGTCACCCTGGCCGACTGCACGCACGTGGCCTGCAAGTCGGGCCGCAGCCGCAATGCGAGGGGACGATGGATGGATGCTTCAGACTTGGACATGCTATTATCTGTCATCCTGAGGGAGGCTCGGCGACCGAAGGATCTCCGTCGCCCGAGGAGATTCTTCGTTGCGCTACGCTTCGCTCAGAATGACGAACTGCAACAACTAACAACTATCCACGAACAACTAACTACTGACGAACAACCATCTTCGCCGCTTGCCCGGGCCGCAGCCGGCCGTTGCGATTATCGATCTCCGCCCACACGCGCACCTGGCCCGTGATGGGATCGACTTCCGGACTGACGAACACGATCGTGCCGTCGAATTGCGATGCACTACCAACCGACTCGACGGCGACGCGCACATGCTTGCCGTCCAGGTCCGCCGTGGCCTGCGCGGCCGGCACAAACCCTTCCGCCTTGAGCCGATCAACGTTCACGATTCGCAACGCCTTCTGCCCCGGCTCCACCCATTCGCCCTTCCGCACGTAGACCTGCACGATCGCGCCGTCGAACGGGGCGACGATCCGCCGCCTCGTCACCTCGGCCTGGGCCGCCGTCAACTCGTTTTGCTTGGCGTTCATCTCGAGCGTCGCGATTTTCCGCTCTTGCTCCGCCTGCTCCGCTTCCAGCCGATTCTTTTGCACGTTGAGTTTTTCCACGTCTAGCTGCGATTGCGACACGCTCTTCGGGAACCGCTCGATCGATTCCGTGGATCGCCGCAACTCGGCCTCCGACACCTCCAGCGACTTCTTGGCGAAACGAAGCTGCACGTCGTTCTCGGCCTTCGCCCGCGCGATTTCGAACTCCGCCTTGGCCGCGTTGGCCGCCAGGCGCGGCACTTGATCGTCGATCTGCGCGAGCAGCTCTCCCTGTTTAACACGCTGACCCTCGCGAACCGCCACCGACGTGACCACCCCCGACTCCTGCGCCGGCACCTCGGCCTCTTCCAACAGCCGCAGTACGACCGATTCGACTTCAATCGTCGCATTCGCGCTCGCCGCGGAGCCCGCCGCGCGATTCTCACTCGCGGCCGCCACGACGGCCGCTAGAAGCAAGCAGGCGAACACTACCGCGACCACCGGTCGCGGCTTTATCTGATTCAAAATGTTAACCATTCGATCACAGCGTCCCAAATATCGTGAAACCAAACGTAACCAATCGGCGCACTGCCGCAAGCGATTTGTGCGCGTGCGGAAACGCCCGGCCGCAACTCGCGCCGCGCGACGTCGCTCAATTCGAGTTTGTCGAGCGCCACTTTCACGAGCACGGTCGGCGCCGGCGCCGTGCCCCGTTCCTCCTCGACGCGTGCCATCTGACACACTTCCGCGATGTGCCCCTCGTGTTGCTCGCGATCGTCCGAGCTCAGTCGGAAGCGAACAGGCAGATCGGTTTGGATCGTTTGCTGGGCGGCCAGTACGTAGCCGATCCGGTCGTCCGGCACATCGAGCTCGAGCTGCCATTTGTCATCCAGGTTTGCCACGGTCACAAGCACTTCGCCCCGTTCGACCGGCCGCGCGGCGAGGCGGTGCGAAACGTCCCAGGTGATCACGCGACCCGCGATCGGCGCCCCGACGACGAGCTGATCCCGTTCGTGGTGCAACAATTCGAGCTCGCGCCGCAAGTTCACCAGCCGTTGCTGAAGTTCGCGCTCTTCGGCGGAGAGTCGGTACGCATCGGTCGGATTGGCCTCGCGAACCGCGCGGTTCGTGCGCGTGGCTCGCACCGCGTCGAGCTGCCGCTGCGCCGTTTCCAGCTCGCCGTCGACACGCTTTATTTCCAGGTCGAGCGCCGGGTCGCGCATCCGCACCAGCGGGTCGCCTTGTTTTACGTTTGCCCCATGTGCAACGAGCACTTCATCTACCAGGCCACTGCGCGGCGCGAACACGTCGCGCCGCACGACCGGTTCGAGTGTGCCGGTTGCCTCGACGTTGAAATCGGCCGGCACGAGCACCAGTGCCGCCACGGCGGTGGCCAGCGCCGCCAGCACAAACACGCTCCGCGGCAGGTGCGACGTCACTTGCTGCTTCACCGCTCCGAGCGGCCGCATCAGCCAACCGAACGGCAATCGGTCGTACTCCCAGGCGTTGTTAAGCGCCGTCGTGCAGACTTCCACGACTTCGACCAGCCGCTCGCGATCCAAACTACGCGCGTCGAATTGTTCGGCCACGATAACGAACTGCGGCCGGTGCTGCCGTCCACTTCGCGCACGCTTCGTCGCCGTAGTCTCGTCCGTCTGTGCAGAGTTAGCCGGTTTACGCAGCGGAACCGCGGCCACCTGCCGCGCGTGCGACTCTTCGGCGTGCTGCTCCAGCGCCTCGGCGACCGGCGGCAACGCATCGCTCTGACCATCGGCATAAAACGCCGCTTCGTCCGTGCGGCGCACCAATTCGGCAACTCGTGCCAAACGCCGCGCCGCGCCACTGCGCCGCTCGATCCGACTCACGCCGCTCGTGGCCAACAGTCGGCAGCCCCGGCCGCAGGCCACGAGCACGCTGAGCCGATCGCATCCCACCAACCCGCGGCCTTCGTTCGCGACCGCATACGCCGTTTCGAATAAGTTTAGCCGGCGGTGCGCATTGCGACTGAGCACGAGCAATTGGTTCCGATAGTCGTCCGAATGACGAAGCTTTTGCAGATCGTTGAACGCATGGTAATCGGCCGCGAGCTCGCAAACCGCTGCGAGGAATTGTTCGCAGCCGCGATACGTCGCGGGGCTGGCATCGGGCCGCAGTAGCAGCTCAATGATCGCGCGCGTGTGATCCACGGTGCCCGTTTCGCTCTTGAGATTCACCGGCGCGACGAGCAACATATCGCCGGTCGGATTACCGCCGCCGCCATCATCACCCGTGGTGTGCGGGTTCACACTGATTACCCGTCCGCCGGCTGCCGCATCCGCAAGAAACGATTCGTGCGCGCGTCGCTGATCATCGTCGCCAGCGAAATGGTTGCGTGGCCAATTGATCTGGGCGACCGGTTGCAGCGCCCCGCCGGCCGCGCGCAGCCACACAGCCCCGCCCGCCGCCGAAAGCGCGCGCACGCTTTGGTCGAGCAGGGTGCGATAGAACTCGGGTGGTGCGACCGAGGAGCGAGCCAATTGGCCAAGAGCGGCGAACACCTCTTCCAGCTCTTGCCACGTGTGCGACTCCGACGACGCACCAGTCGTCGAAAGAGGAGCGGGCATATACCCTCCAGTATATCCATGAACGCGCTCTCGCGCATCTTGCCTGGTCGCTTGATTAGATGGTCCTCGCCGCAGTCGTTGACGTCATAGACATCATCCGCGGCACGACTTCAGCGAGCCGGGTCGTCCTCGACCCCGGACAGGGTCGATACCTGACGTTCCCCCAGTTACTCGCAAAAATGCCAAAAAACCCGCGGAAACCAGGCACCTTCACCGCCGCGAACGACCGCAGGCAAGCTAGGAGAACTGTGAGACATGTGCCAATTATGCCGAAAATTATCATGACGCTGACTTTAACTGCCGAAAAATGGGGACGAGGCTGCGACGGCATGCCGCGCTTGCGTGCCGCGCGCCGTTGCATTGTGTTCCACGCAAACGCTGCCCGAATTGTCGCCGATTCGCTCGACGCAACGCCGACGTGCAATGGATTGCGCTCGAAAAATCCTGACGCTGCTGCTGGCCGGATCGATGCTCCTGCCCGGCGGATGCTTGTGGCAAGACAGCCATAAGTTCGAGTCCTGCGCGCCGGCCGGCACGTACGAACGGGTCGCCTCCGAGATCGAGTATCCGACAGAGTCCGCCTGTACGCTGATGAACGCCGACGAATCGTTGAACTCGCCGCACCCGTGGACGATCGACACCGAAGGAACGCCCGAGTATTGGGACATCTCGATCGAGGAGGCCATTCAACTGGCGCTCGCCAATTCGAAAGTGATGCGCGACCTGGGCGGCGCGGTCGTTCGCGCGCCTTTGACGACGCGCACCACGCTCGACCCGGCCATCGCCGAAACCGATCCGCGGTACGGCATCGAGGCCGCACTCAGCGACTTCGACGCCCAGTTCCTCACTAGCACCTACTGGGAAAAGAACCACCGTGCGCTGAACAACGAATTCTTCGGCGGCGGCACGCGTTTGCTGTTTCAGGACGTCGGCGTGTTTCAGGCGGCGATCACCAAGCAGGCCGTCACCGGTTCGCGGTTCACGATTCGCCACAACGTCGATTACGACGCGAACAACGCGCCGGGCAACCGCTTCGCCAGTGCGTGGAACGCCATCGTCGAGGCGGAAATACGCCACCCGTTCCTGCAAGGCAGCGGCACGCAGTACAACCGCATCGCCGGCCTCAATTCGGCGCCCGGCGTGTACGACGGCGTGCTGATCGCGCGGCTCAACGCCGACGTGGCGCTCACCGACTTCGAAATCGCGGTCCGCGATCTGGTGAGCAACGTCGAGAACGCGTATTGGGATCTCTACTTCGGTTACCGCGTTTTGGATGCCAAGGTGAAAGCGCGCGACACCGCGCTCGACACGTGGCGCGCCACGCGGGCCCGTTTCGAGGCCGGACGCGTCGGCGGCGAAGCGTACAATGAGGCCCAAGCTCGCGAACAATTCTTCCGCTTCCAGCAGGACGTGCAAAACGCGCTTAGCGGCGAACCCTACGAATCGACGCGTAACTGGAACGGCTTGCCGAGCGGGGCGTTCCGTCCCACGGGCGGCGTGCTGATGGCCGAGCGGCGGCTGCGGCTGTTGATGGGCCTGCCGCCGAGCGACTGTAAACTGTTGCGACCGACCGACGAGCCGAATTTGGCGAAGATCAATTTCGATTGGTGCCAGGTGACGAGCGAAGCCACGACGCGACGCGCCGAATTGCGCCGGCAGAAGTGGCAGGTCCGTCGCCGCGAATTGGAACTGATGGCCAGCAAGAATCAGCTGTTGCCGCGGCTCGACGGCGTCGGGCGCTATCGTTGGCGCGGGTTCGGCGACGACCTATTCCCCCGCGGCGCGGCGCCGCCGCCTCCAGACACGACCTTTGACGGCGCGTATTCGAACCTGACCAGCGGCGACTTTCAGGAATGGCAGCTCGGCTTCGAGCTCTCGATGCCGATCGGTTTCCGCCAGGCGCACGTCGCGGCGCGCAACGCCGAGCTGATGCTCGCGCGTGAACGGGCCATCCTCAAGGACCAGCAACGCGAAGTGGTCCACGAGGCGGCCGACGCCGTCGCGGAAATGGACCGCGCCTACGTCGTCATGCAAACCAGCTACAACCGCCTCGTCGCCACGCGCGACCAGAACGAATCCGTGAAAGCAACCTACGAAGAGGGCAAAGGCGAAGTTCCGCTCGACTTGTACCTCGAATCCCAACGTCGTTTGATTGATGCCGAGACTGAGTACTTCCTGAATCGCGCCCGCTACTCTCTCGCCACGAAGAACGTGCATTTCGTCAAGGGCACGTTGCTCGAATACGACGGCGTGTTCCTGGCGGAAGGACCGTGGCCGGGCGAAGCGTACCACGACGCGGCCCAGCGCGAAAAGTCGCGCGGTGCGCCGGTGCCGCTTAACTACGCGTCGAGCCGCGCCGCCGTCGTCAGCAACGGGCCGTTCGATCAGCATCTTCCAGAGCCGCAACCTGTTTCGCTACAAGGAGCGCCTGATCCGTTTTCGGACGACAAGCTGCCGTTGGGTCCGCCTGCAAACGGCCCGTCGACGACCGACCCGGCGTTGGAGCCCGCGGACGAGCCATTGCCGCCGCCGACGGGTGATGCGAAGCCGATGCCGCTGGGCGCGGCGTCGCCCGCCATGCGCCAACCGCCAGTCATCCAAGGATCGGGAACGGCCCAGCCGAAATCGTCCGGCGTCGTGTTGAGTTCCGATCAAGGTGAGTCTCGTAGCGGCGCGGTGCCGGCAATCCACTTCCGCTCGGTGCCGGCGACCGAGGCCAGGAAGGACGGTGCCAGCTCGCCGACCACGCGGCGTCTGCCGCCGGCGATCACGCCGTGACGCCGAATGACACCGCGAGGTCGCACTCGACTCGCGAAGCGCCGTCGGGCATGTTAGCCTGAGGCAAGGCAGTGCTTGCCGGTACTGCGCGGGGACGTTAGCAAGCCGCTGGTGTCCCGGAGGGACACCTGACAATAGCCCAGCACTTCCAGTGCTGGGTAAAGTCGGGATTGCGATTTCAAGTCCCGTAGGGACGGCCGAATAAATGCTGTGTCGCAATTGTTTCAGCCGTCCCTACGGGACGTGACGGTATGGCTCATCCGAAAAAATCTGCAACACAACAACGGAAGAAGATGCCGCGAATTAGCGAAGGGTTATTGGACATACGTGTGAGCTTGCTTTGGGTGA
>JAKEIB010000117.1 GCA_022614705.1 Planctomycetota bacterium | reverse complement strand
CGCCGCGATCGCCGCCTGGAACCACAAGGGCGTCTACGACTCGTCGCGGCCGATTTCCTTTATTCGCTATATGGGCCAGCTCGGACAGTCGAGCGATCCGAACCTGATGGTGGATTTGGGCGGCGGCAACTTCGTGAACACTTACCATCCCGACGGGCTGCCGCTGGAGCCGGGGCTGGTCGAAGTCATCACGCTGGCCACCACGGCGGACGGCGAGCGGCACGAGCATCTCGCCGGCCTCGAGGGCGAGATCGCCATCCGCTCGTGGCAGGGAGCCGTCCCCGGCACTGCCCCGTTCGACGACCCGTCGGAAATCGGCGGCGTCGGCTGGATTCGCGCCGACGAGTGGATGCCGTATCAGCTGCTCGGCTTCGTCACTCCGCCGTTCGCGGGTTATGTCTCCGGCCACTCGACCTACAGCCGCTCGGCCGCTGAAGTCCTGACGCTGCTCACTGGCAGCCCGTTCTTTCCGGGAGGGATCTTTGAGTACGATATTCCGATGGGGTCCGGCCTGGACTTCGAATATGGCCCGGAGGCCGACATGAAACTGCAGTTCGCAACGTATTTCGACGCCTCGGACCAGGCCTCGCTGTCGCGGATTTACGGCGGAATTCACCCGCCGGCCGACGACTTTCCCGGGCGGCGGATTGGGCACGAGGTGGGACCCGCGGCGTTTGCGCTGGCGATGCGTTACTTTGCCGGTGTGCCTGAGCCCGCAAGCGTGCTGCTTGTGGCCGTCGGTGCCGCCGGGTTGTTTTGCGGTACGGCAACGCGACGCCGAAGTGGGTAGTGACGCATTCGCCAAGGGCTATTTAGGGAATGGCAGCATTACAATGGCTTCGAAGCGTTTGGCGCTCGCGCATTTTCGATCAATCGCCGCCGCTTTGACCGCGATGTTGGCTGTAGGTGCTCGTCCCGACTCGGCATCAGCAGTCGTGTACACGAATGTGACAGGAACCATCGCCTCCGGCTTCTCCGGGATTAACCATGTGCAACATCCCGGCAACGCGACGGGATCCGGATTGCTCAGGACCGGCGGCGCGGCCGCTGGCGACTTCAATAATGACGGCTGGGTGGACCTATTCGTCACCCGCCTGAACAATCGTCCTCTCCTCTATCGAAACAACGGAGGTGATGGCACATTCACGGACGTGGCCTTCGCCGCCGGTTTCACTGTCGCCCTTCCGGCAAACGGCCCCGCCTGGGGGGATATCGACAATGACGGTGACAAAGATCTTTATGTCACCTCAAGTGGCGGCACTCGGTTCTACATGTACGTCAACGACGGTAACGGCAATTTCACCGAACAAGCAGTTCAGCGCGGGGCCGATGTCAGCGATGTCGGCGGCGTCAGCAACGTGTTCCGTTACGGACAGAGCGTCACTTTCGGCGACTACGACGGCGATGGTTATCTGGATATCCACACTAACGACTGGGGCAACGACATCTCGGTGAGCACCTCGCGTCTGTTGCACAACCTCGGCGCCGCTAACCCTGGCTATTTCGAGGACGTGACCGCGGCGGCTGGCCTGGACGTCTACCGTGCCTCTCCCTTCTACCCCGGCGCCACCAGCGCGTACCGCCACTCGTCGACTTTCACCGACATCGACCGCGACGGCCACCCAGACCTGGTGATTGCCAGCGATTTCAAGACCAGCCAGTTATTTTGGAACAATGGCGACGGCACGTTCACCGACGGCACGATTACCGCAGGGGTGGGCTCCGACGAGGACGGGATGGGATCGACCATCGGCGACTTCGACGGCGACGGGCGGCTGGATTGGTTCATTACGGCGCTGGTCGATATACCCGGCCAGACTGAAGACCACAGCGGCAACCGCCTCTACCGGAACAACGGCGACCGCACGTTCGCCGACCAGACCGACCTCGGCGGCGTCCGCGATTCCGGGTGGTCGTGGGGAACCACCTTCCTCGATCATGACAATGACCGCGACCTGGATCTGTTTGTCACCAACGGATGGAACCCCGGCTTGCCGTTCCCCGACCAGTCGCACATCTACCAGAACGATAACGGCGTGTTTACCGACATCTCCGCTGCCGCGGGCGTTACCGATACGGGCCAGGGACGAGGCCTGCTCAGCCTTGACTACGATAACGACGGCGACCTGGATGTCTTCATCGTCAACCACGGCGCCAAGCCCATCCTCTACCGCAACGACGGCGGCAACGCGAACGACTGGTTGAAGATCAAGGTCGAGGGGACCGCTTCCAACCGCGACGGCATCGGCGCGTTCATCACCGTCGACCCCGACGCCAATGTCGTCGGCGACGAGATCGTTCGGGAGATCAACGCGGGAAGCAATTTCCTCAGCCAGAACGAGTTGACAGCGCATTTCGGCTTGGGCCCCAATTCTGGGACCATCGATTTAATCTCGGTCGTCTGGCCGAGCGGGGCCGCGCAAGTGCTGAGCAACGTGTCGGCTAATCAGGTTTTGAGCTTGGTCGAGAATGTCATGTCCGGCGACTACAACGGCGACGGTAAGGTCGATGCGGCAGACTATGTCGTGTGGCGGAAGACCGGCATCAACGGGCAGCAGGGATACGACAATTGGCGAGCCAACTTCGGCATGATGGCGATGGGCAGCGGTTCCGGCATAGGCTCGAGTGCGGCCGTGCCGGAACCTCCTGGCCTTGCGATGACGACCCTGGCGCTGGGCCTGCTGTTGTTGCTCTGCAGTGGGAAAGCGAAACCGCAGCCGGCCCGAATGTGAGGATATCAGTGGCTGACAGTCCGAGCGTAGCTAAGCCGCACAGCGGCCAAGCCCCATCAACTGACGCGTCGAGCTTGTCACGCGCATCGCGCCTGCGTTGCTGCGCGCTCCTGGCATTCGCCATCGCTCACGCGCCGCTCGTCAGCCTGGCAGCCGGGCGGCAACTGCCACTGGCCCTGATCGATCTGTTACCCAACGCGCCAGCTACCTATCAGATGCGCGATTGGCGTCAAGTGGCCACGGACTTCGACAGTCTGGCGTTTGATACCTCCGCGACCGGGCAGTATTTGCCTTTGGTGAGGATCGACAACACGTTTCAACCGCCCCAGCCCCAGGGTCAGACATGGTTCGGTTTGCCGGCCTATGTTGGCGAGACGCGGACCTTCGGCGAGACGGGCGAGCCGGTCCACGAGGCGATCGCGTCGCTGGGGGCCGTGCTCGGAGGGACGCTCGTGGGCGTGGACAAGACGACCGGCCCGCATAACTGGGTCGCGATGTCGCGCGAGTACTACGTCGACCGAAACTCCCAGTTTGTGGTGTTGAATACGCCGTTTTCCGTTTCTGGCCAGTCCGCATGGTACGAGATCTTACCCAGCATTCTCTTCTATAGTATTGCCGACCGTTATCCCGGTGAATCTACTCTGCAAACCGCTCTCAACACAATTGATTTGCGATTCAAGGACGCCGTCAACGTGTTGACGGCCGGTGGAACCGCCCCCAATTTCAATTACACGGCTTTCAACTTCAAGACACAACTGCCCGTGTACAACGGCATCTGGCGCGAGCCCGACATGGGATTGGGCATGGCCTGGTTGCAGCATGCGGCCTATTGGCGGAATCGCGAGTCGAATCCGACACTGGCGGCCGCCCATCTAAACGCGGTCGATTGGGCCCTTGCGTATTACGAAACCCGCTCGACCAATCCCAATTATGAGGTACTCACGTCCTTCGGCGCCTATGCCGCCGCCCGCATGAACGCCGAGCACGGCCGCAACTATAACGTGCACAAGTACCTCGAATGGGTCTTCTCGCGAAGCGCCGCCCGGCCGGACATCGTCATGATCAGCGGCGAGCAGTGGGGCGGCGAGGACGTGGGCGGCTTGTTGGGCACCACGCGGCCGAACACCAGCAATCCCGTCCAGGGGTATGCATTCGCCTTTAACACGTATGCGAACGCCATGCCCGTGGTTGCCCTCGTGCGCTATGAGGACCGCTACAGCCGCGCAATCGGCAAATGGATCCTTAATGCGGCCAGTGCCGCGCGTTTGTTCTATGGCAACGCGCATCCGCCAGGGGATCAATCGTCCGAATTCTGGACCGGCGATCCGCAGAACTCGATCGCCTATGAAGGGCTTCGCCATCACTGGCTGCCGCCCCACTTGCTGGCGCCTGGCGAAAACCAAGAAATCTATGCCGCCGGCGATCCGCTCACGTACGACTGGGGACCGCTGACCGATTTCGGTATCTATGGATCGGCGTATACGGGCGTGCTCGGTTCCATCATCAAGACAACCAACGTCGAAAAGATCCTCCAACTGGACCTGCTGGCCACCGACTTTTACCGCGACGCCGCGCATAGCACGTACTTGTATTACAATCCGTTGGCGACAACGCAATCAGTAGCGATCAATCTCGGCGGTGGTTCGTTCGATCTCTACGACGCGGTGTCAAACCGATATCTGGCGCGGGGCGTAACCTCGCAAACCTTCTTTGATGTTCCCTCCGACGAGGCCGTGATGCTCGTCCTCGTCCCCTCGGGCGGCACTGAAATCCGGCAGGGACGTCGCTTGCTGGTGGATGGCGTGGTCATCGATTACAACGCGACACTGCTGCCCGACAACCTGGTTCGCAATCCCGATGTCGATTCAGCGCTACCCAACAACCCCAATCGACCATCCTTCTGGCACTACAGCTCCAATGCCACGTGGTCCGATGACGTAGCCCTGAGCCCCACCCACTCGTTAGAGCTCGTCGACAACAGCGAGACAGCCGCTCAGGAATGGCGCAGTTACGCGACCGACGTTCCGGCAGGTGAGGATCGCTCATTCCAGTTGCGCTGGTTTTGGCAGTACGACGTCGCTGCCGGCGGTGAGTTCCGCGCTCGCCTGCGACTGTCGGAAGACGAAGTGACATTGCTTGATCTGACGAATCCATCGATCGAACTCAACTTTACAGTCTCTGGCGCGGTAGCCGATTTCGAAATGTTCGAAACGACAATTGTTCTGCCAGACGGTGTTAGGTCTTTTGACTTGACGTTTATCTCCGGCGGCCCGTTATCGGCGATGGGCACGATCTACATTGACGATGTTTCCGCATCAGTTGTCATAGCGCCGGTGCTTCCTGGAGACTATAACGATGACGGTATCGTTGATGCGGCCGACTATATCGTGTGGCGAAAGAACGACGGCACTCAGGCCGGGTACAACACCTGGCGGGCACATTTCGGCGCGACGACAGTAGGCGCAGGCTCGACTGCGCAGAGCCCGTCGGTGCCCGAGCCAACAGCGCTGATTCTATTTTGCGTGGGAAGCGCCGCGGCAGGAGTTCGCGGCCGGCGCGGCGCGATGCGCGGAAATTGCTTCGCGATGCGGGAATCTCGCTGCGGACCGGCTCCAGGCGGATGTCGCTAGGGAACTGTATGGAATTATGAAACCTCTTTCTTTCATTTTGCAAACTCTGCCCGTCCTTGTCGGGTTGGTGACGATGAGCGGCGCCGGGCGCCTGCACGCGATTGAGGCGGCTTCGCAGTCGACTATTTCCCGCGTGGAGCGAATGCCGAACCTTCCACAGCCGTATGCAATGCGCAATTGGCGCCAAGTGACGCGCGATTATATCGACGTTCTGCTCGACTTTGATCGGCGCGGCGAGTATTTGCCACTCGTCCGCTGGCGAGATGAAAGCCGAACGATGGTTTCGCTTCCGGCCTATGTCGGCGGCGAGAGTGGGCCGGAGGCGATTAACTATCTTGCGGCGGTCGTCAGCGGTTCGCTCGTCGGATTGGACATGCGGAGTTATCGCGGTCAAGACTGGGTGAAGATGGGCGAGAATTTCTTCAATGCGGAAGAAGGCGTGTACGTGAACCGTCTTGGCGGCAACACGGGGGAATCGTTTTGGTACGACATATTTCCCAATGTTCTCTTCTATCAAATCAACGCGCTGTATCCAGATGATCCCGCACGCGATCGTCAAGCATTCTCTGTCGCGCTGAAATGGCATGACGCTTGTGAGGCGTTGGGAGGCAAGATCGATCCGCCTTTGCTGCCCAACTTCGATCACACGGGACTGAATCTTAAAACAATGAAGCCGGTGGAGAGGGGACGGGTTGAATCGGAAGGCGCCGCGGGCGTCGCGTGGCTGGAATACATGGCCTGGGTCCGGTTCGAAGACCCGCGTTTCCTGACCGCGGCGGATTGGGCCATCCGCTCGCTCGAGGCGAAGCCCGACGAGGAAAGTCCGCTCTATGAAGTGCTCCTGCCCTATGGCGCGCTGGTCGCCGCTCGCATGAATGGCGAACTCGGTCGTGATTACGACGTGGCGAAATTAGTGAATGCTTGTTTTGAACCACGCGGTCGACCACAAGCCCGGCCTGGATGGGGAGTCATCTCCGATCGCTGGAACGGCCTGGATGCGCACGGCCTGGTTGGGAGCGCCACGGATGGCGGCGGCTACGCTTTCGCCATGAACACGTTTCAATGGGCGGGCACTCTGGCGCCGCTGGCGCGTTACGACACGCGGTACGCGCACGACATTGGCAAGTGGGTATTGAACCTGGCCAATGCGGCGCGCCTGTTTTATCCCAATGCCCACGACGCCGAACATCAATCGAGTTATGCATGGGCGCAGACGCACGACAGTAAATCGTCGATTGCCTACGAGGGGATCCGCAAGTGGAAGCGAGGCATGAGAAGCGCCCATGGCGATTACCGCACCACACGGGGCAGAATCGTCCAGGGAAATTTCACGTCCACTCATTTCCTGCGTGAGGCGCCACCCAGTCTTCAAGTAATCGAGGAGACGGCCAGCGGTGCGGGTCCATTCGAGCACATCTGGGAGTTCGACCTTCCCAAAGCACAGGAACGTTGGCTTGTAGTGGCGGCCCAACGCATTGAGGGCGGGCATGCCGAGAACGACTTTCGCTTCTCTTTTTCAGCCGATCCTGACGGGCCATACGCTCCGGCGTTTTCGGTAACGGGGGCCGAGTCCGCTCAGCTAGTCGAATTGCCTGCCGCTTATAGGAACAAACTGTACGTTAAAGCCGAAAGCGCTGACCGATCGAACGGTTGGACCCGCCCGGATAGGCTATCGGTGGATGCGATGGCAATTTCGTACCGATCCAGCATCGGCCCGTTCGCTCAAGGGGACGCGGTGGTCACATTCATCGACCTCCTTAAGGAAGCGACCGTCCCGATTGTGCTCTATCGCCCCGCTTCGGCTGCCACCGATCTGGGTCTGTACGGCAGTTCCCATGTGGGAATTCTTGGCGGCATCATTCGAGAGACCAACGTCGAAAAAATTCTGCAATTGGACCTTCTAAAAACGGATTACTTCCATGCCGAGGCGTATCCCACCTTTCTGTATTACAATCCTCACACTTCAGCGAAGATCGTGGAGATAGATGTCGGACCGGACGCACGGGATATTTATGATGCTGTCAGCGGTGAGTTTCTTCAGAAAAATGCTCGGGATCTTGCGCGCGTCACTATCCCGGCAGACACCGCGAGGATCGTCGTGCTCGCTCCAGCGGGAGGAAAGATGCGGCGCGAAGCCAGGCGGATTTTGATCGACGATGTCGTCGTGCGTTACACGGATTAAAGAAGAATTCGAATTATGGCCGACATCGCCAGACGTTTTGCGGAAAACCCCATCCTGAGGCCGGCCGACATCCGCCCGAGCATCAAGGGAATGAAGGTCGAATGTCTGCTGAATCCGGGCGTCTTCCGCTTCAGCGGCAAGATCTGGCTGCTGCTGCGTGTTGCCGAACGCCCCGAGCAGAAGCCCGGCAAAACATCTTTCCCCATTTTGGACGCGAAGGGCGAGCTCCAAATTTTGGAATTCGATAACTCCGATCCCAAGCTCAATCGCGCCGACCCCAGGATCATTGGCTACGATGGCAAGGATTATTTGACGACGATGTCGCATCTCAGTTTGGTCGCTAGCACGGACGGAATCAATTTTCGAGAAGACCCCTCCTACCCGGCAATTTTTGGCCATGGCGAATTGGAATCCTACGGCATCGAGGATTGCCGTGTGACGCAGATCGGCGAAACCTATTACCTCACCTTTACGCAGGTATCGGAACACGGAGTGGGCGTCGGCTTACGCAGCACGACTGACTGGCGCGATATTCGCCAACACGGCATGATTCTCCCGCCTCACAATAAGGACTGCGCCGTTTTCGATGAACGGATCGGTGGTAGATACTACGCGCTGCATCGTCCGAGCAGTCAATTCATCGGCGGCAACTACATCTGGCTCGCCGAATCGCCGGACCTCGTGCATTGGGGCCGACATCGTTGCATCGCACACAGTCGGCCGGGCTTCTGGGACAGCGCGCGTGTTGGGGCCGGCGCCGCCCCCATCCGCACGCCGAAGGGCTGGCTGGAAATCTACCACGGCGCCGACGGCGATCACCGCTACTGTCTTGGAGCGCTGCTTTTGGACCTTGAATCGCCGTGGAAAGTGTTGGCCCGCTCGCGCGAGCCGATCATGGAACCCGTCGCCGATTATGAACGCACTGGTTTCCTCGGCAACGTTGTCTTCACCAACGGCCACGTCGTGGACGGCGACACGGTGACAATCTACTACGGCGCCTCGGACAGCGTAATTTGCGCGGCCCGTCTCTCATTGCAGGAAATCCTTGAGACCTTGCGTTAGTCTGTTTCATGGAAAAACTCACGCACGAATACCGTCACTTCCTTTCGTATCCGCGCGACATGCGGATCTTGCTCCTCACGAACCTCATCTATGCCTTCGTCCTGCCGGTGAT
>JAKEIB010000116.1 GCA_022614705.1 Planctomycetota bacterium | reverse complement strand
TCCTGGCATGGTCACCCTCCTTGGTGAAAATGGTCCGGGAAAAATACAAGAAAACGCTCAACGTGTCACTACCAATTCCCAGTAACCTTGCTACAGACTCCAATTACTCTGTGTAAGCATTGCTTATCCACAATTCTAATTCTCGAAATTTCCCAGCTCGATGCAATACCGGCACGAATAGCGAGAATTTTCAGGTACAGCCGGCTCTACTCTGCTTACAAGGCTGCTAGGCTTCGGGCGTTCTCGAACCCTCCCCTAGCCTCTTCCTATCAGGGAGGGGGATTTCATACGTCCGCGGCCGCGATGTAGAGCACGGCGGCTTGGCCTTGAGGAGTGACGCTGAGATTTAGGAAGCTGCGGCCCGGCGGGATGTTGTCGGTCGTGGTGACGGCCAGCGCGCAGTTGGGGTCGGGGGTGGTGTAGTTGAGGGTGCGCGGGAGGCGGCCCGCGCGGAGGGCCATCACGCTGGCGATGAGCTCGACTACGGCGCTGCCGGCGCCGAGGTTGCCGAAGTAGCTTTTGGGGGCGGTGACTGGCACTTCGCCCGCGCGCGGGCCGAAGACTTCGCGGATTGCGCGGGCTTCGTCGATGTCGCGGTCGGTGGTGCTGAGGCCGTGGGCGTTGATGTGGCCAACGTCGGCGGGCGTTTTGCCGGCGTCGCTGAGGGCGGATTTTATGGCGCGCGTTAAGGCGATGTCGCATTTGCCGCGGAGCTTGTGGGGCCATCTCTCCGAGACGGCAGAATTCGCGTCTCGGAGAGACGCGTCTACTTGGGCGGCCACGTTTGCGCTGCCGAGGCCGAGGACTTCGGCGTAGATGGTGGCGCCGCGCGCTTTGGCGGAGGAAAATTCTTCGAGCACGAGCATGCCGGCGCCTTCGCCGGCGACCATGCCGGTGCGGTTCTTGTCGAACGGGCGGCTGATTGTTGAGGGGTCGCCGTTGTAGCTGGCCTCTGAGAGGCCGGCCTCGGAGAGGCCAGCTACAGCGCGGCTGGCCTCTGAGAGGCCAGCTACAGTGCCGGCCATCTGTTCGGTTTGCAGTGCGTGGATCGCCTGCATCGGCAGGATTCGCGTGCCGGTCGCGCCGGCGACCATGAGGTTGGCGTGGCCGCGCTGGATCGTGCGAAATGCTTCGCCGATCGCCAGATTGCCGGCCGCTTCGCGCATGGTGAGTGAGTTGTTCGGGCCGCGCAGGTCGTTATAGATGGCGATGTGGCTGGCCGGCATGTTGGGCAGATACTTGAGCATCCACAGCGGGGCCATGTCGCCGAGGCCTTCTTTGCCCCAGCGCGTGAACTCGAAGTCGCCGGCGGACGCGCAGGTTTTCATGCCCGCTTCGTAGTCCTCGGGCATGGTGAGCATGTAGTCGCTGCCCAGGACGACGCCTGACATTTCAGGATCCATCGGCTTCTCGGCGAAGCCGGCGTCGGCGATGGCGAGCTGCGCGGCGGCGACGGCCATGCGCGTTTCGCGACACATCACCTTGAGGCCCTTTTTGATGGCCTTCTTGCGTTCCTTTTCGAGCTCGCCGAAGTTTTCGATTTCGCCCGTGAACTCGCGGGCCTCGGCGGCAAACTTGAGCGGCTGACGATCGGCCGGCAACAACGAAGTGGCGCCCACGCCGCTACGTCCCTCGACGAGCGCCGACCACAGCGCGGCGGGCGAATTGCCGAGCGGCGAAATCAGGCCCAGGCCAGTAATGACCACGCGGCGGTTGTGCGCGGGGGACGTCATAGACAAATCAGCATAGCACAGTTGGACAATTGAATCAGCCGCAATGAAAGAGGGGGAGAGTGGGAGAAGGGGAGAGGGGGAGACGCCGTGGCAGCGCGATAATCAAATCTCCCATTCTCCCCCTCTCCCACTCTTCTTAATACCTTCCCTGGAACGATTGCTGCGGCAAGGTGGCGGCGCGGGCCGTCGGCGGCTCGGGCGAGGGTGCGACGACGCCGGCGCTTTCGACGAACAGCAGCGCGTCGGCCCGGGGCGGCGTTTTGAGCATGGGCATGGCGTCGGTGACGGCATCGCTGATGGGGTTGTCCTTGCTCGGACCCGGTGTGGCGACCACGCCCATGCTGAGGAGCAGCACGCGGTCGGTCGGCCAGCGGAATCGTTCGTGCAGGTTCGACATCGTCATTTGCGGCACGTCGATCTGCACGCGCTGGTTCGGCGCGACGGTCGTCGGCAGGTCGAGTTTTACAGGCACCATTTTTTCCACCTGGTTGAGCCGCAGCTTGACGACCGCGTCGGCCGCGGCCAGGTCGAGCGCCAGGAGCGGGCTGAATTCGAGCGAGAAGCCTTCTTCGATCGTGCCCATTTCAGGCTGGTAACCGGGCCACGCGACTGGCGTCACGGTCGCGCCGCGGATGTAGCTGCGCGGACGCATCGTCGAGATGACGATCGATTGGCCGTTCGATACGAGCTGTTGCGACGAATTGTATTCGCGGTAATCGGTGCGGCGGCTCAGGTCGGCAATGAGAAGCCGCGCGTTCTCCTTCGCCAGGAGCCAACCTTGCACACCCGGCGTTTGCACGGGGAGCGGCGTCATCAGCGGCAGCGCTTTGGCTCGCCAGTTCGGATTGCGAACGGTGGCTACGCGGAGCGTGAATGCGTACGCGCTGGCGGCCGAGTTGACGAAACGATCGACGATGTCGGCCACGACGGCTTGCATCTCGGGCGTGTGGTACACGCGCAGCACGTCGTGATTGGCGCTCAACAGGCCAACCGGCTCGGAGTGCCATGCTTCGTAACCCGTTTCGCGCAGGATCCAATCGACAATCGCCTGCTCGGGCCGGGCGGTGGTGGTGACGCGCATCGTGTACGGACGTATGTCGTATTCGCGCCACACTTGGCCCTGGTCGTTTGGCAGTGCGCCGCTGCCCTTGGAGACGCGAGCGCGCGTGATGCCGGGTTCAACGGGCGCGGGGGCGCCGGCGAGGGGCGTCGTTTGGACGGGTGTGATGGGCGCGGCTGCGTCCGCGGCGGCGCCGGCGAACGGCGTCTTGTTGCCCGCGTCGCTGCCCGAATATCGGTCCGTCGCCGGGCTGGACTTCTTCCAGCCGCTGTCGGTTTGGGCCAAACTCGGTATCGCGGTTGCGCCGATGAGAACCGCGAGTGCGAGCGTCACAAGTCGATTTGCGAGGTGCATTCCGAGATGTCCTCCGTGGCGCGAGTTTAGCCGCGACGCGCTCGGCCGAGTCCGCGAGGCGCAGCGCGCTGGGGATGTATTTGCCGGTCAATACTGGCGAAAAGGCCGCGAAGTATAGGTATCCGCACGAGGTGCGAGCAATACGGATGCCTCGGATTGTGCTAGCTGCATTTTCGGGCCGCGATTATCATGGCAGGCGCGCGTCGATGATGACGCATCCACCCAGAGGGCCGATCGCTTGGCGGAGCTCACTGCCATTCTGTTGGTAATTGGGGTCGTGCTGGCGGTCGTGACCGTGGTCGGTCACGGCATCTGGGTGTTGCTATCGGTAATTTTTCGCAGCTCGACGCGGTCGGGATCGAGCGATGGCGATGCGGCCGCGACTTCGGCCGCGCTCGCGAAAGATCGCCAGTCTGCCCTTCGCGTTCTGCGTCGACAGCTTGACGAATTGGTTTGGAGGGGCGCGCTGGATGATGAGACTCGTGCGCGCTTGATGGCCGTTATTGGTGAGGAGGAGCGGCGCGTAGTTGGGAAGGCGGTGAGGGTAGCGACGATTGAGATTGAGGCGGTTGAGGCGGTTGAGTTGACGCCGGTTGTGCCGGTTGCTGCTGCGGCCGATACGAGTGCGTCGCACGTGGACACGGGGCCGGTGGCGGCGGTGCCGTTGGGCGAACGGGCGCGAAAGTTCGCGGCGAGTCGTGAGGCGGCGGCGAAGGAATCGCTCGCGGAGGCTGCCGCGGCAAACGTGGAGCCGGTGAAGCCGGCGGAGCCGTCGGTGCCAGTTTCGCGGCTGTTTGCCGCGTTCATGGAGGAGAACAACATCCGTTGGGGCGAGCTGGTGGGCGGTTTGCTCATCGTCGGATGTTCGGTGGCGCTCGTGATCAGCCTGTGGTCGCAAATCGCGGGCCGACCGCTGCTGCAATTCGTGCTGTTCAATGGCGTGACGGCGGCGTTGTTTGGCGTCGGCATGTATACCGAACGGCGCTGGAAGATTCACACGACCAGCCGCGGCGTGCTAGCGATCGCCACGCTGCTGGTGCCGCTCAATTTTCTGGCGCTGGCGGCGTCCACGCAGTCTTCGCCGCCGGCCGACTTGTTGCCGCTGGCGGGGGAAGTCGCTTCGCTGATTGTGTTCGCGCTGCTGGTGTACACGGCCGGGCGTATCTTGGTGCCGGGCGACGCGGTGTTGCTCGTCGTCGGCGTGATGGTTCCGTGTTTGGTGCAGCTACTGGTGCGCCGGTTCGCCGCGCCGGGGATGTCGCTGGCGTCGCTCTATAGTTTGGCGTTTGTGCCGGTGGCGGCTTATCTCGCCAGCTCGAGCATCGCGATGTGGAAGCGTTGGAATGCGTCGCTCGTCGAAGCGGAGGCCAATCGGGTTCTGCTTTTCGTCGGCCTAGTTAGCGCGGCCGCGGTGATGCCGCTGGCCTTGCTGTTGTATTTCGCGCCGCCGCTGCGGACGACGCTTCGCTGGTTGTCTCCGCTCGTTTCGATGTGCGGCCTGCCGGCGTTGCTAGTTGGGTTGTTGTTCTGGCGGCGGATGACGGACCGCGCGTTTTCTGGCCTGCAGACGGCCGGCATCGGCGTGGGTGCGCTGGGGGCGATACTGATGCTGGCCTCCATCGTACTCGCCTGGCCCGACCCCGCGACGCTGCTGCCTACGGCGCTCGTGACGGGCGTCGTGATGCTTGCGGTCGCCGTGTGGTTCGGCATACCCGCAGTGCACGTGCCGGCGGGACTGGCGTTCGCCGCCGCTGGGTTGGTAGGCTACTACGCGCTACGCGGCGACGTCGGTTGGACGCTGGACGAAGCCGCCCCGTTGAAGGGCGCGCTTCTATCGGCGGCGACGGGCTATGTCCTCATGCCGCTGGCGGCCGCGTTCGCAGCGGTCGCGTGGTGGCTGCGCCGCGTCGGTCGTGGTGAGGACAGCTTCATGTACGGCCTGGTCACGGCAGCAACGGCCGCGGCCAGTTTGGCGCTCGCATTGTGGTTTGGATTCGGACGGGCCGGCGATCCGCAGAACATCACCTGGCTGTTGGCGATTTACGCGCTGGGCGCCCTGGCTGCCGGCGTAGTGCTTGGTCGGGTCGATGCGGCACGCGCGGGCTCCGCGCTTCTGCTCGCGGCGTTCGTGCAGGCGATCGTCTTCCGATACGGGACGACGTGGAATGTGCAGCAACCGTGGGTCGCCGCCCTGTTGGCGCACGCGCTCTTGATGGCACTTGGCAGCGGCGTGTTCGCACTGATCGCGGCCGGCGCGATTCGTGAGCCGTCGGCCCTGGCGGCGGCACGTCGCGGCGACGTGCTGCGATTATTTGCGTGGTCGGCGCTGGTTACGTCGGTGGCAGCCGCCGTGTGGCTCATCGCCACGATCCATACGATGTCGGCCGGCGCTGTCGCATTCCATTCGCTTTGGCTGGCCGGTGTGTGGCTCTTGCTGGCGGTGCTGAACGCGTCGCCGGCGTTGTTTTCGGCGTCGCAAGTCGCGACGGTTTTCGCGATTCTGTGTGGCGCGACGGCGGCCGTCGAAAATCGCGGCTGGTACACGGCCGCGGTGCATCCGTGGCTCGATCCGTGGTTTCTGGAAGTGCAGGGGATCGCACTCGCGGCGTATTGTCTGTTGCTGAGCGCGGTTCGCTGGTTCGTTGCTCGCGCGGCGCTGGGCGACAGGGAGCAGGTTGTTGAATCGTCGACGCCAATGTGGACAGTGGCGGCGAAAAAACTGCTTGAACCGTCCTGGCCGTGGGTGGACCACGTCGCCCAAGTTGCGGTGGTATGTCTCGTTGCGCTGCTGGCAACGTATGCCGCCGCGCCCGGCGTGGCGCAGGAGTTGTCCCCGACGGCAGTTGCGGGCGATCGCGTCGTGCCGCCGGTCGAGACGTTTGAGCTTGCCAGTTCGCCACATTTACATGCGGCTGGCCGCGGGGCGTGGGCGGCGTTGGCTGTTGTCGCCGCTGCGCTCGCGGTCGGACTGTGGCAGCGCGACACGCGCTGGCGGATCATAGGGCTGGCGATCGTTGCGATGGCCGGGTGTCTGCTGCTCGCCGCGCGTTGGGAGTCGCAGGACGCCGTCGCGTCGGCCCTCCGATGGATCAGCGCTGGGTTCTTTGCGATTGCCTCGGTCGTAATTTGGATTGTTCAACACAAGGGCGCCACTGGCTCCGCCAGTGTTCGCGAAAATGAAGCACTGGCGGAGCCAGTGGCGCCCGTTCTGACCGCCGTGCCAATCGCGCAGCAGATTCGTGATCTATTGGTGGCGTTCGTAGTGCTGGTTTACGTCGCCATGGGCGCTTACGTCGCTCAAGCGACACTGTTGAGGGCCGACATCTCGGCGGACGTGCAAGAGATTTGGCCGTGGGCCCTGGTTTGGGCGCTGTTGGCCGGCGTCGTTGCGATCGTACTTCCTCATGCAACCAGCGGCCAGAATCGTGATGGCGACACACGCTCGTGGACATTGCATGTGCGCGACGTGCTGCTGCTATTGGCCATCGCGCCCGCCGTCATTCTGATGACGTTTGCCGTGGCTCGCGTTTTGGATCAGCGCCCGATCGTCGGCCCGGAGCCGGGGTCGTGGTTTCGCCAAATCGGTTGGGACGTTTCGTACGGCGTGCCGCTGGCCGTGATCGCACTGGCGTTCGTTGGACATGCCGTTTGCTATAAGTCGAGTCGATTCGCGTTCGCCGCGGGATTACTGTTCAACGTCGTGGCCACGATGGTTGTGCTTCTTCGCCTGGCGCGAGGCGGAGGAGTGCTGGATGCGTCAGCTTGGGTCATGGTTGCGCAGGTGAACGCGATTGTCTCGGGAGCTGTGGCGCTGGTGTGGCAGGCGGCGGTGGCGTGGCGTCGGAGCCCAGTGGGCGAGTCTCTCCGAGACTCGAATCTGCGTCTCGGAGAGACGCAGCCACTTTGGCCATTGCTCTTGATCACCCAGGTGGCATTGGCGGCGGCGTTGTGCGGCACGTTCTTGCTGCCGGGCGCGGTTAATCTGTTGTTCGACGCGCCGCCGGCGGCGTGGGCGGCGGCCGCGGATGGTGCGCTCGGTTGGTCGGCCGTCGCGCTGGCGACGGCGGCCGCGACGTGGCTTCAATGGCACCGCGGAGTGAGCCAGAGCGGCATTGCACTGTTTGCCGCCGCAATTGTGGCAATTGTCGCGCTCACGGCCGCTCGCACCGATACCGGAAACTGGCAAGCATATCACACGCTGCTGGCCGGCAACTGCATTGCGGCATGGGCGCTGCCCGTCGTGGCGCGCATTGCCCACAACTCGATCGCGGGCAAACACGACAGCGCCCTCTCGCCGCCGCTAATCTGGTCCTCCGCTGCCGCGCGGTCCTTCGGCGTCGCGGGCGTGTTTCTCGCACTTTGGGGCTACGATGGCGACCCGGGATCGCCATGGTGGACGATCGCGGCGCTCGTTGTGATCAGTGCGCGCAACGTCTGGATCGCGTGGCAGGAAGGGTCGCGAGGGTCCATGTGGATTGCCGCCGTGCTGTTCGTTCCGGCAATTAGCATTCTTTGGCTCGATTGGGCCAATCAGTTCAGTGCGACTACGAAGATCGGTCTTTTGGGCGAGCCAATTGAATTCTTGTGGGTGAACGTGCTTGCCGTGGCGCTGATGGCGCTAATTAGCGTGTGGGTCGAGCGCCGGGCGAATACGATCAAGCGAGGCGAAATGTCTCGGCAACGTGCAATCAGCTTCCATCGCTTCGCCGCCTGGGCGATTGTGGCGACGCTCCTTTTGACGACGGCCATCGGCCTCGTGGCGGATTTGCTGAACGCGTCGTTCGTGGTGAGCGTGCCTTTGGCCTGGGCGGCCTGGATCGCGGCGGCGGTGGTCGCCGTGGCATGCCTGTGGGACCCGGCCGTACGGTGGTCGGTGGCGTGCTTGTATTGCATTGGGCTGATTGCCGTGGGGCTGTACCTTGATGCGCTTAATCTGCGGCCGCCGCTGTTTCATTGGGCGCTGGCGAATGCGCTGGCCGCGTATTCACTGGCGACGAGTGGGCTGTGGAGTGTGCGCGATCGGTTGCGGGCTACTCTGGCGCCGTGGGGAGTACCAATGGCGGCGGCAGCTAAACCGCAAGCGATGGGCGGCGGGGGTTGGTCGGTGGGTAGCGGGCATGGGTGGCTGGTGCCGGCGAATATTTTGCTCGGTGGTTTCGTTTTGTTGTTGGTGACGTTGATCGAGCTGACGGTGGGAAGCTTTATGCAACGGATGGTGGCTGCGTACGCCATTGGCGCACAGGCGTTTGCGATCGGGCTTTTGGCGCGCGGCGGTGTTCGGACGTCGCTGCAATACTTGGCACTGGTGTGGGGCGTGATGTTTGTGATCGCGTTTGGCTGGGCCTGGTTGCAGCCGGATTTCGTGGAGCCTTGGCTGCACCGGCTGGTGGTGACGGTCGCGGCGCTGGCGGTGATGGTCGTCGTGTATGGCTTCGGCCTCGTGAAGTTTCTGCAGCGCGAGAACGAATGGACTCGCGCGGCGGCGCGGCTCGTTCCGTCGTTGGCGCTCGTCACCGTGGTTTTGATCCTGGTGGTGCTCGCGGTGGAGACTGCCGCGTATGTCGAGCGTGGCGAAGTACAAATCGCGATGCCGGCACTGGTTGCGATCGGCTTGGCGTTAGCGGGACTCGTTGCCGCGGCGCTGGCGGCCGCGTTGTTGCCCGGCCGAGATCCGCTCGGACTCAGCGAGCGTGGCCGCACCGTGTACGTCTACGCGGCCGAAGGCCTGGCGGCACTTCTGTTCCTGCACATTCGTGTCACGTTGCCGTGGCTGTTCAGCGGCTGGTTCCAACAATTCTGGCCGCTCATCGTGATGGTCATTGCATTCGTCGGTATCGGCGTGGGCGAACTGTTCCAGCGACGCCAGCAGCGCGTGCTCTCAGAGCCTCTGCAGACGACCGGCGCGCTCTTGCCGCTACTGCCGGTGATTGGCTTTTGGGTCGTGTCGAGCGAGGTGGATTACTCGCTGCTGCTGCTTTCGATTGGTGTGCTGTACGCGTCGCTGAGTGTGCTGCGAAAATCATTCCTGTATGCGGCGCTGGCGGCGATCTCGGCCAACGGCAGCTTGTGGTACCTACTGCACGACCGCCAGGGTCTCAGCTTCTTTGAGCATCCGCAGTTGTGGCTGATTCCGCCGGCGCTGTCGGCGCTTATCGCCGCGTACATCAATCGCGAGCGACTATCAACGCAACAATCGGCAGCAATCCGCTACGCGTCGGCGATCGTGATCTACGTTTCATCCACCGCCGACGTTTTCATCAACGGCGTGGCCAACGCGCCGTGGCTGCCGGCGGTGCTGGCCGGCTTGTCGATACTTGGCGTGCTGGCCGGAATTTTGCTCCGCGTGCGGGCGTTCCTCTATCTGGGAACGGCGTTCCTGGTCGTGGCCCTGATGACCATCATCTGGCACGCGGCGATCCATCAGCAGCGAACGTACATTCTGTGGGTCGCCGGCATTGTAACGGGCGCACTAATCATCGCCCTGTTCGGCCTGTTCGAGAAGCGCCGCGACGACGTGCTCCGCGTCGTCGAGGAGCTCAAGCACTGGCACGCCTAGCGGCGCGGAAGGTGGCAATGGCTGGCGAAGCCAGCGCACCGATGAGCAGCAGCATGAGCGTCGTCGGTTCGGGCGCCGCGGCCGCGGAAGCGCCGTCGTCGGCCATGTTAGCGCCGAACACCTCTTGCCAGGCGCCATATTCGTCCGGCGTGCCGGCCGCTTTACGCAACAATACATAGTCCGCGGCATCGATAGTGTCATCGAGATTCCAATCAGGATACGGCTTCAGGTACGCCAGTGCGTCGATCTTGTAGTGGAAGAAGTCGCAGCAGCCGGGGTCATTCGCCCCGACAATATGCAACAGCCGACCCTGCAGAGTCGCTTCAAGCTTAATCGGCTGCCCCTGACCGTCTTCGCCGTGAAAGAAAAGCCGGGTGGGATCGCCTATTTGAAACGTTCCGCTTAGGCCCGTGAGATTGAGCGTCTGATCGAGGTCCCAGCCGGGAACCGGCATTGGAGCGAGAGATAACGGATTGAATAGGATGGCATGCACATCGACGAACTCAGCGTGTGGGACGAGCGTGGGAATTTGGCCGGTGGGGTCGACGGAGTAATCGTATCCGGTCACCAATCCGAAGCGGCCCTGGATGGCCAAGTCCATGTCGAAGCCGGCAAAGCCGCCGCTTACATGTACTGTGCTCCGCGACGTGATGAAACGATAGTCTCGGAAAATATCCGGCGGGTCGGCGAGGGCCTGATGCGCCACGACCGCCGAAAGTAGGGCAGCGACTGCCGCCCACGAGAGCCGCATAAAACGGTTCATGGGATATCTCCTCCGCGAACGTGCTTGTGGGCTAATCGTATCTATCTGTTCTGTATCACTCTATCCCGCGGATCGCAAGGGCCGCGACAAATCGTCGGGCGCTAAAGCCTGCTAATTGCTTGTCGCGGCAGTCTTGCCGACATGAGCCTTCCAGAGGTCATGATCGGCCCGATCCACGCGGCCGTCGCGGTTGCCGTCGGCTCGCAAGTCGGTTGAGCCTTCGAGCTTTCTCCAAAGAACAAAATCCGCGGTATCGACGGAGCCATCCAGGTTGTAGTCGCCCGGAATGGCGACACGCAAATCCTGCTTCGCGTTAATCAGCGAACCCGGAATCGGGCCAAGCTCCAAAAGCGACAGGGCCAAATTGCCAGTGTCGCCATTGCGAATCGGCTGGCCTTCCGCGGCGTAATCGAGGCGGTCGGCGCCCGGATCGGTTCGCGTATCGCGATTGATGGCGTACAAATCGCCGCGGCCGACGCCCGCGCCCCACAGCATCACGGGAATGGTGTAGTTGTCGGCCTTCGTTTCGTCGCTGTGGCCGTATCCGATGCCGCCGTGATCGGTGTTGAGAATGATGGCCGTGCGGCCGGCCAGCTTCGGGTCGCTCTCGACGAGGCGGAACACTTCGCCGAGATAGGCGTCGGCGTTGCGGAGGGCCAAAAACCATCCGCCGCTGCCCCAGCTGAGCGCGTGGCCGATCGTGTCGGGGTCACGATAGTGCACGAACACGTAGTTGAAGTGGCGCTGGGCCATGTCGTCCAGGAAGCGATCGTTCACCGATTGCGAAAACCGCGGCGGGCCGTCGGCGGCCGTGAAGAACACGTCGATCTTGTCGCGGCCCCGTTCGTGTTCCGCGCCATTGTTCTCGTCGTAGCTCGTGTCGTAGAGCTCGAACTTGTCCTTGGCCGCGTACAGGCCGGTCGAAAGGCCGGCGTCGTGGGCGACGTCGAACACACTGGCCACGTATTTCAAGTTCGGATTGCCCTGGTTGTGCAACGTGCCGCCGCGGCCGGGCGCTTTGTTCATCGACCAGCCGTGATGAACGGTATTCGGCATCCCCTCCGGCTGGGCGACCGGGCGGCCGGTGAACATGCAGGTATGATTGGGCAGCGTGTTCGTGTGCGTGTAGTCGGCACGAGCGTTGGTGGTCCACACGCCTTCGTCTTGAAACCGCCTGAAATTCGGCGCTTTGCTCTCGTCGATCAGCTGTTGCATCATCGCGGCGTTGAGCCCGTCGACGCTGATGTGAATGACATGCTCCACACCGAACGACGCGGTCGTGAAAAACAGGCCGGCCGCGACGATCAACGTCCAGCCAATGAATCGGCGACCGAGAGGTTTACGTAAGTGCATGGCGAAAGACGCGGGAGTCGGTAGGGTGGTGAGCGTCGGAGAGAGTATCGTTCGATTATACGCCGTGCCAGCGAGCGAGCGGAATTCACCGCTGGCAGACCGGCCGCTACGGAACTAGTTCCGCTCGATGTCGATGCGCTCCAGCCGCCAGCGGCCGTAGGGGTTGAACATCGGCGCGGTCTCCGGGGCGCGGTCGTCGGTTTGAGAGTACACGCGGAAAGTCGGCAGGACGACGTCGCCGACCAGCTCGCCATCTTTCAGTTGGGCGCCGCTAAACGCGGTGTAACCGAGGAAACTGTGCAGCGTGCGCGAATCGAATTCGGCGTTGCCGGTCGACGGAATCACGGCATCGCGAAGACCGAGCACGTGCATGCCCATCGAGTAGACTTCCTCCTCCGAGCGCACGGCCATGACGAACGCCCAGTACACGCCGCCGTCGTCGGCGCTATCGAACAGCGCGCGCCAATCGCTGGCGCCGTGGGCGATGCCGCTGTTGTCGATAAAGACGCCGGCGCCGCCCGCCGTCATGACGGCCGCCGCAGCCGCCATCAACTGTTTCGCCGCCGCGATGCTCCCGCCGCGCCCCGTGACGCAGATGTTCACTTTGTAGTTTTCCACCCGCTCGCGCTCGTCTTCGGTGGGCAGCTTCGGACACGACCCGGCAAAGATTTCGGGAAACTGCTCGTCCGCAGGCAGCACGTTGAGCTCAAACTCCGCCCCATCGGCCAGCACAAGTCCGTTTTCGGTGCAGCGACATCCGCGCGGCAGCCCCTCGTAGAATTCCTCCGGGCGGTTCCACGTGCCGGGAATCCGCATCGTGACTTCGGGGGCTTGGATCGCTTTGGGCTCGTCGTTTTCGCTCTTACGCATGAGCCTCATTCTACGACGATTGTCCGCAGCCACAAGCGACTAAGTAGGTCAGGCTTTTAGCCTGACAAAAACCACGAGCACGTCAGGTCGCCACAGGCGACTCGCCGGGGCGAGCTGGAAAGCCTGACCTACAGCCTAGACCACACCACGGATCCCCATAGCACACAAAGAATGAATACCAGTTAAGCCACGCTTACGATTTGCTCGGATTCATATTCAGGAAACATGATAATGGCAGGATGAACATCGAACGCCTTGGCAAGCTGCTCGGCGCGCCTTTTTCCAATTTCCACCCGCTCATTTTCCAGAAGGCTGATGTTCGACGCATGAATGCCGGAGCGTCGCGCCAATTACTGCTGCGTCCATCCCTTCAATTCACGAAGCATTCGAATCACGTCCCCAGTCGTAAGACCGGCGTGAGCTCGAGCAGCGACAAAATCGTGCGTTGGCTTCCCCATGACAGACCTCAGTATTCGTGCGGCGTAATCTCCAAAACTAAGACGCTGACGTTTTTGCGATCAACTTCCACGAATGTAGTAGGCACACTGTGTTCGGCCGAGCTCACGGCCGAACAGGATTATGCAAGTAGTAGCAGTCTCCGAGCCGCAACGCGGCGATAGCCAATAGCCAGGGGCGTTAGCCCCTGGTGTCGTTGCCGCCCCGTTGGGGCTTACGGATCCTAGCCCGCATTTCTCAGTGCGCCGTGGAAAGGTGCTGGCATTGTCGCGGGTGCAAGTCCCGCCCGGCAAGGGGTCGCTCCAGCCGGAAGCAGTCGGAGC
>JAKEIB010000010.1 GCA_022614705.1 Planctomycetota bacterium | reverse complement strand
CCGCTGTTTGAGGCCCTCACCGCCAAACATCAACCGTTTCCAGAATCCTCCGACCCTAACCAACTGAAACTGTTCGACTTATAGCCGGACACTACTGACGTTGCATATATAATACGGCTCGGTGAATATATTGGGACAACTGCATGAACCAGGTGCTCGCAGCCGGCCGGTGAGAGCAATCGTCATTGAGGGAACTTCGCGATGCGTGGGAGCGGTTGGTCTTATGGCACGGGCGGACGCAATCGGGCGGGTCGCGCGCGGCGGCTGTGCATGGAAATGCTCGAGCCGCGGTTGACGCTCACTTGGGTAGGTGTGCCGCCGCTCTCTGTCACGCCGCCGACTAGCGCCGTTGCGGTGACGCTGAATTCGCAGAGCGATGCGAGCGGGTCCGGAACAATTGCCACGACCGAGGTCGACTACTTTTCGTTCACGGCCACGGCGAGCGGAAGCTATACGGTGACGGTCACGACGCCGTCGAGCAGTCTCGACACGGTGATTGGCGTCTTCTCCGCCAGCGGGCAGCGGCTCGCGTACAACGACGATTTATCCACCACCAGCACCGATAGCCGGCTGACGATCAACCTGTCGGCTGGCTCGCGTTATTTTCTGGGCGTTACGAATTATTCCAGCACGACGCGCGGGCTGTACACGTTCACGATCGACGGGCCGACGGCGACCACCGTGGCGGACGATGCATACGAGAACAACGACTCGTTCGGCGCGGCATACAACTTGGGCACGCTGACGGCGGCTCGCACGGTGAGTTCGCTGAAGCTAGCCGATGCCGAAGACTGGTTTCGGTTCACGACCAGCGCCACGGGTACGAGTGCGAGCTCGGTATCGATCGGTTTTCAGAACTCGCTGGGCAACTTGCAGCTCGGGCTGTACAACTCGGCTGGCACTCTGCTAAGCACTTCGGCGACCACCGGCAACACGGAGTCGATTTCGCTCAGCGGACGAGCCGCGGGCACGTATTATGTCCGCGTGTACGGCAACGCTGGGGCGACGAATTCGAACTACTCGCTCACCGTCACGCCGCCGACGGTCGTGACGCCGCCCCCAACCAGCTCGGGCGGTTTTCAGATCACGCTTTCGATGAGCGGCCTCACCGCCAGCCAGCAGGCGATCTTCAACCATGCGGCCGATCGCTGGGAGCAAGTGATTGTGGGCGATCTGCCGAACGCCACGTATCGCGGACAGGCCGTGGACGATCTGTTGATCAACGCCAGCGCGATTTCGATCGACGGCGTCAATGGAATCCTTGGGCAAGCCGGGCCGGATGCACTCCGCTTGGGAAGCCGGCTGCCGTACCACGGCATCATGCAATTCGATTCAGCGGACCTTGCACGCATGGAGACTAGCGGCACGCTGCTCAGCGTGGTGATGCACGAGATGGGGCATGTGCTGGGTATCGGCACGATCTGGTCGAGCCTTGGCTTGCTGTCCGGCGCGGGCACGAGCAATCCGGTTTTTCTGGGCGCGCAGGCGACCGCCGCGTACAACCAGCTCTTCGGTACCTCGGCGCGCGGCGTGCCAGTAGAGAACACAGGCGGCTCGGGAACTCGCGACGCCCATTGGCGCGACTCGATCTTCCGCAGCGAGCTGATGACCGGCTGGGTCGGCCCCGGCACGAATTTGCCGCTGTCGCGCGTCACCGTCGCGTCGCTGGCCGACATTGGGTACTCGGTCAATCTTGCGATGGCGGATTCGTACGTGCCGACGTCGACGATGCTGGTGGCCGCTCGCGCAACGTCCGGCGGCGGCAGCGCGGCCGCGCGATTGTACGCCAGTGTGGATACGACGCAAGTTGACGTGCCGACGGAAATCCAACTTCCATTCAGCGCGAACACGACGCACACGCAGGCACGCCGGCGGCCGACGTTCGACTTCGATGCGGCGCGGCTCAGTCGGGATGCGGTGGATGCGGTGATGACGGCCGCGTGGGAACGACGGGAAGAGGCGAACGAAGCGCCGGCCACGAGCTTCGTCCAGCCAGATGATGCCGAGGATGCCGAATTCAACTTGGCGTGGGAGGATTTTGAACTGGCGTGGGACGCGTGGGCGTTGCCAGTGTAGGCTTCTCGCTCCGCGAGAAGCATTCCGCTCGCGGAGCGAGCGGACTACAGATCGTCGTGCGATTCGGCAAGGATTCTCTGGTACACGGCCGAGGCTTGATCGTAGGCGGCGCGGGCGTCTGCTCGCTCGGACTCGCGGATTTGCGGGGACTTTGATTTCCAGCAGCGCTCCACGGCATCGGCGCACCATTGCGCGCTGCGTTTGCTCGCGCGGATCGGCGCGCCGTCGACTTCCACGAAGATCGGGTTTGTGTGGGCCGCGGGGAAGACTCGCAGCGCGACCCAGCTCGATCGCTCGGGCTTGTACTCAAACTCGATGTCCTCGACTCGTCCGTCGGCCTCGATCAACTTCTTTTCGACCGAATGGCCGTTGACGATCAGTTCGACGGGGATCTGCCGAGTGCCCGCAACGCGGGCTCGTTCGATGTGCCAATACGGCTGCTCGCCGAGGTCGCGCGCGACGATTTCTGGCCGGGGCTGCTCGTCCAACAGGCCCGCGACCTTGCAGCGAATTCGGAGCGGCTGTCCGCTTTGGGCGGCCAAAACGCTTGCTCGCCCATCATCGCCCGGTTCGCCCACGCCGAGACCGTTAATCTCGAAATCGAACAAGTGGGTGCGGCCGTCGCAGCAGTAGCTGCGGCCATCGCGAATGCCGTCGACCCAGCCGTCGAAATCGAGCGGTTCCTCGGGCCGGGTTTTCACGTACACGCGGCCCAGCCCAACGCGCTCACTGTAAATGCAAGGGAAGTCGGTCTCGCCACTAATCCGCGCGGTGAAGCCACAATTCAGCGTGTGGTACCAGATGTTCAGCTCCCAAATGATGGGCGTATCGACTGCCGAGATAAAGTCGCAGGCGTCGTGCGCCACGTCGACGATGTATTCATTCGCGCCGATGCCGTCGAATGGCGGCATGTCGTACGTCGGTAAGCTCTTCGCCGGCACGGACAGGCCCCAGCCGCTATGCGCGAAACCGACCACGCCGCCCTGCTCTTTGCCCCACTTGAGCACCGGCAGATCCCAGCTCGGCCAATCCTCGATGCGCTTCGTGCCCGGATAGTCGTCTTCCGTGAGCCGCAGCAGGACGACGTGGCCGGCATGTGAGCTGGGGAAGCCGGAGACTTCCACGTCGTAGCGCATCACGTATCTGGGCGTAGAAAGAGGATGCACCTTGCCGTCGAAGAATTGCTTCTGGTGGTACCAGCATGGTCCCCAGGTGAGCACGCAGCCGACGTTAAGGTCTTCGCCGACGATGTGTCGCATCATGTCCTCCGGCGTGACGCCTTGCGTCGGCGACGCATAGTGGGCGCAACCGGCCGCGTGGACGTGATGATCGCCGGAAAACCAACCGGCGGTGGCCAAGTCGATCCAGCGCTTCAGGCGGAAACGCTCGGTGTGCTTCTCGCCGGGCGGGACTTCGATGTCGCGCTCCAGCACGCGGTACTCGGGGCCGCGGGAATACGACACGTGGTACTTGCCGGCCGGGAGCAACACGTGCTCGCCGTGGCGGCGATAGATTTGATCGTGGAAAAAGAAGTCGGGCGCGAGCCGGCGCGAACGGGCGGGGTACACGCGATCCCGCGCGTCGCGAAACGTGAACTGGCCAGTGGTGGGCGAACCGTCATAGTCCAGCACTTCGAGCGTCACGGCGACGCTCGACGCGCAATCGAACAGCATGTTCACTTCGTTGCGGAAGCCGAGCTCCTGCGTGCCCTGGCCCACGTCGAACGCCAGCTTGGCCTCGCGTTTGCCCCGGTCGCGGCTGAACAGCTCGAGGATGCAGTATTCCACCGGCAGGCCGGACAGCCGCTCGTTGAGCGGCGGCTTGGTGAACAAGCCGATGTCGAGCCAGCGCTGCACGACGTCGGTTTTCGTGATTGTCTGCGGCGGCTCGGGGTCGCCTTTCGATCTTTCTTGAAGCGGCGCAGCGTTGGGGCTGGAGCAGCGCAGCGGCGCCGTGACGCCCGCCTGATTGTGTACCTTCACCAAAAATACGCGCCACCCCTGTTCCATCAGCTCCTTCGGCGCAGGCCCCGTTTGCACCTTCACGCGGCTCTCGGGATTGATCGTGACGCCAATCAGACACAGCGGGTCGAGAACCTTCTGAATCTTCGCGACGGCCGCCGCGGCGTCGTCTTCAGCAAACGCCGCGCGCAACGCCGTTTGTTGCTCCTCGGCCAACGGCGCCCCGGCATGCTCCAACGCCTGCACCAAGCGTTCGACTTGCGCTTGAAGCGGCTGAAGCTCGACATCGCGGACGACGGGCAACTCTTGCGCGCGCAGCGACCCGGCGATAGCAAAACAAAGGGCCGCCGAAAGAATTACCGCCCAACGCCTTCGTTCATCCGCACTCACGGCTGTGCTGTAGAGAGTCACGGAGGAGGGGGCCACAAAAAGGGACGAAGAGTCACAAAAACAATTGGACAGCGTAGCTTACCATATCCGACCGCAGGCTGCTTTGCTTTTTTTTGTGCCTCGTTGTGCCTTTTTGTGGCAATTGAGTTCGTAGCACACCCCAGAGGATTCGAACCTCTAACCTTCGGATTCGTAGTCCGATGCTCTATCCAGTTGAGCTAGGGGTGCGTGAATCTCTAAATGATCGCGGAAATGGCCCGCGCTGGCAAGATGCGGTTCTGGAGCCTATTGCGGTTCAATTTTGTTAGCATCATGATTTACGATTAGTGAGAGACGATTTCAGCTCGCAGGAGTATGTCGATGCGCAGCATTTTCTGGCTATTGCTATTTCTTATCGCTCGTCCGGGATTGGCGGCGGAGCCGGGCGAGATTGTCGAGTTACCGTACGCGGATTCATCGAGCGATGGTACATCGTCGGCTACTCGCTCGAAGCCCGGTGAGATTGTCGCGCTGCCGTACGCCTTCAAGACTCTCGTGAACCCGGACTGCTCTCACTGTCGCGATGAAGCGGCTCGTCGCTCTTCCGAACTGCGAGATGATGACCGCGTTCTTTGTTGGACAAGAGGTTATTCTGACGGCGGCGCCATACCGCTTCGTTTCTTTCTTAACACATACCGGGTCATCAGCGACAGCTACGGAGTGTTCGTCTATGACCCAGACGCAGGCTATGCTCGCGGCTTTGCACCATCCTATGACTTCACTTTTTATGGATGGCGAAATGGCATCATGGTGATGAAGCACAAAGACGGCACGCTTTACTCCTGTCTATCAGGTTTAGCATTCGATGGCCCAAAGAAAGGCAGTCGGCTGGAGGCCGTGCCAACGCTAATGAGCGACTGGGGCTTTTGGCTTAAACGTTACCCCGGCAATGTCGCTTATCAAATGTTTGATAAGTATCAGCCACTGGACCTGACAAGCACGGTCAACAAGAACTCGAAGGATAGCCGGATTCCGGTTGACAAACGGCTTTCGGCGGATCAGGAAGTATTGGGAGTCGTCGAGGACGGTAAGGCCAAGGCGTATCTGATCGACGCACTTTCAAAACGCGGCGTAATCCAGGAAACAGTTGACGGTCAATCACGCATACTTTTGTGGTATGCCCCCACCCAAACGGCGGCCGCATATCAACCCCTAGCTTCTCCGCCAAGCGAGGACAATCAAGACAAACCGCAAGAAGTAACGCTGAAATTAGACGAGGGGGATCCGATGGCTCCGTTTGTCGACGCAGAAACTGGCTCGCGTTGGGACATCGCAGGTCGAGCGGTTGAAGGGAAGCTGAAAGACTGGACGCTTAAATGGCTCGATGGGACACAGGTCAAATGGTTTGCTTGGGCGGCCGAGTATCCGGAGACCTTCATCTACGAAGGTAGCGAGACATCGCGATGAAGGACGCCGGCAAGGCCTGGTCGGTCGTTTCAATACTTGTCCTGGTGATGTTTGCCGGCTCTTTTTCGGCCGGTTGGAATAAAGGTTGTGCACAAACGCCTGCCGTTGGTGGGGATCAGCTTGTAGCCCTGATGGTCGAGCCTACCGCCCCGACCAAAGAGAATCTGGCTGCGTGGAAAAACGAAGGCTTTGACGCGATTGTCTTGATTCTCGATGAACGATTCGAAGCGGGGGTATACAAAGAGTCCGCCAAATTAATTGCGGCGAGTTCCATCGCTCTTTATTACTGGATCGAGGTGGGTCGAAACGAAGCCTTCGCCAGCGACCATCCGGAATGGATGGCTTCTATAGGCTCTCACGACGATTGGCGAAACTCATTCCGGAATTTTCCAAGGGCACGCGAAGGCGAAGTCGTAAAGGCATGGCCCTGGACGCCTATCGGCTATAAGGAAGCATTCGATGCTCACGTTACGCGGATTACAGAGCTACTCGAACGCGTGCCTAGTGACTATCGAGGGCTTCTCCTGAATGACTTGCAAGGCGGACCTTCATCGTGTGGTTGCGGCAATATTCAGTGCCGATGGGCATTAGATTACGGCGTGCGCGCCACGACGAAAAAGCTAACGGGAAATGATGTGGCCGCGAGATTTGTCGCCGAAGTCAGAAAGCTTTGCGGCCCCAAGGAGATAATCCCCGTTTGGACCACTGAGTGTGACCGAGAGGACATGGCCATCGAAAAGCAAGCGCAGGGCAACTGGACGACTGGGTTTTGTGGCCATGTCGATTGCTTCGATTACTGCTTGGATCGATTTAGTGAGCAGTGGTCGGCGCTTCATGCCACGCATCGTGGACCAACAGGCGTTTTGCTACTTCATAAGGAGCTTCGGCGCGACCGTAAGGAATACGGCGGCGCCTCCGACTGGGTGACCCACGGCGTTCGATATCTTAAGCAAGAGAAGCTTAAAGCATTGCCGCCCGAAAAACTCTGGCTCGTGATACAGGGCTACGACGTGTCACGCCCAGAGGAAGCAGCAGCGCTACAGGCAGCGGCACGTACGGGAGCCGGTGGCGTGGTTGTCGCCCGAACTCGAATTGACCAATCCTACGAGCCACGTCTCGTGCGAGTTAAGGAAGGAAAGGCGGGCCGTAAGGCCAGCCGAATCCCGTAGTGCCACGGTGGCAGGTCGATAACGTCGCTGGAGGGCTCGAGGCCCGCTTCCCGGCCCCATTCGATGATTTGTTCCGGGTACGGGCGGATGTCGAAGCTGGGTCCCCGTGGGGTGTCGGCGTGGCGCCAGTGGATCACGCAGACTTCGCGGCCAGCGGATGCCGCGTAGCGGAGCAGTTTGATCGGCTGTTCGCAGTGCAGGATATTGAACAGCAGCACTGCGTCGACCTTGACGCCAAAACCGGAATCCATCACGTCGCGTTGTTCGCAGACAATTCGCAACCCGGTCGCCCGCTCTTTGGTGCGCGCGATCATGTCCGGATCAACGTCGTAGGTATAAAGCGTGCCGCTGATTGCCCTGGCAATCGGGACCGAGAAAGTGCCGTAGCCGCATCCTAACTCGGCCACGTCGTGGAAGCGTTCGATGCCGAGCCGGGAGAGTATCAGCGGTACGTCAAAGAGTGATTCCCAATAGGCTTCATCCGGCATTCCGCTGTCGCGTATTTTCATTCCCGTCCGCCGACGTCTCGGATTTCTTTTTGTTCTTACCCTTTTTGAAGCCGGCTTTGATTAATTCGTCGTAACCCGGCTTCAAAGCGCGCACCGTGTAGCCATGTTGCTCCAGGACGTACGCGGCTGTCTTGGCTCGCATTCCCACCACGCAGAACGTATACAGGACTTTCTTCTTGGGCAGCGTTTTGGCAATCTGCTTGGCATCGCCGCCTTTTCTGAGCGATGTGACCGGTAGGAAGATCGAGCCTTCAATATGCCCTTGGTTCCATTCCTCGATGCTGCGGACGTCCACCAGCACGGCTTTTTCTTGGAGGACGTTCTTCTTGACGACTTCGAGCGAGTCTTTCGTAAACTCGATGTTGCCGCGCGGTGAGTTCGCAGCGAGAAACGCGAGGACGACAAAAAAGGCAAGAAAGCGGACGGGTGACATTTTGCCGCTCCATCCAGAGCCACGACGGATAGGACGTATGAAAATTCTACCGAGATTCGCACAGTGGGCAAATCGACGTTTTAGCCTAATTCCCGCTAACCAGGCGATAAAGGGCCATCACAAACCAAGTTGGCTTTAATTCGCGCGGGTTTGCGCCAGGAACAATCGCGTTACTTCTTGTTGCGGGTTCTCGAAGATTTGCTCGGGCGGGCCGGACTCGGCGACGCGGCCGGCGTGCATCACGTGGACCGTGTGGGACACGTTGCGGGCGAAGCCCATGGCGTGGGTGACGACGATCATCGTCTGGCCGCTTTCGGCCAGGTCGGTGATCACGCTGATGACTTCGGCAGCCATGCGCGGGTCGAGGGCGCTCGTGGGTTCGTCGAACAGGATGGCATCGGGTTTCATCGCCAGGGCTCGGGCGATCGCGACGCGCTGCTGCTGGCCGCCGGAGAGGTTTTCCGGGTGGGCGTTTAGTTTCTCGGCCAGGCCGACGCGCTCCAAAAGCTGCCGGGCCTCGGGCTCGACTTCATCGCGAGCGCGGCTCAGCACATACAACGGGCCGGCCAGCACGTTGTCGAGTACGGTCATGTGCGGGAACAGGTGAAATTGTTGGAACACGAAGCCCACGCGTCGGCGGAGCGCGCGAAGCGTGTCGGACATCTCGCGGCGCGGGGCGCCCGGATGGAGCCGGACGCCGTCGACCTCGACTTCGCCGTCGTGGAACGTTTCCAGGCCATCGATGCAGCGGAGCAGCGTGCTCTTGCCGCCGCCGGACGGGCCCATCACCGTGGCGACCTCGCCGCAGCGCACCGAGAGCGACACGCCGTCGAGCACACGCAGATCGCCGTGGTTCTTTACAAGTTGACGAACTTCAATCATGGCGATTAACAGGATACTATTTCAACACGAGAAAACGGAGGAACCGGAGCGAGTGTGTGTTAGCGCGTTTGAAATATGGATCGGAGCCCGCAGCGCTAGCAAGGGCGGTGGCGCCCCTGCCCTTGCTTGCGCTGCGGGCATCAATTCCATTCTCTTACAATTTCCGTTCTCTCTGTTGCCTCCTGTTCAAAAGAATTGCTTGGCATAGCTGCGCGCCTATATTCCCTATCTCCATCGTGCAACTTGCTTGAAACGTGTTTCCATTCGGCGGGCGACTAGTGACAGCGGGTAGCTCATCGCGAGGTAGAGCAGCGCGGTCATGAGACCGAATTCGAGCATCAGGCGTGGGTGGCTTTGGAACAGGAAGCGGTACATGCCGGTGAGCTCGACGACGGCGATCATCGAGCACACGGATGTGTCTTTGAACAGCGCGATGAAGTCGTTGGTGACGGGTGGGATGACGATTCGCACGGCTTGCGGGACGATCACGCGGCGCAGCGCGGTGGTGGTGCTCATGCCGAGCGACAGGGCGGCTTCCATTTGGCCACGTGGGATGGCGAGAAGGCCGGCGCGGTAGTTTTCGGCCTCGTAGGCCGAATAATTGATCGCTAGGCCGAGGACGCCGGCCCAGAATTCGGGCAGGCTCACGCCGGTGAACTGCGGCAGCACATAGTAAATGACGAACAGTTGCAGCAGCAGCGGCGTGCCGCGGAGAAGCTCGACGTATCCTTCTAGTGGCACGCGGACCCAGCCGGGGCTGTACAGCCGGCCGATCGCCACCATGAGACCGAGCAGCATGGCGAGCGGCATCGAGAGGAACGAGAGTTTGATCGTGGTCCAGGCGGCGAGCAGCAGCAGACCGGCGTAGTGTGGCAGATTCGCCCAGCGAGACGGGGCTGCGGCGACCGTCGGCGGCCATTTTTTGGCGACTTCGATCAATTGAAGCTGCTCTTGGTTCCACACACCGTACTTTTCGTAAATGTGTCGGAGCGTGCCATCGTCGATCGCTTTGAGGATCGCGGCATTGAGTGCTTCAAGAAGCTCTTTGTCGCCGGAGCGAACGAAGCCGACGTAATAGCCCAGCGCCTCGGGCCGGCCGACGGCATGCAGTCCGGGAAATTCGGGGCCGTAGTAGGTGACGATCGGCACATCCTGCACGGTGGCGTCGAGTTGTCCCTGCTCCACCAGGCCCATGACGCTCGTAACTTCGGGATACTTTTTGAGCTCGACCGCGTCGCCGAACCGCGATTCGACGTATCGCTCGGCGGCGGAGCCTTGCAGCACGCCGACCTGCTTGCGCGGCTCGCCCGGCTTGGCCGTGAGATCGTCCCAATCCTCGATTGAGCCGTCGTCGGCGCGAGCCATGAGCTGCAGTTTGTAGAGGTAGTATGGAATTGTCGACGACCACAGTTGCTCGCGCTCTTCCGACCACTCGTAGCCGTTGAGGACGACGTCGATCGTGCCGCGGTCGAGAATCTGCGGCAACATCTCCCATTCCCAATTGACGTATTCGCTATGCACGCCGAGCTGCTTCGCGAGATACTCGGCCAGCTCGAATTCGAAGCCGACGAGCATACCGTCGGGGCCCTGATAGATGTACGGCCCGCCGCCGCTGGCGTCGCCGCCCCAGCGGAGTGCGCCGCGGTTGCGAATTTCCTCGAGGGTGCCGGCCGACGCGAACGAGATGGTAAAAAGCAAGAGCGCGGCGCTTGGCACGATGCACGCGAGCTTGTACATGGCGTCACTCCCGAAACAATTGAAGCCACAAATTGAAGCCTCACGCAAAGGCGCAAAGCTCGCGGAGTCGGAGAACACTAATCTTCGCTACGATTCCGATCAGTGCCGATTAGCGTAGATCAGTGCTACAAATACAAGAGGAGCTTGCGCAAGCGTTACTTGCCATTCGGTCGACTTGAGGGAAAGAATCCCTAGTCGCCGTAAGTGAAGATACGAACCTTGCGAGCGGCGGGGTTTACCCCCGCCGGGACGGGGCATCCGCGACAGCGGGTCCCGGCGGCTTGCTATGGGCCGATGGTTCCTCGCTCGCGCAGTGTGACGAACTACACGCGATCGTGGACGCCGGCGACACCGCTCATCTCGGCGCAGTGGGCGCAGCAATAGATTGCACCGTCGGCTTCGACGCCGTGACCGATCACGCGACAATCGCAATGGCAGCACCTGGGCGCCAGGGCGTGGATCGCGCATTCGAAGCTGTCGAACGTGTGGTTTTCGCCGTCGGCGATGACCTCAAAGACCTTGTCGTAGTCGTTTCCGCAAATTTCGCAGCGAGCCATGGTTGGTGTCCTCATTTCGTGAATGATGGTTTGGGTTTGAAAGGACGCTTTACCTCAAGCATGTGTTGATGCAAGTCGCATGCCGGTACGGGATCCGTTCAGTTGGAAGTCGACGGCGAGCCGTCGACTTGGGTTTTTGAGCCCTTGGAGTGGCTGCTGCGGACACAGGCTGGTGTGTTACAATTCGGGCCATGAAGAAACGGTTGAAGTCACTGGGCCGACTCAAGCCGCGCATTCGGCGTCGAACCGCGCCGGGCACAAAGCCGGGCACGGTCACAATCGCGCCCGGCGCTCGGCCGACGACCATCCGCGCGATTGCCTACGACAAGGACCGCGTCGTCGAGCAGGAGATTGGCGATCCGGGCGAATTGCAGGCACTTCTCAACCAGTGGCCCGTGGTGTGGGTCGACGTCGTTGGGCTCGGCACGGAGGCGACGTTACGCAAATTGGCGCAAATGTTTCACATGCATCCGTTGGCACTCGAGGACGTCGTGCACGTCCATCAGCGCGCGAAGGTCGATACGTACGATGAAAACTTGTATTGCGTGCTGCGGATTCCGGATGAGTCGAACGAACAGATCACCGAGCAGTTCAGCCTGCTGCTCGGACGAAACTACGTGGTAACGTTCCAGGAGCGGCCGGGCGACAACTTCGAACTGGTGCGAGCCGGGCTGCGATTTGAGCAAAGCGTCACGCGGCAAGGCGTGCAGCCAGATTACCTGGCCTACCGGCTGATCGATGCGGCGATCGACGCGTACTTCCCCGTGTTGGAGGCGCTCGGCGACCGGCTCGACTCGCTGGACGAGCGAACGGCCGCCGGCGACGGCCAGGAGGCGTTCGCGGAACTGCACGCCGTGAAGCGCGAGCTGTTGATGCTGCGGCGGGCCATCTGGCCGCTGCGCGACTCGATCAGCGAGTTGCGCTCCGAGGTAACGCCGTTCATCACCGACGCCACGCGCGTGTATCTGCGCGATTGCTACGACCACTCGGTGCAGCTCATCGACCTCCTGGAATCGTATCGCGACATCGCGGGCGACGTCCGCGATTTCTACCTCTCGTCGATCAGCAATCGCATGAACGCGATCATGAAGACGCTCACCGTGATCTCAACGATTTTCCTGCCGCTGGGCTTTATCGCCGGCATCTACGGGATGAATTTCAATACGGAAGTTTCGACGTGGAACATGCCGGAGCTGAATTGGCGGTACGGATATCTGTTCGCGCTGGGTTTGATGGGCGCCGTGGCGGCAGGGATGTTGCTGAATTTCAAATGGCGCGGCTGGTTGGAAGGTGATCCGAGCAGGGATGAAGACGAGAGGGGGAGAGGGGAAGAGGAGAAGTAGGTCAGGCTCTGCCTGACATCCGCGTCAAAGAATGTCAGGCACAGCCTGACCTACGCGTCGTCGCCGGCGAGGCGGGGGAGGAGGTCCCAGCGGCGGTTGCCCTGGACGGCTTCGCGCGGGAGCGACTCGATGAACTTCAGGCGCGGCAACAGGCCGATGCGGTGGGCAACCTGGATGGCGAGACCCGGCCGGGCGTTGGCTTCGAGCACCACCGGGCCGATCTTGGCGTCGACCACGAAATCGACGCCGATGTAACCCATCTCGAGTGCGTCGGAGAGCTTCATCGCGGCGGCCAAGAGCTCGCGCCAACCGGGAATTTCCAGGCCACCGATCAATTCGCCCGTGTCGGGGTGTCGCGCGATCATGCGGCTGTTGCACACGCCGCCGAACGTTCGGCCGGTGACCAAGTGAACGGCCGCCGCGGCGGCGCCCTGGTGTAAATTGGCCCGGCCTTCGGACTGAATCGTAGGCAGCCGCACCATGGCCATCACGGGCACGTTGCGGAACAGAATGACGCGCACATCGGGCGTTCCGCCGACGGCGATGCGTTCCATCGTGGGGTGCATGATGATTCGCTGCTCGACGATCGCACTGTCGACCTGTCCGCCGAGGGAGTACAGGCCGGAGAGAATCGTCGAGAGGTGATAGTCGAGATCACCCTCGGAGAACAGGCGCCCGCTGGGCGTTTCGTAATCAATCCCCTTCTTGCGCGCGATCACGATGATGCCGCGGCCGGCGGCGCCCGAGGCCGGCTTGATGACGAACTCGGTGCGGTCTTTGATCAGCTTCGGAAACCGCCGCACGTCGCCGTAGCGGCGGATGACCGCGTACGTGTCCGGCACGGGGATGCCGTTGGCGTGGCAGATTTCCTTGGTGATCGTTTTGTTGTCGACGCGCGGATAGAGAGTGCGCTGGTTATTCTCCTGGATGAACGCCAGGTTGCGTTGGTTGATGCCGAGGATGCCGGCATCGCGTAATTCGTGCGGCCAGACAAACAGCCGGCGGCGGTTATTGGTCATCGCACGGGCTCACCAGGTTCGATCAGGTCGCGGAACCGCCACAGCTCAGTGAGCCGGTACCCGGCATAGCGACCAAGCAAAATAAACGCGGCAATGGTGAAGAAATGGACCTCGGGATATGTCAACACCCAGGCGCCCACTTCTTCCCAGCCGAGAACCAAATAACAGAGCGCGGCCACGACGAGCGTGCCGACGGTAAGCTTCAGGGCAAACATGAGACCATCCTCCTCCACGGTCACGTGGAAGCGTTCGATCAAGATTGTGAGAATGACCATCGGCAAGAGCACGGCTTGAGCGCTGGGGGTGAGTCCCATGAAGTCGAACGTCGAAACGCTAAAGACCACACAGAGGATGACCAGCGTGAGGATGATGCTCAGCCGCGGCACCATGAGCAGGCGCAAGCGCTCCAGCCACCAGCGCCCGACAAGGCCAACCGTAACGACGATGAGGAAAATTGCAAGGCCGGTTTCAGGATCGGCGTAAATGAAGCTCATTGCCAACAGGGCCGGCGCGAAGGTTCCGAAGGTCTGCACGCCGACAACGTTGCGAATTACCGCGGTGATTAGCGCGCCGAACGGCAGCAGCAGCAAGAGCGACATCACGGTGTGCATCGGCACCGGCAGTCGTTCCAGATTGAAGATTTGGAAGGGATGCTTGGCCTCGCCTTTGGAGACGAGCGGATTGGGCGGAAGCACGCGAATCGAAAAGCGTTCGCCGCCATCGGGCGCGATGGTGCCCTCGAGTGGAATCACAATCGGGCCATCGCCGCGTCGCACCGGAACGTAATCGTTCGGCAGCGTTTGGCGGTACCCGCTCTCGGTGTCAAAGGGAACCCAGCGTTGGTTGTAGAACACTTCCACCCAGGTCCGCGGCACGGCATTCGAGGTTTGGCTAATCTCAAAACCGGTGACGAGCCGGGCCGGGATTCCCATAGCCCGGCAGAGCGTGACCATGGTTCGAGCGCGCACGGCCGGCGTATGCTTTTTGTTCGCCAACGCTTCCTTGACACCGCCGGCGGCCTCTGGATCGGTGACAATCTCCATGCACAGATTGAAGGCGGCTTCTATTTTTTCCCACTCAGTGGTGGCCGCCTGCGATAACGTTTGAACGTCTTTTCGGACCTTGTCGTCGTTCGTTGGGATGTCTCGCTTCTGGTCCGCCCGCAAATAAAAAGTGCGGTCATCGCGCGACAGATTCTCCAAGCGAGGACCATAACGGGCGTTCGCGCGAGGACTGAGACGAAGCGTGAAGTCGGCCTGCGGCGCATAGATGCCGGGCCGGGTGGTCGAAAGTCGCACTTCCTTGGTTCCGGACTGCAACAACTCTTTGCGCTCGATCGTGAGCCCGGCATTCGTCCAGTCCTCACTCAGCACCTGAACGTGCGGCGTGTTAAACGGTGTCGCGATTCGAAGCTCCGAGATTCCGGACGTGGGATCCGAAGGCGTGGTCGTCGCCTCGAAGCGGATTTCATAGGTGAGCTCCCACAGGCTGTCCTGCCGGGCAATCTCAGCTTCCCGCCGAGCGCGATAGCGCAGGCCAAGCAAGACCGCGCCGAGCATGATGAACCCGACAATTGCCAGGTTGCTCAACGAGCGGGAATTCATGATGGAGAATCTCCAAGATGGTCCGAGCGACCATTCTTTCCGTTCGGGCTATGGTTTTCAATTATAGTTCTTGATGTAGCGACTCTTTGGGCGTCGCGGCAACCGCTTTTGATGGTCGCCGCGCGTTCCATAAATTCGTTATGGCCGGTAAAATGAGAGTAAATTGAGCCCCCGAATGGGGCTGGCATGGGAGTACCCTGAGGGGAGATATTCAGCATGTTTTTTGGGGTCTTATCTCGTTTCGCTCGAGGCGGGCCGTGCCCGGGACGAATTCGTCGCGCCGATTGGCTTGCGTTGCCAATGGCTGTGTGGATTGCTCTTTCCGCGTGGGGCGAAAGCGTGTTCGCGAATTCCAAGCACATTATCGGGGCTACCGCCACAATCACTGAAACCGAGTCTGGGCTTTCGTTCCCGGCGCGCATCGATACCGGCGCCCAGTCGTGCTCGCTCCACGTCGAGAAGATCGAAATCAAGGGCGAATCGAACTCGCGTGTGCGAAACGTCGGCAAGCGCGCACGCATCTTACTCAAAGACGCAAAAGGTAAGACGGAGTGGATCGAGGCAACCATCGCCAAGGCGGTGCGGGTTAAGTCTTCGTCGCTGAAGAGCGGCGAATACGATCATCGTTACAAAGTGCGGCTCACGTTGCGCTGGAAGGATTTTCGCAAACAGGTGCTGGTCACGCTCAACGATCGCACGGACATGGAGTTTCCGCTTCTCATCGGTCGCAATTTCCTGCGCGGCGATTTTTTGGTGGACGTGGCGAAGAAGGACTGAGACTTCCACGTAGCCGCGTCTCTCCGAGACGTCCGCCGCAGTGGACGAGTTTCGGAGAAACTCGCCTACGTGTTTCCTAGGCTGCTAGCATCGACGTGTTCGCCGGATGCCGCCGCTAGCGTTGATACTAAAGTTGACCGGGGCGGCGAAATCGAGATACTTACGACACTCCCGTAGGTTAGCCTTTCTAGGCTGACATCTACACGGCTAAGAAGTGTCGGGCAGGAAAGCCTGACGTACGGACGTCAGACTGGAAAGCCTGACCTACGCGCGACCTGATCAAGGAAGAGAGGGCGTCATGTTCGGTTTGCGGCGACTCAGACACGTTGATTTCGCGCTTATCGCGGCGACGTTTCTTTTCATAAGCTTCGATGAGGCCATCGGGCAGCCACAGCTGATCAACCCATCTCTTACCGGCGCGCCCGTTGAGCCGGAAGCCGCGGCCGCTCCGGCGGCGGCCGTGCGGGCGGAGAATGCCGAGCATCTGCAAGTGGCGCTGCGCAAACTCGAAGCGGGCGGCGCGGCCGACAGCGCGGCGGCGCACGAGGTGGCGTTTTATCAAACGCGCGAGGCTGTGCTTACGCAGCAGGAAGCCGTCGAGCAACAGATTAAGGACCTCGGGACGCGAAGGGCCGAATTAGAAGCGCAGCAAAAGTCGATCGCACCGAGCGAGAATTTGTCGGAGTACACATTCGCCGAGCTTGATCAGCTCAAAGACGAGCTTGCCGCCGAGGAAGCGCGATTGAACCTCGTCAGCGACAAGCTGGCGGCTACGAAGTCGGGCGTCGAGAAAGCTCGTACTTGGCTCGACGAAAGCGAGGTGAAGCGGCGGCAGACTCTGGACACGCGTGACTCGTCGAAAGACCAGCCAAACTATGCGGAACTAGCCGTTGCCGCGGATCAAGCGCGGCTGAATGCCCTGCTCGCGACCGATACGCTTAACTTGCGTAAGCGAGAACTTGAACGAGATCGGCTAGCCCATGAGGTTCAAACGCTGGTTGTGCAAGTTCGTAAGGACCAGGTCGCGCGCATGAGCCCGCTGATCGTGGTGACCGAAGCCGACTATCAACGACAAATCGAGGAAATCCGCACGAAAGAAGATGCTGCTAACAAGCTGTTGCAGACGGCACAATCGAGGCTGCAAAAGATCAACATCCAGCTCCGCGAGGCCCAAGAGGGATACAATGCGGCAGCAGGCGACCGCGCAATTGCCACGGAAAAGCTGGAGGCTGAGCGGCGGGCTCGCGAAAAGCTGACAGACGAAATCGACTGCCTGACGCAGCGTTTGCAGCGGCTTGCTCAGCTGCGGGTGGCTTGGAGCTACCGATACAAGATTTCTACGGCGAAAACGAACGATCCCGATCGCGAACTGTGGGAGAAACTGAAAACCCTGCAAAAGGACACCAAGGGAATTCTCGGTGGCTTGGCCGAGGACCTGCGGATGGAAATCCTGCGGATGCGCGATCTGCGCAGCTCGCTGACCGGCGTTACGAAGAAGTTGGAAGCAGCGGCGAACGCACCCGAAGCTTTGCAATCAGCGCTTAACAGGCAACAGTATCAGCTCGAGCTGACGCTGCGCATCCACGAACGAAATCTAGTGATGATCGAATCGAGCCGCCGTGTGCATGAAAAGCTGCTCGACGAAATCGGTCTGGGGGTCGAAACGCTGTCCGCAAAGAACCTGGCCTACAGCGCGTGGCATCGGGCTGAAATGATTTGGAAGTTCGAACTCGCCACCATCAACGGTGAAAGGCCGATCACAGTGCAAAAGATCGTGACGGGCGTCGCGATTTTCATGAGCGGTTGGATCACGTCGCGATTCTTGTCGGGGTTGTTCGCGCTACGCCTGCTGAAACGATTTCGGCTCAGCAAGGACGCGACGGCTGCCATTCGCACGCTGGTGTTCTACCTGATGCTGGCGATTGTCGTGCTGCACGCGCTTCGCACCGTCGGGATACCGCTCACGGCATTTACAATCCTCGGCGGTGCGCTGGCGATTGGTGTCGGTTTCGGCAGCCAGGCACTAATTAACAACTTCATCGGCGGCCTGATCATGCTGGCGGAGCGGCCGGTTCGGCTGGGCGAGCGGATCACGTTCGGCAACTTCGACGGCGTGGTGGAGGACGTCGGCTTCCGCTGCACGAAGCTGCGCACGCAGGCCGATCACCTGGTGACGATCCCCAATTCGACGCTCGTCAACGAATCGATCGAGAACGTCGATCGCCGGCGGACGATCCGCCGGATGATGAACATTCAAATCACGTACAACACGACGCGCGAGATGGTCGCCGCGGCCGTGCAGGCAATTCGCGACGTGTTGGAGGAAAAGGAGATTCGCGAGCGGATCCATCCGATTGTCGGTTTCGAGGAGTTTCCGCCGCGCGTGCATTTCACCGACTACCTCGCGGAAAGCCTCAACATCCAGGTCGTGTATTGGTACGCGCCCGTCGACTCCTGGGCGTACCAGGATCACTGCGAACGGGTGAACTACCGCATCATGGACGAGCTCGATAGGCTCGGCGTCGAGTTCGCGTTCCCCTCGAAAACGGCGTACGTCAAAAACCACAACAAGCGCGGCGGTGCCTCGTTCGCGGCGTGAACGCGCACTCGTTGGCCAATAGCCGCGACCCCAACGGGTCGCCGGAATCGGGGTGATCCCTTATGCCTGCGACCCGTTGGGGTCGCGGCTAATCAATCAAGCACGGCTGTCAGGACGTCAAATACGGCAACACCGCGCCGGCGAGGGTTAACACCAGGAAGAAGCCGGACATGTCGGTGATGGTGGTGAGAATCGGACCCGAAGCAAGGGCCGGGTCTTGGCCTAGCGCGCGAAGGACCAGTGGAATCGAGCCGCCGAAGCAAACGGCGACCAGCGTGTTGATCGCCAGCGCGGCAGCGACGACGACGCCGAGCATCACATTGCCCTGCCACAGCCAGCCGACCAAGCCGAGCAATACGCCCAAAGCCAGTCCGTTGATTACGCCGACGGCCGCCTCTTTGCCTAACACGCGCCATAAGTCGGAAGGATTGATGAAGCCGAGCGCCAGCTCGCGCATGGTCACGGCAACGGCCTGGTTGCCCGAGCAACCGCTCATATCGGAGATGATCGGCAGAAACACGGCCAGCGCGATCACGGCCGCGAGCGTGTCCTGATGGAACGCAATCACGCTCGCCGCGACGATGTTAAGCAGGATGTTGACGCTCAACCAACTCAAGCGTCTCATGCTGCGGATCCGCAGCGGCATCGAGCGGAGCTCGTCGCCGCCGACGATGCCCATGATTTTCAAAAAGCTGCGGCTCGATCGCTCGGCGGCGGCCTGCTCTACGTCGGTACTACGCACCACGCCAACTAGCCGACCGTCGTCGTCGACCGCCGGCACGCCGAACAGCGTGTGCCGGCCAAAAAACCGCTCCAACACTTCGAGTTGCGCCGTGTCGCACACACTTAGCGGTTCACGGATCATCGCCGCCGACAAACGGTCATCCGGCGCGGACAACAGCAAATCGCGCAGTCGCAAGACGCCGACCAGTTTGCCGCCGTCGGCAACCACGTAGGCGTATTGTACGTCGTATCTTCGATAGCGATCGGCGTGAATGCGGAGATCGTCGAGCACATCGCCGATCGTTTGATGCTCGTGATACGACAGGTATTCGGTGATCATCAGGCCGCCGGCCGAGTCGGCCGGGTACGACATCAGCCGGCGCGCCGCGCGCGAATAAGCGAGCGGCATCGCGTCGAGGATCGCGGACGCTTCGAGCTCGGGCAGGCGGGCGATGACGTCGGCCCGTTCGTTGCTCGGCATTTCGCTGACGATCGCGGCCGCTTCGTCGACCGTGAGGCGCTCGATCATTCGCGCGGCCTGCTCTTCCGGCAGGTCGTCCACCAGATCGGCGGCCTCTTCCCAGGAAAGCGATTTGAGCAGGCGGGACTGGTCGGCCTCGCTCAGGTGTGAAATGGCGTGGACGGCTTCGGCAGGCTCGGCCGAATCAAGGAAGTCGACGATCGCTTGTGAGTCGCTGGATGCCAGCGCTGATTGCAAGTCGTCGATCGATTGGCGGGACGATTTGTCGGGCATCGAGGGCTTTCTGATATCTCGCGGCGGCACGCGGCACCGTCCGACTTTCCAAGGGAAATGGCACAAGTTCCGCCACGATGAACCTTGGTCAATCAAAAGGCGTACGGCTTTTTCGGAATCAGTGCAAGTGGAGGACGGGCCGCCGATAGCCGATAAGTGATGGACCGACTCGATTCGGCCGATTCAACGACGGAACTCGCCGCGACGGACCGAGCAGTTTGGCCGGCGATGTGGTTTGGCATACGGGTTGCTGAAATACTTCGCTTCAATACGGCTTCTCAGCGACAATAAGACCGAGTGCGATTGGGGCACGGATTATCCAGGCAACTCCAGCCGCCCATCTTTCCAAGGAAAGCTGTAATTATAGGCGGGGTATTGTGCCGGAGGAATAGCGAAATGCAAGCAGCCCTAGCGGAACGTCCCTCGACTCAGGCACGCAACGATCTGAGTGCCGCGGCACGGCACTACTTGGAAAATCACCCTCATTTTCGCGGCCGAATTAACGGTGTTTGTATCGCGCACCAGGGCCGAAACCTTGTTCTCACCGGTCGGCTGCCGACGTTTTATCTGAAGCAGTTGGTGCAAGAAGCCGTGCGGCACGTGCCCGGCGTGCAGCATATCTATAACCAGATCGACGTGGTGAGCGCTGAGGGCGTGAGCAGCGTTTGCAACTAAGGCGGTACGCCTCGTCAAATCGTCTGACGGCGTCTTTGATGCCAAGAACGTGGGCATCGCTCGACTATATTCTCAGCAGTTAGCGTGGGCGCGTCCGTGGACAGCGCCTCCTCTCGGCGGTCCGGCTCGAGCGTTTTAAGATAGACGTTATCCAGTGTTTTCACGGGTGGCTGGGGTCGACCGCAGGGAGCCCCCAGCGGTGCTGGGGGTCGTCCGCCGCGGCGGGCACTCTCCATCCCAGCCACCCCGCACAGCAATCTGAAAAAACGCTTTAGTTGCCTGACGCGAGTCGGCTAGCTAGTATCCTACTTGTCCGTCCATCGCGATGGCTGCCGTCATTCATGGCGGCACCTCATCTTTTTCGTTCTGCCTGGTAAGGCAGTTGCACCGAAATCGTCGCGGAGACGATGCGGGGGGGACTCGACCCAGGCTACGTGCAACATTGATACGATCCGGGGTTGTCGGGGAATTCCTTTGCTGTCATTCCGAGGTCTTCCGAGGAATCTGGCCGGTCCCCTCGGCGGACGTCGGAGTGACTGCTTTCGGTTCTGCTGCCCAACAAATGAATCCGATTTGGCAAACTGAATTCGGCGATGGTCCGCTCGTGGCCTGCGCCGTTCACGATGGTCACGATGTGCGACCGGATGTTGCCGAATATCTACGACTGACGGACGCTGAGCGACTTTACGAGGAGGATCCGTACACGAGCGCGTGGACTTCGATCGCGTCGACGCGAATCGTGGTGCGCCGCTCGCGGTTTGAGCTGGATTTGAATCGGCCGCGGGAGAAGGCCGTGTACATTGTGCCGGCCGATGCTTGGGGTATGGATGTGTGGAAATGCTCGCCTCCCCAAGAAATGGTGGAGCGTTCGCTACGGGCATACGACGATTTTTACGCTCAATTGCGGCAGTTGCTGGAGCAGCTCGTGGCACGGCATGGGCGCGTCGTCGTCTTCGATCTGCACAGCTACAATCATATAAGGGATGGCCGAGGCGGCCCGACGAGCGATGCGGCGTCGAATCCGGAGATCAACTTGGGCACCGGGTCGATGCCACGCGGCCGATGGGCGCCGATCGTCGAGCGTTGGCTGGCAGAGATGCGCGGATACGATTATTTTGGCCGGCGGCTCGATGTGCGCGAGAACGTGAAGTTCTTCGGCGGCCACTTGCCGGGTTGGATTCACCAGAATTTTCCTGAAACCGTGTGCGCGCTGGCCATTGAGGTGAAGAAGTTCTTTATGGACGAGTGGACCGGCGAACTGGATGCCCGACAACATGCAGCGCTGCACGCCGCGCTCGGCCGCGCCGCCGATGGCGTGCGCGGCGAGCTGGAGAACCGCAAACCGTGAGCACCTCGTCGCCAAAACCGAGCGGATCGAGCTTGGCGGCGCGGGTCATCGCCGAGCTAAACGGCGAGCGGCCGGTGCGGCTCGAGTTACCCGGCGGCGGACGGCTGCATCTCGATCGCCGGCTGCCGTTTGTGTGCGTCTATCGGCGCACGGCCAACGACGCGGACGACAACGGCACGGAGGAGCTGGTCACCTGCGAAGCGTGCTACATGATCATTCCTGCCGAGCCGCGCGCGGCGAGTAAGGCGTTGCACTTACTGCGCGCGGTCGTCCAGAATCTGGCGGATCACTTCGGCAGTTTTCTGCTAATTGAAACCTGGTCCGCTCCGATCGAGGAGGCACACGAATCGGCGATTCAACTTAACGGCGATTCCGATGCGGTTCGGCCGCGCTTTGAAATTGCCGCCCCCTCGTCGCGAATTCCACGCTCCACGATCGAGGCGCTCTCGAAGTCGTTGGGCAAGGACATGCTGCCCTTCGGCGGCACGCGCGTCGTCCTCGGACCGTACCGAGAAATGGCGCCGTCCGGCCGCAAGCCGCTTCTGCGGATGAGCGAGCTCAAAGAATGGAACTGTTTCTCATTGGGCGTCGTGGCGCGGCCCGTGTATCGAAACGAAGCGACGCACGAGTTGTACCCGGCCGTGCTGCGGTCGATTCGTCACCACGTACACAGCGCGCTCGAGCAGGCGTACTTTGCTTTTTCGCACAAGCGAACGTCGCTTCGGACACCCCATTATCATGCGTTGGGGGGCCGGACGGTTGGGCAATCGGTGTTGGACATCGATCGGCAGTTGGTGGAGATCGCCCGCTCGTTCGATCTGCTGCTGCAGGCGACGCCGGTGAACGCGGAAGCCGCCTGGCGCGAATTTCGCCGCGCGCGATTCGGCAAGCCGCCGACGTTCTTCTATCGGCCGCTGGCGATTGATCCGGCGCTGTTGAAGCGGCAGCTGTACCTGATCCCGGTCGAGCGAATCGAGGACCCGACGCTGTCGTACCTGTTTCGCCAGAAGCAGGAAGAGCTCGATCGACAGATCACGCTCCTCTCCGACGTGGATACGCCCCGCTTCTTGCCTGAAAGCTTGCAAATTTACGGCGGCGTATCCGATTGGCTGCTGAATCACGCCGTCGAACTACTCGACCAGGTGCCGGCTCGCTCGCGCGACGAGCCGGTCAAGCAGCAGCTCGACGCGACGGAGTTTGCTCAGCGCGCGCAGCAGGAGTTGGGCTATTATCAACAGCAATGCGCGGATTTCTGTGCGACGGTTTCGGTTCGCGACGACATGTACGCCGGCCTGATGGTGTCCGGTGACCAACTCTTAATCGGCGGAAAGTTTCGCGTACCGCGGCGACGCGTGGAAGCGCTGCTGCAGCACGAAGTCGGAACGCACCTGGTGACGCGATACAACGGCCACCATCAGCTATTCCAGCAATTGGAAGTGGGCCTCGCGGGTTACGACGGTTTGCAGGAAGGGTTGGCTGTGCTCTCCGAGTACCTTGTCGGCGGCCTGAGCCGGGCGCGGATGCGGATTCTGGCGGCGCGTGTCGTCGCGGCGCGGCAGCTTTTGGACGGCGCATCGTTTGTCGACACGTTTCGTACACTCGACCGAAACTACGAATTTTCGAAGCGGACTGCGTACACGATCGCGATGCGAATCTATCGGGGCGGCGGTCTCACCAAAGACGCCGTCTACCTGCGCGGCCTGTTGCAAATCCTGCGATACCTGCGCGAGGGCGGCGACCTGGAGCCGCTATTCGTGGGCAAGGTGGCGTCAGCCCATCTGCCGCTGATCTTCGAGCTGAGCCAGCGGCAAGTAATCAAACCGCCCGTTTTGCGGCCGCGCTACTTGGAAAGTCTTGAGGCACAAGAAAAGCTTGAGCGATTGCGTGAAGGGATGAAGTTGATGGAGCTACTGCAGAAGTAGGGTAATTGTAGCTGGCCTCTGTGAGGCCGGCCGTTCGTCATGTGGGGGCTCAGGCTCCGGCGAAAGTACAAGCCGAGGTCACAGACCCCAGCTACAGCTGGATGCACACCTATGAAAATCGGTTTCGTCGTCAATCAAATCGAAACGGAACAACCGACGTACACGACGACCCGGTTGGCGATGGCGGCCGTCAATCGGGGGCACGAGGCGTGGCTGATCGGCACGGGCGATCTTGCGCTCGATCCGGACGACTTTGTGCGGGCCCGCGCCCGCTCTGCGCCGAAGTCGAAATACAAGTCGCTCGACAGTTATTTAGATGAGCTGCGTGGGCCAAATGGACGCAGCGAGCGGATTACGGTGGATGACCTTGACGTGCTCTTGTTGCGCAACGATCCGGCCGAGGACCTCGTGCGGCGGACCTGGGCTCAAATGGCCGGCATTCTGTTCGGCCGGGCCGCGCTGCGGCGGGGTGTTATCGTGCTCAACGACCCCGCTGCACTGGCGCTGGCGGCGAACAAAATGTACTTCCAACTGTTTCCCGAGGAGGTGCGGCCGGCAACGCTCATCACGCGCGACCGCAATGAAATCCGCCATTTCGCCCGCGAGCACGGCGGCGATGTGGTGATCAAGCCGTTGCAGGGTTCCGGCGGCCAGGGCGTTTTTCTGGTGCGCAAAAATGACCTGGGCAACCTCAACCAGATGATCGAGGCGGTCAGCCGGGACGGCTATGTGATTGCCCAGGAGTATCTGCTGGAGGCGGCTGAGGGGGACATGCGGCTGTTCGTGATGAACGGGGCGCCGCTGAAATATAAGAGCAAAATCGCGGCTTTTCGGCGGCTTCGCTCGGGCGACGACATCCGCAGCAATATCCACGCGGGCGGCCGAAAGGCTAAGGCCGAGGTGGATGATCGTGCCCTTAGAATCGTTGAAATCGTGCGCCCAAAACTGGTGGCCGACGGCATGTTTCTGGTCGGCCTAGACATCGTGGGCGACAAATTGATGGAAATTAACGTGTTCAGCCCGGGCGGCCTGGGGAGTGCCCAAAGTTTCGAGGGTGTGAACTTCGCTTCGGCGGTTATTATGGCATTAGAGCGTAAGGTACAGTACATGGGATACTACCAGCGGAATTTCAACAACATCGATATGGCGACGTTGTGAGGGGAGTGACGCTGGATTCCAATCCAAGCCGACGGCTCGCCGTCGGCATCCGGCGGCGAGCCGCCGGCTTGGATAAGCGTTTGGATAACGCCCCCGCTCCTCGGCAATCATCGGACTCTTCTCGTGCTTCGTCCCGGTCAGAAAATCGGCAAATACAAACTCCGTTCGCGGCTTTCCAACGGGCCGTACGCGACGGTGTTCCGCGCGCTCGATACGCTCGAAGGCGTTCACGTAGCGCTCAAAATTCCACACAAGGGACTGGTGACGAAAGAGTCGCTCGACGACTTTTCGCGCGAAGTGCGCCTGGCGGCAAAGCTGGATCATCCGAATATCCTCGGCCTGAAGTCGGCCGATTTTATCGATGGTCATCTGGTGATCGCCTTGCCGCTCGGCGAGGAGTCTCTCGAAGAGCGGCTCGCGCGGCGGTTGTCGTTGAAGACCGCGCTGGATCTGGGCGAGCAATTGTTGCGGGCCGTGTCGTTCGCGCACGAGCAGCGCGTGATTCATTGTGATGTTAAGCCGGATAATTTGCTGCTGTTTCCCGACGGCCGCTTGCGCCTCACGGACTTCGGCATTTCGAAAGTGGCGCATCGCACGATCTCGGCCTCCGGCGCGGGGACGGTCGGCTACATGGCGCCGGAGCAAGCGATGGGCCGGCCATCTCGGAGATCGGACGTTTTCGCCACTGGGCTGGTGTTGTGGCAGATGTTTTCCGGCCAACTGCCGGAGTGGCCGTTCGAATGGCCGCTGGCGGGACTCGATAAACTGAAGTCGGTATTACACCCCGACATGATCGCGCTGTTGCGCCGTTCGCTGGAACTCAAGCCGAGCAGGCGGTTCGAGGACGGCGGACAAATGCTGGCCGCCTACTTGCGAGCGAAACCTAAAGTGCTTCGACACGGCGCGCGTCGGCGTCGGCCGAAAAAGGCGAAGACCACGACCCGGCGGCATTGGAAAGAGATTCGCCAGCAGCAGTTTTTGCGGCAATTCGGCAAGCAGCTGGAGACGCATTCCAAGTGCGGCCGATGCGACGGACCCGTGTCCGAATTCATGCAGGCCTGTCCGTGGTGCGGAACGGGCCGCAAGGTGTTTCACGGCGAAACCGCATTCCCCACGTGTTGCCCACGCTGTCTGCGCGGCACGAAGCTCGATTGGCAATTCTGCCCCTGGTGTTACGGGCCCGGCTTCGAGGACCGCTCGTCGCGCGAGTATGCGGATCGGCGTTACGTCGGGCGATGTCGCAACGCAAAGTGCGATCGCAAGGACCTCATGCCGTTCATGCGTTACTGCCCGTGGTGTCATATTAAGGCGCGCCAAGTGTGGAAGATTCCCGGCAGCAGTGAGACGTGCAACAAATGCGGCTGGGGGGTCGTGCGCGATTTCTGGAGCCATTGTCCGTGGTGCGCGGCGGAGCTGTAGCGATTTCGGATTGCGGATTTCGGATTGACGCGATCAAATCCGCAATCCGAAATCCGCAATCAAATTAGGTGTCGCTGTTGGAGTGCAGCGCGACGCGGTTGCCCTCGCTGTCGAGGATGACGGCGCGGAATCCGTGAGGACCGATGGAATGAATCGGTTGCCTCACACTGCCGCCCTGCGGCACGACTTTGCTGACGGCGTCGCGGATTCGGCCGTCGACATTGAGATACAGCAGTACGCCGCCGGCGCCGATCTCCGCATCGTCCTTTACAAGACAGCCTCCGTTGCCGTCTTGATGTTCAATGACGCAGAACGAAAAGTCGCCGAACGTTTCCTTGTCGACGCCAACGCCCAGGACCGCCGAGTAGAACGCCGCCGCTCGATCCAAATCGGCGACCGGAATATCAAACCAGACTGCTCGGTTATACTTACTATTGAAGTCGCCCATGCTCGGCTCCGCGTGATGTGCCGTCATTCTGAGCGCAGTACAGCGAAGAATCTCCTCGTGAACAACGTAGATCCGTCGGTCGCAAAGCCTCCCTCAGGAGGACGTGCTGGAATAAGACGATGCGAATCACATCATCGTATCGCGGCGCCGATCGCAGAATCAACCAGTTCGCCTCGCGAACTCATGTTGCCCAGGTTATCGTCGGCACGAATCTCGAGCGCGCGGATTACGGCGCCCCGGCCGGCTCAAATTGATTAAAACTGCCGTCTTTCTCGGGCAAAACAGGGTCGACAGCATCGCCGAGATTTGCCTACACTTTGCCAAGCTTGCGCTGGTTTGGCGGAAAGGATTCGCCGACGGTGCCGCCGCGGATCGACCTCAATATCGCGTGGGGCAGAGAAACAGCGTAGTCCTCTTGCTCCGCGAGAGGAAATTGCGTCTCGCGGAGCGAGACGACTACAAACGGCCCTGTTTTCCAAATACTTGCTTTGGCCGCGGCGGGTGGCGAAACTTGTTTTAGAGCTACAGAGCGTCCGCGATTCCAATGCCTCCAATGAGATGCAACGAGGAGACAAAGGACGATGAGAGTATTCGAGGCCTTTCGCTGTGCTGTTGGCATATCCGGCGTCACCACGATTCGCAGCACGTGGTTCGTGTTGCCAGTCCTCCTGGTAGTGATCGGCGTCACATCGGCCGCGGCCGACGAGAAAGCTGAGAAGAAAGAGCTGATCCGGATGATCGGCGCGACCGCCCTGGCGACGGAAGTCAGCACGGGCTTGCCACTGCCGGCCCGCGTCGACACGGGCGCCACCTGCTGCTCGATCCATTGCGAAGTGCTGGAGATCAAAGGCGCAGATCCTGACCCGAAGGTCAACATCGGCAAACCGATACGCTTTCTGATCAAACCGCGCGACGGCGATGGTAAGGGCGAATGGGTCGAAGCCAAGATCGTGGACCACGTGAAGGTTCGCACGTCGGAGCGCGAGGACGAGCGCTATAAGGTGCGATTGAAGCTTCGCGTGGAAGACGTGGAAAAAAAGGTGCTCGTCACGCTCAACGATCGGGAGAAGATGAAATACCCGCTGCTGTTAGGCCGTAATTTTCTCCGCGACGATTTTCTCGTCAACGTCAGCTTGAACAGCGAGAAGTAGATCGGACATTTACAATCCCGAAGGGATTGGATAATTCAGCCCAGGGTTGGTCGGCTTGGCGACCTACCCTGGGTAAATGAGCCAATCGACGTGGAACAACCCTGTAAGCGTTGCATAGGCGAGGCCGATACAACCCTTATAGGGTAGCTGAGATTCTGCAGGCACATGGGCCCAGGGTAGTCCGCCACGGCGGACAACCCTGGGCTGATTGATTGAATCCCGTTGGGATTCAATACCTCGGATCACTTGTGCGTGAACAGCGGCGATTTGGTCATCGGCACGGCCATGACCTCTTTCATGTTGTCCACGGCCTGGTCGCTCATCTGGTCGACTAGCGACTTGAGCGACTCGGGCCCCGCGACATCCGGCGCTTGAAAGCCCGATCGCTCGGCCACGAGCAGGCTCAGCAGCGTGCCTAATAGGCCGGACGCCAGCGGACTATTGTCGTCGCCGTTGTGGCCGTTCGTGATGAACAGCCGTTGCGGCACAAGCGGCTGCACGCTGTTCGCGAGCCGATCGGCCACTTCGTTGACGGCAAACAGCCGCGGGTCGCCGAACGAATTGATCTTTCGCGAGAGCACCGCGGCCTCCGAGAGACCGATCTGCATGACGCGCTGGCTTTCGCCGCGGCCGGCGAGCATCCGCTCGCGGCTGTCGGCCTCAGCGAGCACAACCTTTTGCTCAGCCTCTCGGCGCGCCCGACCAAGCGCCGCTTCGGCCACGACGATCGTCTGCTCGGCCTGCTTGCGCGAGCGGGCAAGATCCGCCTCGCCTTGATTTTCGGCAATGCGGGCCTGCACCTGCGCGTTGGTGAGCGCGGTTTGCATGTCGGCCTGGGCCTCGGCGGCCTTCAGCTCTTGCAGCTTTTTGGCCGCTTCCTTACGACGGTCGAACGTTTCGAGCTGCTCGCTCGAGAGCTGCCGTTGCCGAAGCTGCTCCAGCAGCGTTTCGATCTTGTCATCGCCTTCCACATTGGTGGGCTTGCCGATCAGCACGTCGACACATTCAATGTCGAACATGCGGAACTTCTGCCGCAGCTCTTCGCGAGCTTCCTGCTGGATGTCGTCGCGCTCGTGCAGCAGCCCGAGCATCGTCTTGGTGTGGGCGATGTCGCGGAAGTATGCGCTGAGCATCGGGTCGATGGTCTGCGTGATCAGCTTCTTCACGTCGCCGAAGCGTTGGATGACGCTCGGCGCACGCTCGTAGTCGATGTGCACGACCACGCTCAACGGCAATAGCGGCTCGTACGCGTCCTTGGTCACGAGATCGATCGACCGCAGACTTTCGTCGTAGCGGTGCGATTCGCTTTTGCCCGTGATCCAGTGGAGCACGAAGTTGGTGGTCGGCACGAGGACGATGCTGCCGGCGTACGTGTTAAACGCGTACTTGCCGGGGCCGAGGGACTTTTCCCACACGCCTTTCTCGCCGGTGGCCACTTGCTCGCCGTGGCGGAACTCTTTGCCGGACAGGTCCTGGCCATGCCGACCCACGTAACTCACCACGACGCCGACGTAGCCGATCGGCACGACCGTTTTCGGAATCATCTCCAGCGTGGCGAACCAGCGGTTGATGAAGTACGTGCCATCGGTCAGCGTCTGGTACTGACGGCCACGGCGGCCGCCGGCGCGGAGAAACGCTTCGGCATCCTGGAAGTTGTTGTGGAAGTTCGGCTGACGAGCATCGCTACCGACAATCGGCGCGATGATCTCGTCCGGCGGCAACGACGGGCCGTCATGGACCGTGATGATGCCGATCGAATCCACCATCGTCGGAAACTCCGGATCGTGATGGTCGAACGACTCGATCTTGCCGCCGACCACGACGGGATCGAAGCCGCCGATCTCGCTCAGCTCAGCGCGGAACTGCTCGATCGTGCGCAGCTCTTGCCGCGACTGGATCGCGGGCAGCGCGAACACGTGGTCCTCGGCGATCACCACGAACACGGCCGGGTTGACGGCGTAGACGCCTTCGCGCAGGATCGCCCGCTGGCGGCCGCGCTGGCCGCGGAGCGTGTTGCCGTCCTCTTCGACGTAGCCCATGAGGAACGTGCGCGCGTCCTGGAAGTTGTTGCACTCCACGCGCCGGCCCAGCGTTTGGCTGGGCAGCAGCGGCTCGCCGTCGCGGGCGAACACATAGCCGATCTTGCCCTGCGAGATGGTCACCAGGCGCACCTTGTGAACGCGGTATTGCCATCGCCAGTAACCGAAGTGCAGACCGCCACGCACGACCTCGGCTTGAAAGCCGGCCTCGCAGTCGAGGGCGATAATCTGGCCCTCAGGCACGGAGCCCCCGGGCGACCATAGTTTTTCCACGACACCGACCGAGTTGTTCGGAATGTAGCGGAAGCACAGCCATAGCGCGATGAGCACGCCCAGCGCCGACGCGGCATACGGCCACCACGCACCGAGCCACGGCAAAAACGCCGCGACTTGGGCAGGCAAAACACTGCTGACGAACACATAATTCGCAAACACGGCTCAAGTCTCCCTTCGCATGCGGCTGCCGCGTGGTATTTGTGGTGATCGGGTGCCACTGCTGGCTCGTCCAGCAGTGTTCTTTTTGCGACGCCTTGCAGCCGAATGCCAGCAAACGCTTCGACTAACGTATTGTCAGCTGGGAATTCGACCGTGCTTTAACGTGCAAGGTGTACGCAGTGGGAGGCACTGCTGGACGAGCCAGCAGTGGCACCCTGATACAAGCCCACGAAATTTCTTCGCGGCAAACCTCAGATAACGAGAGCACGCAGGCTCTTCGTCAGCCGCTGGGCAGACGAGTAGGCCCCTATTCCCTGAATGAGAGAACGTCTCTCAATCGGCCGACGAGGTTAGCTGACGGGCTAGGATGGAAAGGTATCCCGGCACGAATGGCTCGTGCCTTCGCCCCGGCGGCGATGAGCGGCGAACAATCGTTCGCGTTCAACTGCCGCAGTGGTTCCCCCGCTCGCGGCCCGGCGTGTTCGGCCGCGATTAGGCTGCATTAGCACAATTATACACTTTTCAGATGGCGGCAAGTGATAGCAAGTTGCATGCCGTGTGCTAACTCATTGCGCGATGAGCAGATCGGCGAACTCGCGCGCGTTAGACTTAACCACGTTGGCTTGCATATTGCAGTTCGCGCCAGCGTCGACAGAGATCGGCGGCCGCCTCCGGCCACGTCGGAAAGTCGAACGCAAAGCCCGATTCCACGAGACGCCGCGGCACGACCCGCCGGCTTTTGAGTATCAATTCCGTCTCGGTGCGCAGCAAGATTGCGCCGATCTCCAGCATCCACGCAGTGGCTGGCAGACCGATGCGCGTGCCCCACGCTTTGCGCAATTCGCGCATGAATTCGGCGTTCGGCAGCGGATGGGGCGACGAAAGGTTGATCGCGCCGCTTAGCGCATCATGTTCAATCAGCCAATACACCGCGCGGATGAAATCGCGATCATGAATCCAGGAAATGTATTGCCGGCCATCGCCACTGGTGCCGCCCAGGCCGCGG
>JAKEIB010000115.1 GCA_022614705.1 Planctomycetota bacterium | reverse complement strand
GTTCTCAATACGAGGGTCTCTATTGGATGCTGCGACGCTGGCAACAATGAAATGACGAATTACCGAATGACGAATGCAATGCTGCCATCTCATTCGTTATTCGTGCTTCGTCATTCGTCATTCAATTTACCTTTGATAAATCGGCAGGCAGGCGTTGTCTAATTGCAGGATGATCAAATTGAGGGCCGTAGTATACACGGGGCCGATGTAGCCCTGCGACCAGTTTACGGCTGAACGGTCGCCAAGCTTCACTTCGGCCGCCTCGCGCAGCAGCTTGGACTCGATTTCGTTGCGATACGTTTCCCAGCGCTCGCCGCCTTCGCGGTATTGGACCTGAGCGTAGTAGAAGTGTGCGTAATGCCAATGGCCGTAGCTGCTGCGGGTGTCGGAGCCGAGGTTCTGCTCGCAGTATTTCATCATGCGGGGCACGTAGTCGCTGTCGTACTCGCCCGCGTTGTATAGGCAGGCGATGGCCGCGGCGGTGATGGCGGGCCGGCCGCCGCCGCCCTTCGAGCTGTACTGCACGCCGCCTTCGGGGAGCGTGCAGTTCTTGATATATTCCACCGCTTTATCGATGATTTCCGTCGGCACTGGAATGCCCGCGTTGCGGCAGCCGCGCAGGCCTTGCACTTGCGTGATGGTGGTCGAACCTTCGTCGAAGCCCCCGCCGTCTTTCGCACTGACGTAGCCCCAACCACCCGCCTGCGTTTGCGCCTGACCCGTGAACTTCACGGCGCGCGTGAGCACGTCGACCAGTTCTGCACGGCGATCCTCATCCTCTTCGTCGCCCAGCACCTGCGACAGGAAAAGCATCGAAAAGCCGTGGCCGTAGGTGTACCGGTCGTCGCGCATCGGGTCGCCGATGAGTCCGTTCGGCCGGCTTTGGCGAACGAGATAGTCGACCGCGCGGCGAATGTTCTCGGAATACTTGCCCTGCGTGGCGGTCGAGCCTTCGCACAGCATTGCCATGCCGGCCAGCGCGGTCATCGCGGTCGGATAACGGCCTTGGGCCGTCCAGTGACCGAGCTTGTGCTGATTGTAGGCGAGCCAATCGAGTCCCTGACTGACAACCTTTCGCGTGCGTGGGTTTTCGACGCCGGCCCACGCGGACACGCTTGGCATCAGCAGCATTGCGGCCGACGTGACGCAAGTGATCCAGCGTTGAGCGATTCGTGGTTTCATATCCTTCGCGACCCTCGCAAAGCTGTAGCCGGATTCGCAAGAATTCAGCTGCCATCTGAAGTCTTGCGACTTCAGCTACGGTTGTGATAACCGGCGTTAGTCATCATCCGTTTGCGGCGCGTCGTCTTCGTCCTGTTTTTCGGTCCGTTCAAGCTGCATTTTGCGGATTCGCTCTAGTTCCGCCTTTTTCATTTCTTGTCTGGCGCGCTCGATTTCCTCGAACTGCCGAATCTTGGCCCGCTCGGCCGAATTTTCGATGGCGCCTTGCAACACGCCACTCATCCGCCGGCCGATCCTGCGTAGCCCGCGCTCCTCCGTGTCTCGCCGCGTCTCCAAATCGTCGTTGGCAGGCGGTTGCGGCGGACTCGGGCGATCGGTCATCGTCAGTTGAATCGTACCCGCATTCATTTCGACGGCCACCACCGCCCCCGCGTCCCGTTCGCCGCGGATCCGAAAGCGCGTGATCGAAGTGTCCGGCAGCGTATCGTTGCGATACACGGTCTGGCCCGTTTCCTGATTGAGGCACAGCAATCGCAACTGTGAGCCGCCGCCGGTCGCCGCGTCGCGGACCGTCTTCCGCTCGGCAAACACGAGCAGCGGAATATCCTGCGGCTGCGACAGCACGATGCCCCGATTGCGAACCACGGCGGGCGCGGGCCACAGCGGCTTGCCGGTCGACTGGCTGAAGGCATACACCATGCCGTTGACAATCGGGTATTCCGACTGCTGAACCAGCGGCTTGAACTGCTGCTCATTCGATTTGACGCTGACAAAAACGAAAAGCTTGCCGCCGGCCCGCATCGTGTTGACACTGTGCAGGTTTTCTAGCGGTTCGAGCTCCGCGTCAATCTGAATCTCGCCGCTGCGCGCGTCGATCAACTTAAACGTGCCGGACGGCTCGAATACCGCAATCGCATTGGGCTCCACTACGGAGACGCGGCTTTCGAGCGGAAACTCGTGACTGTATAGCACTTCGTTCGAGAAAAGATCGCTGATGCGAATCACGAGGGCGCGATCATCTCGGTTCATCTTGAAACCGACTTCAGCAACGTTACGGCCGACCGTAATCAGCCATTCGTATTTCGGCAACTCGCGCTTACCCACCATTCGGCCGTCGACCGTGCGGATGACGTGTGCCACCCGCGCGCCAACATCCGCGGCGAACACGTATTCCATGTCGCCGAACAGCTCGCAGCCGACTGGTATGTCGGTGCGCACCCACAGCAACTCGCCACTGTTCGGATCAACGCACTTCAGCTGGTCCTGCTCTTGAAAAACGACGCCGCGTGGTGTCACGGGCCCCAGCGAATGCACTCCCGCGCCGATGGCGCCCACCATGCGCCGCCGCCCCGATGAGCTGTGGTACGCCGGCCGGCGATTTGCCCGAGGAACGGACTCTGTGGAGACGCGCCGTTTGTGCAGCGGATCGGCTGAGTATCGACCGAACGGATCGGTTTGCCACAGCACATCGCTGGCGCTTCCCACTGCGCCGCGGGGCGAATCGATCGCCATGACTTGCCCACCCAGCGTGACAAACAGCAATCGGCCCAAGCGCCCGGCGTGAACGAGGCTGCTGTCGCGATACGGCCGGGCCCAACTGTTCTGGTCGATCGCGAGGTGAAGCACGTCGTCTCCCAACACGTTTCGCCCGACAAGCTCCGAGCAATCCATGGCGACGAACCAGTCGAACATTGCCGGGCCGAGCGAAGTATCCTGCTCGATGCGGAGTTGTCGGTAGCCGGCCTGACGTTCGGCCTGGGCACGAGCGGACCGCGCGTCAACGGCGCCTGCAGCGGCGGGAATTAGCTCGGCATCGACCTGCCCGCGCGGCCAGGGCTTGGCTGATTCGTCGCGGTCGTCCTTCGCCAGCGATTCGGCCGCCAGTCGGTTGATTAGCTCCGCAATGACATTTGATTGCGCGTCGGGCGCCGCGCTCAATTCGAGGAGTTCGCTCTCCGCCTCCTTGTGACGTTTGCGATCGATCAGGAAGCGGGCCAGTGCGCGACGCACGTCGTTCGCTCCCGGCAACTCGCCGGCATGAGCCAGATAGTGGCGAAGCTCGGCCGCCGTGCGCGGGTTATCCAGCCGGGGGCGACGGGCTGTTAGTCGTTTGAGAATCGCAGCGCGTTCGTCCTCCGAAGCGTTCGACCACAACGCACCGAGTCGGCCGCATATCCAGCGATCGCTTCGCACGCTGTAATCAGGATCGATCCGCAAGTGCACGGGCCCTTCGGCCGTGAAGTCGGCGAGCCGGAGATAAGCGTCAAACGCCTCCAGCCGCTGGCCCAACCTGTCGAGCCCGCTGGCTTCAATTCGCATCAGCTCGATCTGTTGCTGCCGATCATGGATGAGCCGGTTCAAAAGTTGGATGTCGTCGCGAAACGCCGCGTAGTCTGTCGCCAACGCTTCGAGCAGCACTTCGGTGAGCATTTCTTGGGCGAGCGCGTCGCCCGCCGCCAATTCAAACGCTCGCTTCAGCAGCCCGACCGCTTCCGTCGTCTGCCCGTCGGTCCTCTTCAATTCGGCCAATTCGCGCAGCGCGGTGGCATCGTTGGGGTTGGCGGCCAGCGTTTTTTCGACTCGCTGCTTGAGCACGTCGAGCTGCTCGAATTTATCGAGCACGAGCGCGGACTGCGACAGAATGCTGCCGCGGTAACAGATCAGGTTTCCCAGTGCGGCGCCGGGCCGTGCAGCGCGGAACACGTTGAGTGTGCCGTCGGCGGTTTCGATGGCCGCGATCTCGCCGGTCGTGAGCGGGAGATAGTAGCGTCCGTCGCTCATATATCCTTGTCCGGCAGGCAGCGCGCCCTCCGGCAGCGGCACGACTTCCGGTTGCCAGGCTGCCGAACCGTCCGAAACTCGCAGCGCTTGCACGCCTTCCGCGCCGATAAGCAGCACATTTCCCCTATCGACGCCAGCCACGAACAACGACTCACCCTGGCGATGCTTCCAAGCGAACTTGCCTGTTCGCAGATCAATGCAGTGCAATTCCGACGACTCGGGCGGCGTGATAAAAACGTGGCCCTCGCCGATGATGGCGGCGCTATCGAGCCAGTTGTTATTGGTCCGCATCGACGCGGACTGCGCCTGGTTCTGCCACATGTTGCGCAGGTCGGCGGGCGACTGCGGCTCGCGCGGGTAGCGATACACCCAGGCAAACTCGCGCTTCACGACGTCGATCGCAATCACGGCGCTGGCCGACGTCGGGCAGATGAGAATGCCCGCATCGTACGACGGCGTCGCGCCCGCGCGGCGGCGGGCCGGGTCGAGACCGACGCTCTGTTCCAGACCCACCAGCTGCTGATGCCACTGCACGTGGCCCGTTGCCGGATCGAGCGCGAACAGATAGATCGCGCTGCGGATCTCGGCCATCACGTAGAGCGTGTTGTCGATCGCCAGCGGGGCGCCGAGAAAGAACGCCCCGTCGAGCGGCGCCGGGGCGCGAGCGCCGTCCAGCTCCCATACGAGTTTTCCTTGTGTGGCGATGTCGTACGCGGCCAGTTGATTCGTGTTCGCCCTCACTTCGCCGTTCACGCGGCCAAATCCGGGCGCCATCTGCCAGCCAATGACTTGCTCGTCCTCGTCGACCCTCGCGCCGCGGAGCACGAACACACGCTCCCCATCGCTGGAAAGCGACATCACGAGCGAATCGTCCCACATCCGCTCCTCAAGCGGATTCCCCTGCGCCGCCCATTGCTCGCGCTCCACCTGGCCGAACTGATTGGCGAAGCGGTTTGGTGCATCCTCGGCTTCGAGTTCGTCGTCTTCGCGAGTCTCCCAAATCCGCTTGCCGGATTGCCAATCAACGGCCACGATGTTCTCCGGCGTACGCATCACAACCACGTCGCCGACGGCGACTGGCCGCGACGCCGGGATCACCACCACTCCGCGCTGTGCGAAATCCTCGCTCCGCCCGGCGAGAAAGGCTTCCACGGATGGATCGTTGATGACGCGCGCTTGCCAACGGGTGCGCAAGTGCGGCCGGCCGCCCGGCTTGAGCGCGTTGCGCGCCGGGTCGCCGCGGGCCGTCAGCCAGTTGAGTTCGCTGGGCGCGGTCACCGTCGGCACGCCGACGAACTGCGACAGCCACGCAACCAGATCGGCGTCCGCGCTCGGCACGAGCGCTTTCTTCCCGGCGAACGTGATCTCAGCGGACGGCTGGCGCTCGATGAGCGATCGCATCGTGTCCGCGGCCGCGTCGCGATTCCCGGCCGCCAGGTGATTGAGAGCGGCCAGCACCGAAAGCTGCGGCTCAAATTGCGCGGCCGCGCGCGGCGAGTCAATCAGCTCCTGATACAGTTGCGCCGCGGCGAGCCGATGGCCCTGGTCGGCTTCTAACTGTGCCAACACGAGTGCCGCTTCATAACCGGCCGTGGTGTGAAAGTACTGGCGCACGACCTGCGATATGCCGTCGCGGCTTCCGGATTGAAGCGCCGCTTCGAGCTGTTTGCGGGCCGTCGTCCCGTGCAACAGCTCGTAGGCGTCGCGACCCTCGGGCGGTAGCTCGCCGATAAGTTGTCGCGCCGTGGCTTTCGCGCCGCGCCGTTCTTGCGCGCCGTCCGAACGCTCTAAAAACCAATCTTCCTGGCGTCCCAACAGGCCGTGCAGAAACGCGAGCGCCTCATGATACTCGTGCTGCGCGAGTCGCTCTCTCGCGCGAGCGATGGCTCGTGAAAGCGTGCGGTCGGTCGGTAGGTACACGCCCGCGGTCGTGTCCTGTTCGCCGGTCGTCATTCGGCCAAAGCCGGGTACTTGAATCTGGCCCTCGGCGTGGCGAGAACTTCCGCCGACGGTCGCCAGAAAAAGTCCGGCTGCGACGAGCGGGAAAATCGTCCAACGCTGACTCGCTGGGCGGCCGCGGCGTTCCGATGATTCGGCGAGATGCATAGCGATCCTTCGACCGTTACGGGGCCGATTCGTAGGTCCCTCCTGCCGGAAGGGATTTCCCGCGTAAGTCCGCCTGCCACCAAACAGCACTTGTCCCGCTCGGCAGGTGGGACGTCCTTATATGACTCGCAATCGCGGCGGCGCGTTCCTTGTGCCGGTCAGGCCCCGTCTTCGGCCCGCAGCGCGTAAGCCGATGCCATACTTCATCTTACAGCCTACGGCAAACCGATCAAGGCGGCCGGTTCTAGGGGTGCCGCGACGCGGCAGGCGGCCCGCAATCGCGGCCGTCCGGCGTGCCAACCCCGGCGATTTCCGCACGGTTCTGCCGGATTCCCGGCGGAAACCCTGTTTTTCTCGGCAAAAGCGGCATTTTCCGGCTTGTATTCTAGTGCCAGCACCCTTTAATTTGCACCATCGCAACGTACAAACGGACGTACGTTGTAGTTGATTGCGGAGTTATTGCCGCGGACAGAGATTCGTTCCCTTTCATTTTGCACAAAGTCAGGAGGAAGCAACACAATGGCGAAAGCCACCACCAAACCGCCGACAAAGACCGAAGTCTTCATGAGCATTGCCGAAGCCACCGGTTTGTCGAAGCGCGACGTGAGCAACGTGTTCGACGCGCTCAACGATCAGATCAAGAAGGCCGTCAGCGGCCGCGGCAGCTCGCGGATGTTCACGATCCACGGCCTGGCCAAGATCGTGGTCCAACACAAGCCGGCCACCAAAGAACGCCAAGGCACCAACCCGTTCACGGGCGAGCCGACCGTCTTCAAGGCCAAGCCGGCCCGCAACGTCGTGAAAATCCGCCCGCTGAAGAAGCTCAAGGACATGGTCTCGTAAGCCACTCGCGGCCTACAAACCGAACCAGCAAAAAAAACGCCGGTGCGCAGTTGGGCGAATGCCCAATAGCGCCCGGCGTTTATTATTTGGTTTTTCGAGCCCGTTAGTGCGCCAAAGCAGCGATGAGCTCGACCGGCTGACAGCTGGCTCCAATTTTTCCGCGCACGGCCAGCGGAGCTCGCTTTTTTGCGCGGTCCCGCGCCTCGTCGCGGCGCGTTTGCGTTTGCCCTGGTCCGGTTCGTATATTAACATTAAAATCAACAGTGCAGGTCCATGCCGATCTACGAATTCTTCTGGTACGACGAAACCGTGAACACGTCGAGGAGCATGGCGTCTCGCTGGATGAATTCGAGGCCGTCGTATGTGCTCCGCTCCGGATTGAGATAAGCCGAAGCAGTGACCGGCGCGTCGCGTTCGGATACGGCGACGATGGCCGCAAGTTGGTTTGCGTGTACGAAATGATCGACAAAGCGACCATCCTGCCCGTGACAGCCTACGAGGTGGAGGAATGAGGAAAGCAAAACGAACGGTTCGCGGCAAGATGCCTGCCGCGATGAAACAGCGTTGGGAAAAGGCGCTTGATGCCGCGGCTGCCGACCGGAAGGCCATCGACGCGCAGGCCCGCGCCGTGTTTGCCGCACACGATTCGGCGCGAGACGTAGTCACCCGGCTCAAAGCAGAACGCGAGCGGCGCGGTCTCAGTTTGGCCGACATGCTGCAGCGGACCGGCATGAGCCGCGAGGCCCTGTCGCGCCTGGAAAACCACCGCTCGCCAAACCCCACCGTCCGCACACTGGCCCGCTACGCCGCGGCCGTCGGCCTGGAACTGCACCTGGCCGCCAAGCGGCCGCGCGGCAATTAGGCCGCGCGGCGACCCCATGCATTGCAGGGCACACAAAAAGCTGTCCCCTTATGTCCGCTTCCGAAGAATATAACACTTTCCCGAAATGAGATTCACCGCGCACCGCGCGGCCACCAAAGAAACAAAAACTGGCCCATCGCTTTTGGCCGCGCACTATGCTAACGTCTTGTCCTGAGCCTGTCGAAGGACGATCCCGCAATTACTGCGCTTGCTCTTTGAAAACTGAAGATAGCCGTCACTCGTCGCTCGACGGAGATTGCCGAAGTCAGCCGTCAGCCAGGCAGATGTGGCGTGACAAAAGCGCCCACATAGCGCGCCGAAAGTGACAAAACTGTCCGACTTTTGTCACACGCGTGTCGAAAAACGCTCGCTGATTCCAGCGTCGCGCCACCGTTCGAGGTGACAAAACTAAGGAGTTTTGTCCCTAAAAATCGTATTCGCAATGAGTGACAAAACCCCCCTGCCCGTTGCTCTCGAAACCGAAGATGCGACTAGAAGGCGTTTCAAAACCTTGCGAGCCAGTGCTGTCATTCTGAGCGCAGCGAAGAATCTCGCGGGGCACCGTAGTTCCTTCGGTCGCCAAGCCTCCCTCAGGATGACAGTTGGGCCGGTTTTGAAATGGCTTCTAACAATTGAGCCCGGCGGGATTCGAACCCACGACCTACGGATTAAAAGTCC
>JAKEIB010000114.1 GCA_022614705.1 Planctomycetota bacterium | reverse complement strand
CACGTCGAATAGGCGCCTACGCTCATGGCGCGCGCCTTGTCCCATGATATTATGTACTTGTCCAGGCCAATGTTGCAGATTTATTGCGATGGGCCATACTCGCGCCCCGGCATCGAAAAAACGCCCTGGGGCAGTCGCGAGATTACCATTACAGACCCGTTTGGGAACGGGTTGTCATTTGTTGGCGTTGAGAGCATCCGACAATAGTCCTGATTGGACGGCGTGGTAGCGCTCAAGAGTGCTGAACGAAGCCAGTGGACTACGCGCCGTCGTCAATGACTCGTTTTGACGATTGCCGGCGGTCATGATATCCTTGATCTAGGAGTTCCTCGCATGCAAATCGAAGTTCCCGACCAAACTGTGCGCGACGTAGAAGCGCTTCTCGCCGAACGAGGTGAGAACGGCGATGTCTCGCAGTTCGTTGATCGCACGCTCCAGCGCGCAGTATTCTTTGAGACTGTGCGCGAGGTAAAGCGGCAAAACGCCGGCGTCGATGCCAATGAGTTGGACAGGCTCATCGACGAAGCGGTCGAGGCCGTTCGCACCGACCAAAGAAGGATGACACCCCGTGCGAATGGTGCTTGACACAAACGTGTTTGTGTCGGCCCTCATCAATCCCGGCGGTCTGCCGGATCAACTCGTCGAGAGTTGGGAAGCCGACGAATTCACTCTCGTAACTTCGGCGGAACAGCTCGACGAAATCGAACGCGTGTTGGCGTACGACAAGCTTCAACGCTATCTTCGCCCCGAACAGGCTGCCCGGCTCGTGGCCAACCTTCGCCGACTGGCCGAATTCGCCGCCGATTTGCCCCCGGTGGATGCCTCAACCGATTCCAGCGACAACCTGATCCTGGCGACAGCGATTGCAGGTAACGCCAGCCATGTCGTAACCGGCGACAAGAGTCACCTTCTCAGCCTGAAGTCGGTCAACGGCGTGTTGATTGTCACCGTCAGAGAGGCCGTCGCGCTAATTGATGCTCAAACAGGCGGCGGGTAAACGAGGAACAACTTCATGAGCCGTAGCGCACCTGCTCCACGGCGTCATCGATGCTACGGATTGAACCGCCGGCCTGGACGAGTTTCAACAGCAGCTGTTGGCCAAGAAGTACAAGTACGCGCGCCCCGGCATCGAAGAACAACCGTGGGGCACGCGCGAGATGACGATTGCCGATCCGTTTGGGAATGCGCTGACGTTTGTGGAGGCGATCGAATCGACGTAAACAATCGCCGAAACGCTACGTCCGGATTGAGTCACCCTACGATCAGCAGTGAAACGACTTGAGCGTGCAGCGGCACAAGATTGTATTGAATCACGTCCCATACCACGTGGTTATCAACCACGTCGTACCCGTGAATGAGGATGTTGCGGAAGGCGACGATCCTCGGGGTATCGGGCAATGCCGCAACGATCACTGGATCGACCTTCGACAAGCGATTGACCGCCTCGCCGATAATCTCGAATTGGCGTTCGACGCCGCTACGCAACAACGCGTCGGCGTCGTAATCGGTGAACGACTTATTAGCCGTGAATTGCAGGATCAGCTCGGCCGCCTGGCGAACATCCTCCAAACACTTTTTCGCCTCAAGCCGCATACAAGATGGTCCGCGTTGGCTCGATTGCTTGGAGAAAATACGGATTGCGAATCGCCCGCGTCATTACCAGATCGACCGGGCGAGAAAGCAGCGATTCCAACGACTCCAGCAAGCCAAAATACGCGTCGGCGTGCTCGCCGTCGGCGAGCGGCTCGAACTCGACGAGAAAATCCACATCGCTGCGCTGCGTATCGAAACCGTCACCAACCGCTGAGCCGAATAGTTCGAGCCGGCGCACCCGATATTGGCGGCAGATTTCCGCGATCTCGTCACGATGCTGGGTAATGAAGGATTCCATACCGGAATGCTACCACGCAGGGCGCGAAGCGTCAAAACAAGGCTACTTTACACGCCAGAGAGCGACGAATGGCTAGCTGAGATTCAAAGCCGATCCGCTGAATTCGACGCCGGCTTGGTGCAGCCGATTTCTTGGGAACAAATTCGGGCCGACGCGCGGCGCCGATTACACGGTGCCGAATGATGCCCGTGGACTACCTGCCCGGCGCTCGACAAGACTATACTACGGCATTCCTGCGCGGTTGTTGGCAGGCAACTAAACTTAGTCGTTGTATCGTTCGCAGCACAATGCGAGTAGTCGCCGTTTCGTCGCTTGTCGGCTACGCTCTGGCTGCGGCTTGTTGTAGCGCAGCAGCCAATGAGCCCCCGTTTCGAATGGAAACGGTTCTCATCAAGGGTGCCACGTTTACGATGGGCACGCCCATCCGGAATGAGAAGAATCCGAAGTACCACGACGACGAGGCGCCGCTTGAAGTGACGGTTGCAGATTTCCGAATCGGCAAGTATCCCGTTACCGCGGAACAGATGTGCCTCTTTTTAAATTCCCCCACAGCAAAGAAGCACGATCGAGAATCACTGTACTTTCATCATGATATTGGCCTATCGCGGGACGATTCATATTCGTATTCGACAATTACGATGACAGGCGACGGCCAATACGTTCCGCGCGACAGCGCGGCCAAAGCGCCGGCGAATCAAGTCACCTGGAAGGGAGCCGCCTTGTTCTGCAAATGGCTCAGCGCGGAGACAGGCAAGCAGTATCGCCTGCCGACCGAGGCTGAATGGGAATTGGCGGCTCGCGGAAAGGAACTAAGGAGATGGCCGTGGGGCAACCAGGCGCCGACGGCCAAACACGGCGAGCGATACGATTCCGACGAACTACACAATAGCTACGAGCTTGCTCAGCGTATAAAGAATAATCAACCTACCTGGACCACGATGCCCGTGGGATCACATCCCGTAAACGCCACGCCGGAGGGAGCCCACGACCTGCTGGCCTACATCGTCGGCGAGTGGTGCGCGAACAAATATGTCGCAAGCCAGTCGTCCGAACAGGCAAGCAGCCCCGAAATGGATTTAGAAGACCTCACCACCGATCGCGTGGTTAGGGGATACTATCATCGCCATGTCTATGGCCCCTGGTCTATCCTTTTTGATACTCATCAGGGACGTTCGTGGACTCGGATGCACTTTCATCCGATCGATGCGGTTAAGTCAGCCGCGCGTCACGGATTCCGTGTCGTCGAAGAGATCGAAACAGAGGCCAAATAACGCGCCTATCGGAGAAATGTCCGAAGTCATTCGCAACGCGCGGCAGTTTTCGGTACGCGACCTACTCAGGCTCACGCTCGTCGTTTCGATCGCTCTCACCGTTGTGGAGCTAAGCCGCGGATCTAAAATAGTCGGAGCGCTGGCTTCGCCATGGACGTGGGTATCATTCGCACCGGTCGGAGTCGCGTGGGTGATAACTAGGCGGCGGAACGTTTCACAGGGCGGGTTGGTCGGAGGAGCAATCCTCGTGTATGCCGTTTCGATGGGGGTTCCGGCATTGAGGTTGGCAGATGGCATTGAGTTCGGCGGACTGACATGGCTGCAAAGTTATGTATTCGGATTCGGATTCGTGGTTGATCTTTTCGATCCGCCCAAGACGACCGGGCAGTGGTTCCGAATCGACGAGCGTTTGCCATTTGCCTGCCTGTTGGGCATGGTGGCGAATACATTGTTAATCCTAGGCTGGATCTATTTTTATTTGGCCCGGTATCGGCGCAGGCAACCATGGGCTGCTCGCTGGTTGGCGTGGGGGTCGTTTGGCTTCATGATCGCTTCCGTCGTTCCAATAGCGTTGATGGGTGACCTCGGCGCCCTTTACCCCGGCTTTGGCCTTTGGACGGCGAGCGCGCTGCTGTTGGCGCTCGGAGCAACTGGCTCCAATGGTAAGCCGGCGTCGTCCTCAACCGCCGGTTGAATCGCGATTGCTATATTCGGATTTCCTAAAGGATGCGGGATGCAGGGGAATCTGGCCTCATGCCTTGCCCTGCATCCCGCTCCGTCAAATCCACTCTCAGCTACATCCCATACTCGATCCGCAGTTGTGGCATAAATAGCAGTTGCCGTTGCGGACGGTGATGGCACCGCAGTTGTCGCACGCCGGGGCGTCGGATTGGAAGTCGGCGAATTGCTCGCTGCGGGCGGTGGTGGGGCCGGGGTCTTTCAGGAGGACGCCGGCGCGGGCCAGGAGGGCGGCGCTGATGTCGGTGACGGGGGTGCTGCCGTTTCCGGTGTGGCCGTTGCCGTTGGCGTGGGGTGTCGGGTGACCATCCTTCGGACGGTGCCCGGTGTCGGGTGTCGGGGGGGCAAGCGTGGCGGTGGTGCCGCCGTTGGATTTGCGCTTGCCGCCTTGGGGCTTGGGGCCAGGTTTATCCGCGACCGACCCGCCTTCGGCCGGTGCCCGTCGCGGCTTTATGTCTTGAACCCCGAACCCTGAACCCTTGGGCGATACGGGAGCGTCCGCATCGTCTTCACTCGGGGGCGAGGACGCCCCGGCTCGCTCTTCGGAGGGCAGCACGCCCATGCTGGCTTCCTTGTATCCGGGCAGGAACGTGTTGCCCATCCAGCGGAAGATGTAGTCGATGAGGCTTTTGGCGATGCGGATGTCCGGGTTCTTGGTGTAACCCTGTGGCTCGAAGCGCATGTGCGAGAACTTGCGCACGTAGTCTTCGAGCGGCACGCCGTATTGCAGGCTCATGGAGACGGCCGTGCCGAAGGCGTCCATGAGGCCGCCGATCGTGCTGCCTTCCTTGGCCATGGTGATGAACAGCTCGCCCGGCCGGCCGTCGGGGTACAGGCCGACGGTGATGTAGCCCTCGTGGCCGGAGACGCTGAATTTGTGGGTGACGCTTTGCCGCGTGTCGGGCAGGCGCTCGCGTCGCGGCTTGGCCGCCGTGGCTGCCGCGGCGCGATCGCTTTCCGTGCTGGTGGAGAGCGGCTGGCTTTCCTTCGAGCCGTCGCGGTAGATGGCCAGCGCCTTGAGGCCCAGCTTCCAGCCGTCGAAGTAGGCCTTGGCGATGTCCTCGGGCGTCGTCTCGCGCGGCATGTTGACCGTCTTCGAGATCGCGCCTGAGAGGAACGGCTGGGCGGCCGCCATCATCAGCACGTGCGCCTGCCAGGCGATCGACCGCTTGCCGTTGCGCGGCGTGAACGCGCAGTCGAACACGGCGAGGTGCTCTTCCTTCAAATCGGGCGAGCCTTCGATCGTGTCGTGCTCGTCGATGTAAGAGAGGATCGAGCCGATTTGCGGCTGGTCGTAGCCGATGGTGCCGAGCGCGAGCGGCACGGTTTGGTTGACGATCTTCAGCATGCCGCCGCCGGCGAGCTGCTTGTACTTCACGAGGGCGATGTCTGGCTCGATGCCGGTCGTGTCGCAATCCATCATGAAGCTGATCGTGCCGGTGGGCGCGAGCACGGTGGCCTGCGCGTTGCGGAAGCCGTGCACCGCACCGGCGGCCAGCACCTCGTCCCACACGCGGCGGGCCGCTTCCTGCACGTAGGCCGGGCACTCGGGGTTGATCTCTTCCACCGCATCGCGATGCAT
>JAKEIB010000113.1 GCA_022614705.1 Planctomycetota bacterium | reverse complement strand
TCGTCGCAAAAAATCTGACACATTGACTCGTTGAGAATCCCTTAAATTCAGGTGTTTGCGAGCTTCTTGATGTGGCAGATTTATTCGGACGGTCCATACTTGAGGATATGCAGGATTTGGCCGTGATCGCCGAACGACGCGACGAGCCCCGCGTGCCATGGGACGACGTAAAGCGCCGGTTACGAGAGGATGGACTCCTACACGATTAGTCTGGCCTCGTCCGCGGAACGCGATCTGCGCAAGGCCGACCGTCGAGCCGTCCCACGAATCAGCGCGGCCATTGATGCTCTCGCCGACGAGCCACGGCCAAATGGATGCCGAAAACTCGTGGGTTCGCATCACAGCTATCGAATTCGTGTTGGCGACTATCGGGTAATCTACATTTCTACATTGTTGACGACACCGCGCGCGATGTGGTCATCCAGCGAGTTCGTCAGCGGAAGGACGCATACCAATAATCGGCAACCCGCATATGAGTTCGACAACAGCCTTTACCGCCGATCAATTGCTGGCCCTTCCTACGGGCATGGGCAAGCGATACGAGCTCGTTTTAGGAGAACTCCGCGTAATGTCACCTTCAGGTTGGCGGCATGGTGCGGTGGTCGGCAATTTGGATTCTTTATTGGCATCGTTCATCCGTACCCACGATCTTGGTCGCGGATTCGGCGCTGAAACCGGTTTTCTTCTGCAACGTAAGCCGGATACTGTGCGAGCCCCCGACTTTGCCTTTATCAGCAACGCACATCTTCCGAAAACCGAGCCGAAGGAGGCATTTTGGCCGGGTGCGCCAGACCTTGCCGTCGAGGTTCTTTCGCCAGATGACCGAAAGCGCGAAGTCAAGGAAAAGGTCAACGCGTGGCTCTCAGCCGGATGTGCCGCCGTATGGGTTGTGGACCCCGAGCTACAAACCGTGACAATTTATCAGTCACCGACAAACGTGCAGGTCAAAAAGGCCGGCGAAACGCTGACCGGTGACCCAGTGGTGCCGGGCTTTTCTTGCCCGGTGGCCGAATTGTTTCGTTAGCACCTTCTTTTTTGTGCATGAAACCCGTGTTACATTGGCCGCGATCGGGATGCGCCCATGGTTGAAACTCGCTTCGCCGACGACCTCATTGACAACGTGCGACTGTCGCTGGTGTCGGGCGTGGGGCCGTTGTTGCGGAAGGCGCTCTTGGAACACTTCGCGACGTCGGCGGCCGTGCTTGCGGCGGGGAAGGATGAGCTGCAGCGAGTCGATGGCATTGGGCCGAAGATTGCGGCGCGGATTGTCGCGGCCAAGGATGAAATCGATGCGGAAGCGGAACTGCGACTGGCGGCGGAGCACGGCATTGGCGTGCTGACGGAAACCGACGGCGATTATCCGCGGCCGCTGCGGCAGATTCATGATCCGCCGGGTGTGCTGTTTCGGCGCGGGCAGGCGTTGCCGCAGGATGAGTTGGCGGTGGCGATTGTCGGCACACGACATGCCACGCGGTACGGGCTCGCGCAAGCGGAGCGACTTGCGGCCAGCTTAGCGCGGACGGGTTTCACGGTGGTGAGCGGATTGGCGCGCGGAATCGATGCGGCCGCACATCGCGGCGCGCTGTCGGCGGGCGGGCGAACGATCGCGGTGCTGGCCAGCGGCCTGTTGGAAATCTATCCGCCCGAGCACGAGAAGTTGGCGGACGAAGTCGCGGCCAACGGTTACGTCCTCAGCGAATCGCCTCCGCGGATGGTCCCGCTGAGCGGCGCGTTTCCGCAGCGAAACCGGATTATCAGCGGCCTGTCGGTGGGCACGATCGTCGTCGAAGCGCCCGACCGTTCGGGCGCTCTCATTACGGCCCGACACGCGTATGAACAAGGACGCGAGGTGTTTGCGGTGCCGGGACCGGTGGATAGCCGGATGTCGCGCGGCTGCCACGCGCTGATTCGCGACGGCGCGAAGCTCGTCGAATCGATCGACGACGTGCTGGCCGAGCTGGGACCGCTGGCCGAGAACATCGAACGCGACGACGGCACGCTCATCACGCGACCGGCCGAGCTGACGCTCAATGAAGTAGAGCAACAAGTTCTTGCGGCCATTGACGGCTCGCCCACATCCATTGACGCCATTTCGGCCGCTTGTGGCTTAGCCGTTCACCGCGTCCTTTCGACGATCAGCGTGCTGGAAATGCGCCGTTTAATCCGCCGCACGAGCGGCACGCAAGTCGTCCGGGCGTAATGTCGGCACGCGGTGTTCGTCGGCGGGGATGAACCCCGCCGCTCGCTGGGGCGCGTTCAGTCTTTCATCGTTTTGCGACAGTTGGCGCCGCGGGCGACCAGCACGGGCGACGCGCACAGTTCGGGCGAAACGCTCATGGTGAAGGTGCTCGCAATCTGGCGAAATGCGACGAAAGTTGGCTTTTGCGGCCGCGGAAAGGGCATTAGTCTGCTAGAATGAACGGGGCACGACGAGGCGTGCCCGTTTCGGACCAAAGTCAATTCACCAGTTGGAGCATCATGAGCGACCATGAACCACTAGTCACTGTTCCAACACCGGTTCGAAATCTTTGCCCGATCTGCGGCAAAGCTTCTTACTCGCTGGGCGGCATTCATCCCCAATGCGCGATGCAACAGGCCGACGCACCTCGGGAGTTGCAACTACGAGCCGCCAAGAAGGCCGAGGTCGCGAAAGCAAAGCCGCGGCAACGTTCCTGGAAAAAGAAATGCCCCAAATGCGGCACCGACGTGCACGCGCGGCGCGAAGCTTGTAAGTGCGGCTTCAAGTTCGGCGGGCGTTAAAAATGACGCGGCCTTAGGTCAAGAAATCACCCGTGTCGTAACGCGGCAGCACGACGATCACGCTCGTTCCCTGTCCCTCGCCGGATTTGACGTTGAGGGTGCCGCCACTCTTTTCCACCAGCAGCTTCACGACCGGCAGGCCGACGCCCATTCCGGCCACGCGCGCCGGAGCGGATCGGTAAAACAGCTCGACGGCCTCGGCCCGCTGGTCTCCCGACATTCCGATGCCATTATCGGTCACTCGCAGTTCAATCGCCTCGTCAAATCGATTGACGCCGACCAATACTCGAGTTTCGCCCTTCGTGGGATCGGAGTACTTCAGCGCGTTTGAGATTAAGTTGTCGAGAATATGCCTCAGCCGAGCGGGGAACCACTCGACGTGTTCGCTGGCCAATTCCATCCGCAGCACCGCCTGGGGAACTCCCAACAATCGTTGCTGCCAGCGGAACACCTGTTCGATGAGCGGGCGAATAGCAACCGCAATCACCTGGTCGTGGACCGGGTGATATCCGGACGGTTCATGAAGATCCCGCAGTAGGGCGTCAAATTCGAGGGCGGCCTGCGAGATGTTCGCCAACCGTACGGTCTCTGGCGTGCTCGCTGCATTGTCGCTCAGCGTATTATCGTGGCAAATTGAAAGCACGCGGCCCAACATTTCGCGGGCCTCGTGTCGTAGGAACTGGCCCTGCTTTCGGAGGCGATCGACTTCGAGTTCCAAATCGGCAACGTAAGCCAACAAAAGTTGACGATTGAAGCCCTGAGCTGGCGTTTCCTTGGTACTTTGCATGGTATGCCTTAGATCCGTCTCAGGGAATCGTTCTTTATATCATATCGCATCCTAACGATAGCTGGTTTTGCTTA
>JAKEIB010000112.1 GCA_022614705.1 Planctomycetota bacterium | reverse complement strand
GGCCATCACGTTGGCAGACTCGCAATTCCAGAATGCCTAACGTCATAATCCACGTCCCCATAAATCACCAAGATCAACTACAAACGGCTAAACTGTTACGCAAATCCTTAGAATCATTTGAATCACTGGGGGGACGAGGTCTATGTGTTACTGCTCGACGCACACTGACAAAGAGATAATCTCAGACATTCAAGCAGAGGCGTTGCCTGACGATGCTCTGGTCAACAGTTGTTGTTGGCGACGTATTTGCAGAGCACGTGGTTCATCATTCGGCGAGGTGGAATATGATACTTGGGTCCGGCTTTGTACGCGGAGGGGATACCTGTTCGGACGTCAAAATCCGCGCGGCTTTTAGACGTTTTTCTCTGTTTCCTCTGTTGCCTCCTGTTCATAGATTAATCGATAGCCCCTTTGATTAGATGCGAATTGCTGAGATTTATCGATCTGTCCAAGGTGAAGGCCTGCTTACCGGCGTGCCGAGTGTGTTTGTGCGCGCGAGTGGTTGCAATTTGCGGTGCTGGTTTTGCGATACGCCGTATACGTCGTGGCGGCCGGAGGGTCGCGACATGTCGACGGACGAGATTGTCGCGCAAGTTGAGGAATGGGACACGCGGCACGTCGTGGTCACCGGCGGCGAGCCGATGTTGTTTGCGGAGCTCATTCCACTGTGCCATCGGCTCCGCGCGATCGGCCGGCACGTGACCATCGAAACGGCCGGCACGCTTTACTTACCGGTCGCCTGCGACTTGATGTCGATCAGCCCGAAGTTTGCCAGCTCGGCGCCGCCGGCTAACGCGGAGCCGCATTGGCACCGCCGCCACGTTCGCGAGCGGCATCGGCCCGACGTGATTCGGCGATTGGTGACTGAGTTTGACTACCAGGTTAAGTTCGTCGTCGATACGCCGACCGACTTGGAGGAGATGAACCGCTACCTGGCCGAGTTGACGGAAATCGCGCGCGACCGCGTTCTGTTGATGCCACAAGGCGTCGACCAGCAGCAGCTCGATGAACGCGCTCTTTGGCTGCGTCCGTATTGCGAAACCCAGGGCCTGATTTTTTGCCCACGAAAACAGATCGAGTGGTTCGGACCGGTGCGCGGCACGTGACGCACATTTCGCGACCGACCACCCTACGGGCGGTGCCCTCGCGGCTTTATGGGATGTCACCTTTACGCTACATCATTTCCAGTTTGCGCCACTATCGGCGGATCCACATCGCTGTGGCGCTGGGCGTGGCGGTAGCCACGGCCGTCTTGACGGGTGCGCTCCTAGTCGGCGATTCGGTGAGCGGCAGCTTGCGCGATCTAACGCTGCAAAGGCTCGGCCGGATAAATAGCGCGCTCGTTGTCGGCCACATGTTTCGCGAAGCATTGGCCGACGAACTGGCCGCGACGCCCGAATTCAGGCAACATTTTACCACCGCCGAGCCAGCGATTCTGATGACCGTCACGCTGCAATCTGGCAGCGGCAGAAATGTAAGACGAGCGGCGGGCGTCTCGGTCATCGGATCTCGGCCCGAGTTTTGGTCGCTGGGGCAGGGCGAGCCGGCGCCGCGACTAACCGGTGACGAAGTCGCAATCACCGAACCGCTGGCCCGCGAACTGGTTGTTGAAGCGGGTGACGACGTACTGCTGCGCCTGCCAATTGTAGCCGCGATCCCGGCCGACAGCCCGCTCGGCGAAAAAAGCGAAACGTCGACCGCGCGACGGCTGAAAGTCGCCGCCGTGTTGCCCATTGAGGGCATTTCGCGGTTCAGTCTTATGCCGAGCCAGCATCTGCCACGTAACGCGTTTGTGTCGCTTACGACGATGCAAAGCCTGCTCGACAAGCCCGAAAGCGCGAACGCGATACTCGTCGCATCGAACGAGCAATCGCAAGCCGCCGATGAAGCCGCCCATCGCACCCTCAGCGAGGCCTTGCGGCCGCACTTAATTGACTATGGCGTCCGAGTCGAGCAAGTTGCCTCGCCGAGCGCTTACTCGCAGATTTCCAGCGACGCGCTCGTGCTGCCAGACGAAGTCGTTCGCGCGGCCGAGAAGTCGTTCGGCGACGGCAACCTGCAGCCGGTGAGCGCTTATCTCGCCAATACACTTGTCGTCGGCGACGGAAACTCGCAGCGGAAGATTCCATACTCAACGATCGCGGGCGTGGATTCGATTCCAGGGCTGGGGCCGCTGCTCGACGCGGACGGATCGCCGATTATACTCGGCGGCGACGAAATCGTGCTGAATCGTTGGGCGGCCGACGACTTGCAGGTCAAAGTCGGCGACTCAATCACCGTGACGTTTTACGAGCCGGAAAGCACGCACGGTGAGCTTCGAGAACACGCCCCGTCGCCCGTATTCAAGCTGCGCGCGATTGTCGACCTGGAAACGGCGGACGGCCAACCAACGCACGCCGCCGATTCCAAGCTGACGCCCGAGCTGCCCGGCGTCACCGACCAAGAGTCGATCCGCGATTGGGAACTGCCGTTCGAGCTCGTCGAAACGATTCGCCCACAGGATGAGGACTACTGGGACGAGTACCGCACAACACCCAAAGCCTTTGTGTCACTCGCCACCGCAAAACGCCTCTGGCCGAGCCGCTGGGGGACAATCAGCCTCCTACGGATTCCCGTGGACGAGTCTCTCCGAGACTCGAATTCGCGTCCGCCGCGGCGGACGCGGCCAACTGAGCGGCTTGCCAGGGCAATCGACCCCGCCGCCCTTGGCCTGACGTTCCTCCCCGTGAAGCAACTAGGCCTTCAGGCATCCAGCGGCACAACGCCCTTCGGCGGATTGTTCCTCGGCTTCAGCTTCTTCTTGATCGCTGCCGCGCTCATGCTGATCGCGCTCCTGTTCCAACTCGGCATCCAACAGCGGGCCGGCGAGCTCGGTACGCTCGCCGCCGTCGGCGTCGCGAAGAAGCGCATCGCCGGTTTACTCGGTCGCGAAGGGCTGCTTGTGGCCGTGGTTGGCGCGAGCGTCGGTGTAGCATTCGGCATTCTTTACGCCTGGCTGATGGTTGCCGGCCTACGCACGTGGTGGCTGGCCGCAATTTCAACGCCATTCCTCGAATTGCACTTAGGGTGGCCCAGTCTGCTCATCGGATGGCTCGCGGGTGTTGCGCTTTCATGGCTCACGATCCGCTGGTCAATTTGGCGACTTCTACGCAACCCGGCCGCCCGATTATTGAGCGGATCCGTCGCAAGTCAGCCTGAAGCGATGGCCGCGCGCCGCTCGCGCGCTGGTATTTGGCCGAAAGCGCGAGTTGCACTCGTCGTTTTGATCGTTGGGCTTGTAGTCGGTGGCTTCAAACTTCAGGGCGAGGCACAGGCCGGCGCCTTTTTTGGCAGCGGGGCGGCAGTGCTTGTTTTGTTGTTGGGTGAGATCCGCCGGCGACTGGCCGGCGCAGGCCGAATCGTTTCAGCGTCACGCCATTTTTCGTTGGCAAAACTCTCTCGACTTAACGCGGCCCGCAATCCGGGCCGCAGCACGCTGACAATCGGCCTCGTCGCGGCAGCGAGTTTTTTAATCGTCGCCATCAGTGCGTTCCGCTTGGAAACGAGCGACGCCGGCACTGGCGGGTTCGATTACATTGCTACGAGCGACCAGCCACTCCATTACGACCTCAATACGCCGGAAGGCCGGCTCGAGCTCGGTTTCTCCGACGATGCGTCTCAAGAATTGGCGATGTGCGATGTGTATTCCATGCGCGTCGCGGGCGGCGAAGACGCGAGTTGCTTGAATCTCTATCGACCGACGCAACCGCGCGTGCTGGGAGTGCCGATCGATTTCGTCGCCCGTGGCGGCTTTGCCTGGGCGGCTACTCAGGAGCCGGACCCTGCGCTAGCAGGAAACCCCGGCGCAAGCGCAATTTACGAACGATTCTTTCGCGACGCCGATGAGTTCCCGTGGCGGGATTTGAACACCGATATCGGAAAGGACGAACGAGGACAGCCGATCGTTCCCATGGTGCTGGACGCAAGCACCGCCGTGTACAGTTTGCATCTTAAGGGAATCGGGTCGCAGCTAACGATTCGGGACGCGGCCGATCAGCCGGTGACGTTGCAAGTTGTCGGGCTGTTGAAGAACAGTGTGTTGCAGGGCAATTTGCTGGTGAGCGAAGATCACTTCCTGCGTTTGTTTCCGGACACCGGCGGGTACCGGTTTTTTCTGATAGAAGACCGCGGCAAGCGTGCCGTGAAAGACGACGTCGACGGCACTCGGAGCGTGCCTGCGACATTGGAATCCACGCTGGCGGATGAAGGCTTCGACGTCGTCGATGCCCGCGAGCAGTTGGCTGCGTTTTTGGCGGTGCAGAATACGTATCTTTCGACGTTCCAAAGTCTCGGCGCCTTGGGCCTGTTGCTCGGCACGATCGGTCTCGCGGTCGTGCAGCTTCGGAGCGTGTTGGAGCGTCGCGGTGAGCTTGCCCTGATGCGCGCAGGGGGGTTCTCACGCTCGCGGCTGGTGCGAATGGTGATCTGGGAAAATGCCGTGTTGCTCTTGGGCGGATTGGCGGTCGGCTGCATCGCGGCGGCCGTCGCGCTTTTGCCGCAATGGGCACCGCAGGGTGCAAACGTTCCCTGGATCACGCTGGCCGCACTACTGGGGACAATTGCTGTCGCCGGGCTTGCGGCCGGTTGGCTTGCAACGCGTTCGGCGCTCCGGGTGCCTATTCTTCCAGCCTTACGTGGTGACTAGCGGGTTCGGTGCTGCGTGGCTACAGTGGAAGCCGCTGTTTGGCTCCAGGAAGGCGTCTGGGAATTCGCACTCGATGTCTTTCCGAGATCCTCCGAGGAATCTGTCCGGACCCCTCGGAGAACCTCGGGGTGACAGTTTCGGAGATTTTTGGAAGTTGTTATGCGAAATACGGCTTTGCTATTGGCGTCTTTGACAGTGACGATTCTCTGCTGGGGAATGTATGGTCCCGTGCTGCGCTCCGGACAGGAGGGAATGTCGACCGTTGGCGAAGTTGCACGGCTGCGGCCGTTCGTGTGTGTTGGGCTCGCGTATTTTCTGATCGGCGTGATCGTGCCATCGCTGTGGCTATATTTCCGCGGCGAGAAGGGCGATTGGTCGCTACGCGGCATCGTTTGGAGCCTGGCCGGCGGGGCACTCGGGGCGCTTGGTGCGCTCGGCATCATCCTCGCGTTCACCTTTGGCGGCCTGCCAATTTACGTTATGCCGATCGTCTTCGGTGGTGCGCCGGTCGTGAACGCTTTCCTCACGATTTATCTGGCCGGGCGAGTCAAAGACGTCGGCCCACTATTTTTGGCTGGGCTAGTCATTGTGATCCTCGGCGCGGTGGTTGTGCTTGTGTCGGCGCCGAAGCACGCCAGCCCAACGCACTCCGCGAATACGCCGGCCGACCAAGCGACGTCGACTCCGACACCTTCCGCTGCGTCGACGCCGGTTCGGCCCGGGCCGTTTTGGGCTTGGACGCTGCGGCTCGTTTTCATTGCGGCGGCCGTCGTTTGTTGGGGCGCGTATGGTCCCGTGCTTCACAAAGGCCAGGCGGCGATGCATCACAGCCGCATGCGGCCGCTCATTTGCGTTGGCTTGGCCTACTTCGCGATCGCCGTGGTGACCCCTTATTTCTTCCTAGGGGAAATGGGGGAGGACAGCACGTACCGAAGCTGGGGAACGCTGTGGAGCCTTATGGCCGGCGCATTCGGCGCCGGCGGAGCGCTGGGCATCATCATGGCCTTCAATTCGGGCGGCCGGCCCGTGTTCGTGATGCCGCTCGTCTTTGGTGGTGCGCCCGTCGTCAGCACGTTCTTCACGATAGCGGCCAAGCATGAGTGGGGCAACATCAACCCGTTTTTTTGGGCCGGCCTGATTCTCGTGGTGGCCGGGTCGGCGATGGTGCTGGTCCTCGGGCCGCGGGGAGAGATAGCGGAAAGGGGAGAGACGGCGGAATCGGTGGTAGCGCAATGAGTCCAGTCGCTGCTTATTGAAGCCTGCTGCAGAGCGATTCTCAAAGATGGGTGCCATGCCCACGGCTCGGCGTGGGCATGTGAGACCCGCGCGCCGGCATGGCCACTCTGAGCAGTGGCCATGGCACACGAGGCCGGCCTCGTAGAGGCCAGCTACAGGGCTATTTGTAACTCAGCGCTTTATCGCTGATATCCTTGCGGCACCAGGCGCCGCTGAAACGGATGTTTTTCACCGCGGTGTAGGCTTGCAACTTCGCGGCCGAGATGCTGGTGCCGAGTGCCGTGACGCCGAGGACGCGGCCGCCATCGGTCACGACTTGGCCCTCGCGCAGCGCGGTCCCGGCGTGGAACACTTTCACGTCGGGCAGCTTGGCCGCGTCGTCGAGGCCGCGGATCGGTTGACCGCGCTCGAACTTGCCCGGATAACCTTCGCTGGCCATCACCACGCAAACGGCCGGGCGTGGGTCCCATTCCGGCGGCGCGATTTCGTCCAGCCGGCCATCGGCCGTCGCGTCGAGCAGCTCGACCAGATCGCCCTTCAATCGCATGATCAGTGGCTGGCACTCGGGGTCGCCGAAACGCACGTTGTACTCGAGCACCTTCACTCCTTGGCTCGTGATCATGAGTCCGGCGTAGAGCACGCCGCGGAACGGCCGCCGCGAGCGCTTCATCTGATGTACAGTTGGGACGAGGATCTTTTCCTCGACTTTCTGGAGCAACTGGTCAGTCACGAGCGGGGTGGGGCAGTACGCTCCCATGCCGCCCGTGTTGGGACCCGTGTCGCCGTCGTGCGCCCGTTTGTGGTCCTGACAGGCGGGCATCGTGAGCAGCGTATGGCCATCGGTGAGGGCCAGCACACTCGCCTCCTGGCCGTGGAGTCGTTCTTCAATGACCAGTTGATTGCCGGCGTCGCCGAACTCCTTTAGCACGGCAATCCGCTCGACCGCGGCGAGCGCCTGATCGCGGTTGTCACAAACCACGACGCCCTTTCCGGCGGCCAGACCATCGGCTTTCACAACAACCGGCGTGTCGTCGCGGTCCTTCAAAAACGTGATGGCGGCCTTTGCATCGCGAAACACGCGATAGTCGGCCGTCGGCACGTCGGCGTGGCGCAGCAGATTTTTGCAGAAGACTTTGCTCGTTTCCAAGTCACTCGCCGCGCGCGATGGCCCGAATGCCTTCAGCCCTTCGCTTTGCAACGCATCGACTATACCAACGGCGAGCGCTGCTTCCGGCCCAACCACCGTGAAATCAATCTGGTTTTGCCGCGCAAATTTGACGAGCGCGGGTATGTCCGTGGCCGGAATCGCAACATTTTCCGCGTCACTAGCCGTTCCGGCATTGCCAGGCGCGACAAACACGCGCTCGGCACTCGGACTCTGGCCAATCTTCCACGCCAAGGCGTGTTCGCGGCCACCGTTACCAACTACGAGTATCTTCATGAGGTTGATTCTGGTCTCGTTCGAGTCCGCCCGGTCGGGAAACGACTCGCAGCATTTGTCGCTGTCGGCTCTGCGGCTTTATCGCGGAATTGTAATCGCGTCTCCGAGCGCGTGGCACATTGTTCGTCAAACGCCACAGTTTCCGCCGGATTTCGGCCAACGTCAATTGTGCCGCTTATCGGGCGGACCAATCGACGCGATACCGAGTCGCCGCGAGCCGCAACGATAGTTCGCAATTTGATCTTTACGTCCTACGCCATGAGGCGGAGAATTGCTCGCACTCAGGTCGTGGAATCGGAAGTTACGCGACACTCCCCTGTTGACAATCCTTGCGGCGGGCAATAAACCATAGATAGCGAGATTGTGAAAAATGTCACAATCCCCTGACTGGCCCGCCGCCTGCTTCCTATAACCTGTTGCAGGGCAATGGATTGCCGGGGTGAGTGGGCCGACCGCATGGCCGCGATTTCGTGGCTGCCAGCGCCTCGAAGGCGCAGCGCTTCTGCCGCCGAGACGTCACGGTATTGGATACCCGTCTCTCGGCACATAGGTGGAAAGATGGCTGACATGAGCAAGAAATCAGTCGCAGACATCCTGGCCGCTGCACGCAAGGCGGACGCTAAAGGCGACAGCGCCACTGCTTCCGCAGACGTCGTGAGCGCGCCGGCGGAAGAAGCGACCGAGTTGACGCCAGACGCAGTGAAAGCGCCAGCTGATCTAAAGCCTGCAACCAAGCCGGGCGGCGGTCGATTAAGCGTAGCCGAGATGTTGGCGGCCGCTCGCGCGCAAAAAGAAGGCGGCGCCGCAGCGGCCGCTCCCAAAGCCAAGGAGAAACCGGCTGCCAAGCCAGCTGCGGCGCCCGCCGCCAAAGCCGCGCCAAAGAAAGAAGTGGCTGCCGCGGTGGCCGAGCCGCTCGATACACAGAGCATTCTCGCCTCGGCCCGCAAGAGCACGAAGCCCGGCCCGATGACGAAGGCCGAAGCACAGTCCATAGGCGCGCCGATCGCGCCCGCCGCCAAGAAGGCAAAAGCCAAGGAAGCGATCGTCGTGCCGCCGATGCCGGTAAAACCGGCGTATGCCAAGCCTGGGGCGAAGCCGAGCAAGGAAGAGATTTTCGAGCGGCGTGTGTTTATCTTCGGCATGAGCTTCTTGGCCATCGGCTTTGTCGGCCTCGCCACGACGTTCGCGCTATGGACGCTCGGCACCGTGCGGTTCATGTTTCCGAACATCCTGCGCGAGCCGCCCAGCCGATTCAGCGTCGGCACGGCAGATAAGTTCCCGCCGGGCCAAGTCGAGGAGCGTTTCAAGGCGCAATTCGGCGTGTGGATCGTCAACACCGAATATAACGGCCAGCAGCAGATTGTCGCCCTTAAGTCGGTTTGTACGCACCTTGGCTGTACGCCGAATTGGCTCGAAGCAGAACAGAAATTTAAATGCCCCTGCCACGGCAGTGGTTTTTACAAGGACGGCATCAACTTCGAAGGCCCGGCCCCCAGGCCGCTCGAACGCTACGCGATCAGCATTGCCAGCGACGGCTCGATCGAAGTCGACAAGAGTAAAACGTTCCAGGAAGAAATGGGCGCCTGGAACGACCCGGCCAGTTACATCCCTGTTTAGAGAAGAAAAATGGGTGCCTGGGGCAACGCCCCAGATCCATTCACTGGGGCGTTGCTCCAGGCACCCGATTACGGATCTAAGTCATCATTTTGAATTTCAGTACGACAAGTTAGAAACGTCATGGCGCGTCTGGGCGAAATAATCTACGAATCACAAATCTGGAAAAGCATCTTTCGGCATCCCATGCCGGTTGACCGTCGCAACCGGATCGTGGTGATGCTGACGAATTTCTTCCTGCACCTGCACCCGGTTTCGATCAAGAAACAGGGCATCGCGCTGTCGTATACCTGGTGCATGGGCGGCGTCACGTTTTTCCTGTTCCTGGTGGAAACGGTGACGGGCGTCCTGTTGATGTTCTATTACCGCCCCACGCTGGAGTGGGCGTACAACGATATCTTGGCGCTGCGCGACATCTATTCGCTGGGCATCATGCGCGAAATCCATCGCTGGGGCGCGCACGCGATGGTGATCACCGTCTGGCTGCACATGTACCGCGTGTTTCTCACCGGTAGTTACAAGCCGCCGCGGGAGTTCAATTGGGTCATCGGCGTGATTCTGCTGCTGCTCACGCTTCTGTTGTCGTTCACGGGCTACCTGCTTCCGTGGGACCAACTCGCCGTATGGGCTATCACGGTCGGTTCGAATATGGCCCGCGCGACACCAATTCTCGGGCACGAAGGCCCCGGCCACCAATTCCTCACGCTCGGCTATCCCATGATCACCAGCGGTACCGATGCGCGCTTCGCGCTGCTCGGTGCGCGGAACGTGGGCGAAGAAACACTCAATCGGTTTTACATTTTGCACTGTATTGCGATCCCCCTGGCCGTGTCCCTACTCCTCGCCATTCATTTTTGGCGCGTGCGCAAGGACGGCGGCATCAGCGGACCGTTGTAGGAAGCATGGAGCACGGAGCCCGGAGCACGGAGTTCAAGACAACCGTAACCCAACGCTTGCGGTTTAGCTAAGCATGCACGGAATTTCGCCACAACAATTCGCCGGATCCGTCGCCTCGTTTCTGTGGCCGTATTACCTTGCGCTGGCCGCGATGAACGGGATTTTTGCGTATTATCTCTGGCAGAAGTCGGAGAATCGCCCGTTTTTCAGCCTTCCCACGCCGGGCTTCGCGTTCCGGTTCACGCCCGCGCTGTTGTGGACGATCGTCGCAATTGTTTACGTGTTCTTGGCCTCGCTCGCGATAGGCGCCCATCTCGAATCCATGCCGCAGGTGCCGCAAGGCTTTCGCGATTTTGTCAATGCAAGCAGCAAGGCCACGATTTATTCGCTGGGAACGACGGCCGTACTCGTGGTGCTGTATCTCTTTCGCTCCTGGTTCGTCAGGCCGATGGTGGCCTGGTCGATTTGGAATTTGATGTTGCTGTTTCTCGGCCTCTCGATGCCGGACCCAAACTTCTTTTCCATTGTCGCCAAGCCGGACAACGTGCCGATCGTCGCGCTGGTGTTCCTGCTCGCGTTTTTCACATGGTTAGCCGCGTATCGGGCCGTCGAGAACGACCGCCGGATGGACGAGGGCTTGCCGCCGGTCGAGAAGCTTGACGATGAGAAGGTGCTCGTGTGGCCGGATCTGGTCTACACCGAGATGATCTGCATGATCGCGCTTTCGGCGGTCCTCATCTTCTGGGCCATCTGGCTGCAAGCGCCCCTAGAGGAACCAGCCAGCTCGGTGAAGACGCCGAATCCCTCCAAGGCCCCGTGGTACTTTCTCGGCCTGCAAGAGATGCTCGTGTATTACGATCCGTGGATGGCCGGCGTCGTGTTGCCGAGTCTCATTATCGTCGGCCTTATGGCGATTCCCTACATCGACTTCAACAAGCAGGGCAACGGCTACTACACGATTCGCGAGCGCCGCTTCGCATACATCACGTTCCAACTCGGTTTCCTCGAGCTGTGGGTGACGCTCATCGTGCTGGGTACGCTGCTGCGCGGTCCCAACTGGAATTTCTTCGGTCCCTACGAGTACTGGGATGCGCACAAGGTCGAAGCGCTGACGAACGTCAACATGTCGGAATACTTCTGGCAATATTGGCTCCATCGGTCGCTGCCAACGGCGCCACCGAACAGCACTTGGTCCACGCAATTGGGCTATATCCTCCTGCGCGAGGCGCCGGGCATCATCCTGGTGCTCGGATACTTCATCATGCTTCCGCCATTGATGGCGGTGACCGTGCTCCGCCGCTACTACCAGCGGATGGGCTTCATCCGCTACATGGTGCTGGCCAACCTGCTGCTGTTCATGGCGGCGCTGCCGATCAAAATGGTTTTGCGCTGGACGATTAACTTGAAATATCTCATTGCGATACCGGAGTATTTCCTGAATTTTTGACACCAGGCGGCCCGCGCTCCGCTGGCGCGTCGCGGCTAAACATTTCTGACACCCGACACCTGACACCCGACACCTTCCCCGAATGCCCGCAACTGAAAAAACTTGGCGCGACCAGGCACGGATGCACGTGATCTTCGGAATCACGGCGCTGGTGATGTTGCTGGGCACGATCTGGATGCTGGCCAAGGACCACAACCGCGAGTGGCGCGACTGGCAGCTCGACGACCGCGCCAAGGAACGCTGGACGGTCGAGGCCCAATTCGCTCAGGCCGAGGCCGACACGTCGGCCGAGCTCGCTCGCCTCCGCGAGCAACTCGCAGCCGCTCAAACCTCGCCGGTCGACGCGGAAATGGTCGAGCGATTTAAGGTATTGGTCGAAGGCCAGGACGAGCAGCTGACAGAGCAGGGCGTCACGGAAGAGCCGGCCGATTTCAGCGATCTCGACGCGGCGCTTGCCGACCTGGAGAAGGCCATCACGGATAAATCCGAATCGATCGGCAAAGCACGCGCCAGGCTTATCAACGAACTGAACGCGTTCGTGAGCGAGGCGAAGCGCCGCGAAACCGCGTGGCTGAACAAAAGGAAGCTCGCCGCGGCCGAACAAACGGCTGACGTCAGCAAGCGGGGCATTGCCGTTGGCGAGGGTCGTTCGACGGAAGCGATTGAATTCGAAATTCAAAAACAAGCCGACGAGCTCGTCGAGCTCGACGCATATCTGGCCGACGCGAAAGACTACCGTATTGCGCTAGAAACAGTCGTCAAGGAAATCCAGGCAACCGAACTCGATTTGGATAAGCGAATTGCGGCGATCGAAACGGATCTCAATCGCCTTCGCGAACAAATGCCCGGCCGGCTTGCCACGACGGGCGAGTGGATTAACCGAGCCCCGGTGCTCGATGCGCTGTACACCGGCGACATCAAGCTCGACCAGATTTGGTTGCCGGACATGAAGATTAACTACAACTTCAGTTCGGTCGCCCGCTATGATCGCTGCATCGTCTGCCACAGGGCCATCGACAAGACCGCGCCCGGTACGGCGTCGGAGCCCGCTTACCCGCCCGTGCCGCGTGGCGAGCGCGAGCGGACGGTGCAGTTGCAAACTCCCGCCGAAGCGCCGCAGGCCGCGCCCGCGGAAGAAGGCAAAGACGCACCGCCCGCACCCACGATCACCGCGGTGTACGGCCTTGTGATCACCACGGGCCAGATTGATCCCACCGACGTGACGGTGCAAGTCGTCGTTCCGCAAAGCCTGGCCGCGATGGCCGGCCTGGAAATGGGCGACGTGATTCTGCAAATCGATGGCGGTGACATCGATTCCGCGGAAGACGTCAAGCACTATTTGCTCGACCTGGCCAATTGGGGCGAACCGATCGACATTACGATCCGCCGCGGCCTGAACCAGCCGTTCACGTCGCACCCGCGGCTTGATTTGTTCGTGGGCAGCACGAGCCCACACAAAATGGGAGAGATGGGCTGCACGATCTGTCACGACGGCCAGGGCAGCGCGACCGATTTCAAGTGGGCCTCCCACACGCCCAACGATCCCGATCAAGCGGCCTTGTGGGCGGACCAGTATGGCTGGTTCGACAATCACCACTGGATTTTCCCGATGACGCCGGCGCGGTTCATCGAGAGCAACTGCCTCAAGTGCCATCACGAAGTGGTCGAGCTCAAGCCAAGCGAGCGCTTCCCCGAGCCGCCCGCGCCGAAGTTGGTGCATGGCTACGAACTCGTGCGGGAATTCGGTTGCTACGGTTGCCACGAAATCCCCGGCTACGACGGCCCGACCAAGCGCGTCGGCCCCGACATGCGCGTCGAGCCAAACTTCGCGGAAGTCGCGCAGCAGATTCAGTCGGACCCTGGCTTGAACGATCAAGAGCGCGAGCTGGCCCAGACGCTTGCCGCGCGGCCGTCGGCTGTTGATGTGCGCAATGAATTGTTAAAGTCGATCCGTGCTGACGCGGCACTCGCGACCGGACAACCGGCCGCCGACGCGGCGCCAGATTCCGATGCGGCTGACGCAGAACAACCCAATCAGCCGCGCCTGACCGCAGAAACACGCGCGCTGGCCGACGCGTTGCGCGACGTCGACGCCCCGGGCTCGCTCCGCCGTGTCGGCCCGAGCCTCCGTCATCTCGCCTCGAAGGTCGATTACGATTGGCTGTACAGTTGGATTCGCCGCCCGGCCGATTTCCGTCTATCGACGCGCATGCCGCAGTTCTTCCTATTGCACGAGCACCTCGACGACACGCACAAGGATTTCAAGATTCACGGTGCCGATGGCAAAGAGCAAATGGTCACAGACCGCCAGTACACCGAGCGGTTCGAGAATATCGAGATTCGCGCGCTGGCCGAGTTTCTGCTCGCCAATAGCCAGCCTTTCGAATATCTCGACCAGCCAGCCGGCGTGACCGAAGCACCGTCGGTCGAGCGCGGCAAGTGGCAATTCGAATCGCGCGGCTGCCTGGCCTGCCATTCGCACAGCGCTTTCCCCGGAATCCAGTCCACGCAGGGCCCGGATCTTTCGCGCGTCGCCGCGAAGTTCACCGGCGAGAAGGGGCAGCGCTGGCTGTACAGTTGGGTGAAAGCGCCGAACCGCTATCACGCCCGCACGGTGATGCCGAATGTGTTTCTCGATCCGATTGCGGAGACCGATGCCAGCGGCAATCCGACGGGTCGCGTCTCCGACCCGGCCGCCGACGTGATGGCGTTCTTGCTTAGTGTTCCCGCCGACTGGAAACCGGAAGCCCCCGTGCCCAGCGGCCCGCTTTCGCCGGAAGAAGAGCAGGCGCTCAACGACCTTACGACCGTGTGGCTCAGCGCATCGTTCCCGCGCCGCCGAGCCGAGCGGTTTGCCACCGAAGGCATCGACGAGCGGCTTGCGTCGAGCGTCAAGGTCGACGAGCGCGTGCTGCTGGGAAAATTCAAAGATGATGCCGACCGAACGCAGCGGCAGCTTAAGTACGTCGCCCGCCGCTCGATCGGCCGCTACGGCTGCTTCGGTTGCCACGACATCCCGGGCTTCGAAACGGCCAAGCCGATCGGCACGCCGCTGGCTAGCTGGGGTCGCAAGGACCCGTCCCAACTGGCGTTCGAAAACATCGGCCAGTTCCTGGCGACGCACGGCATCGAAGGGACCGACAAGCACGTGGACGCGTCTCTCCGAGACGCGAATGCGAGTCTCGGAGAGACTCGCCCACATAAGCCTGACGCCCACGCGCACGGCCTCGACCCGCGTAGCGACAAATTCAGCTCCGACGACGTGTACTTCCTGCAGTCGCTCAACAGTCACCAGCGCCACGGCTTCCTCTGGCAAAAGCTGCGGATGCCGCGCAGCTTCGACTACGAAACCACCCGCACCAAGCGCTACGACGAGCGGCTCCGCATGCCGAAGTTCCCGTTCGACGCTACGCAACGCGAAGCAGTCATGACGTTCGTCCTAGGCCTCACGAACGAGGCGCCGGCCGAGCGATTCATTTACAGGCCGAGTCCGCGGCAAAAAGCGATCGTCGACGGCCGCCACGTGCTCGACAAATACAACTGCGCCGGCTGCCACGTGCTGGACACGGAGCGTTGGGACGTTGCCTTCGCGCCGGATTGGTTCGATCAGCCGGCCGAGGTCACCGATTTCCCGTTCGTTATTCCGGACTTCACAACGGATCAAGTGAAAGCCTCGCTAACGCCCGATCGCCGGGGCCGGCTACACGCGCAGCTGCACGGCATGACGGTTCGCGATGAGAACACCGGCGCGCCGCGGCTCGTGGATGAAGACGGCGTGCCGATCGAGCCGGACGACACCGAGTCGCAGCCGTACTACGAGTTTCAGTTGTATCAGCACACGATGGTGGGCGGCGCGCCGCGCCTGGTGGGCTCTGCCGACGCGATACTGCAGTTGCAAGCTGATCGCGAGCATGGCGGCCCCGCGCAGGGAACGGCCTTTCCGACGAACGGCGGCGACCTCGCAAAGTACCTGTACTCGCGCGCGATCGAGGAAGAGAAGAAGACGAATCCATCGGTCGTCGCCACCGAGGCTTGGAGCTGGCTGCCGCCGCCGCTGCATCATGAAGGCGAGAAAGTGCAAACCGATTGGCTCCACGATTTCCTCATGGACCCAACGCGCATTCGTCCGGCGGCCATCTTGCGGATGCCTAATTTCCGAATGTCGAGCGCCGAGGCGGCCGCGCTGGTCGATTACTTCGCCGCCAATAGCAACGCCGACTTCCCGTACGAATACAACGAGCGTCGCCGGGGCGGCTATCTGGCGGAGCTGGAGCGATCGCATCCCACGCTGCTCGACGACGCGATGAAGATCGTCACCGACGGCAACTACTGCGTGAAATGTCACTCGATCGGCGACTATGAGGTCCGCGGCTCGATTCGCACGCAAGGCCCCAGATTGGACGAGGTTTATCGCCGCTTGCGGCCGGATTACACGCGGCGCTGGGTCGCCAGCCCTGCGCGCATCTTGCCGTACACCGGAATGCCGGTCAACATACCGTACGACCCGGCCGCGCCGAACCTGGGCGGCGTGAACCAGGCGTTGTTCCCCGGCACGAGCATCATGCAGCTCGACGGCGTGGTCGACCTGTTGATGAATTTCGACGAGTACACCAAGCGCCGCACGTCGGTCAAAGAGCTCGTGAAAGAGCCCACGCAGCCGCCCGCCGGCCAGCCATCCGCGTCCGACGAGCCGCCGAACGACCGCTCAGCGCAGCGCTGACGATCGCACCACTATTCGATGAGGCAGACCATGTTGAAAACTCTCACAAGCAGCACGTTGATCCTACTGAGTCTCCTTGCGACAGCGCCCTCGATGGCCGCCGAATGGGGCTCGCTAAAGGGCCGATTCGTCGTCGACGGCAAGCCGGCCGATCCGCCGCCGTTGTTGGTGGATGGCAAAGACCCGTTCTGCTTTCAAAACAAGCCGGAGAACGACATCGTCGTCGTCGGCGAGGACAACGCGCTGAAGAACGTCCTCGTCTACCTGCGCGTGCCGCGGCGCGGCGAAGTTGAAATCCATCCGAACTACGCCGCGACGCTCAACCAGCCAGTGACGCTCGACAATAACGGCTGCAAATTCGTGCCGCGCATCACGCTGGTGCGCGTTGGTCAGCCGCTGGTGATTAAGAACTCCGATCCCACCGGCCATAACACGAACATTGGGCTGTTCGGATTTAACCCCGTGATCCCGGCAAACACCGAGAACAAAGTCAAGGCCACCAAGGATGCCCCGCTTCCGATGCCCGTCATGTGCAACATTCATCCGTTCATGCACGCTCACGTGCTGTCGCAAAAGCATCCGTACATGGCTGTGTCGGGCGACGACGGTTCGTTTGAGATCAAGGATTTGCCCGCCGGCACCCACGAGTTTCAACTTTGGCATGAGGCCCAGGGCTATATAAAGGACCTTGTGCTGAAGGGCGGCAAGGCCAACCGGCAAGGACGTGTAAACCTCAAGATCGAGCCCGGGAAGACATTGGATTTGGGCGACGTCAAAATTCCGGCCAGCAAGTTGACGGTGAGATAGCTATCGATAACGTCAGCCGGCACGACGGAAACTTAATAATGTTAGTCCAGTAGTGTCCGGCTATAAGTCGAACAGTTTCAGTTGGTTAGGGTCGGAGGATTCTGGAAACGGTTGATGTTTGGCGGTGAGGGCCTCAAACAGCGGG